>JAKOPZ010000152.1 GCA_029778615.1 Chloroflexota bacterium | reverse complement strand
CTAGCGTAGTGACGATTTTAATCGTCCATCGCCATCACATGTTTCAACAAGATGCAAATGGATTTCTTACGCGCACTTTTGCAACCACAATTCTCAGAAACGCCCGCGCTAAAACCGCGCGTGCCCGCGTTGTTTGAACCACTCGCAACCCGCGTAGATTTCGCGTCGTTTGAAGCAATTGGCGAAACGGGAACAGTGAACTCGGCGCGTGATGAAAATGTTGCGCGCCGCGCGCCGCAATTGCCCTTACCAGAAATTTCGCGCACACGCGAACCCTATCGCGGCGTGATGAATGTGCCGCCCATACAAGACACGGCAGAAACGCGCCCATCGCCCTCCTCCCAAAACAACGCGCCGCGCGCCGCCCGACCATTGGACGAACGCGCGCACGAATTGCCAAACAAACGTGCCGACCAAGAATCGCACATCGAGCCACGAGCCACGCGCAGCGTACTCGTTCCCACGCAAATTTTTCAAGCGCAGCCACGTGAAGCGCGCGATGAAAAAATTCAAAACACCGAATCACAACCCGCGCCCATCGTGCGCGTGAGCATCGGACGCATCATCGTGCGCGCAGAGAGTAGCGAACGCTCGCCGCAGCGTTCCCCTCTCTCGCAGCGTTCCCCTGCTCCTTCCAAAAAAATGTCGCTCGACGAATATCTGCAAAAACGCGAACGAGGTGAACGTTGAGTTCCGCTTTGGCGATAGCGGCGGTCACCGCCGTATTAAAAGATTTGCTCATCAACGGGCTGATTGACCGCGACCTCAACGCGAGCATCGGCGATGTGAGCGTAACCGCGCTGCCGCCCGACCGCATCACCACCGGCGCGGACGAAGCCAGTCAACTCAATTTGTTTTTATACAACGTTTCGCCGAACGCGGGTTGGCGCAACGCGGAACTCCCTTCGCGCAATGGACGCGGCGAACGCGCGACGAATCCCCCGCTTGCGCTCGACCTGTACTATTTGCTCACCGCGTACGGCGCGCACGATTTTCACGCGGAAATTTTGCTCGGTTACGCGATGCAGCTCTTGCACGAAAATCCTGTTTTGCCGCGCGCCGCAATTCGCACCGCGCTATCGCCAACGCCCGTCACAGGCGGCGGTGGACTGCCGCCAACGTTGGAAGCGCTCGCGACATCCGAACTCGCGGAACAATTCGAGCAAATCAAAATCGTTCAACGCCCGATGACGATGGACGACCTTTCGAAATTGTGGACGATGTTTGGCGCGAAATATCGTCCCAGCGCGTGCTATACGATTTCTGTCGTGCTGATTGAAAGCGCCGCGCCCAAACGGTCTCCGCTGCCCGTTCTGATGCGCGGCGAAAATGACCACGGCGTCGTCGTTCAGCCAAATCTGCTATCGCCGTTTCCGACATTGTTCACCGTCGCGTACGAAAATGAACAGACCGCCGCGCGCTTGAACGAAATTGTCACGCTCGACGGCGTGCATCTCGACGGTGAAGCGGGCGACAGCGTTGTAATTTTGCTGAATCATCGTCTGTTCAACGCGCCCGCTCAAGTGAATCCGCTCGCGGGCGCAACCGACAAACAAATTCAGTTTCGCATTCCCAACATCGCCGCAGATTTTCCTGCGGGCGTTTATGCGGTCAGTGTGGGATTCGTCAATGCGGGCAAATTGCGCCGCACGACGAACGCGCTCGGACTCGCGCTCGCGCCAAACAATCCAACTCTTGCGCCGAGTCCCCTCGCGCGCGACGGCAACGGCAACCTAAATCTGAATGTAACATGCGCGCCGCAAGTGTGGCGCGGACAGCGCGCGGCGCTGCTACTCGGCGACCGCGAGGCGAACGCGGCACCGTTCAACACCGCGAAAACGAACACGCTCAATTTTTCATTTCCCGCGATTCTGCCCGACGATTATTTTGTGCGTTTGCGCGTGGACGGCGTCGAAAGCATTTTGATTGACCGTACCGTTACGCCGCCCGCCTTTAACAACGCGCAGCGCGTGACGATTGTGTGAGGAGTTGTGCTTGTCATTTCGAACGCAGTGAGAAATCTCAACAATGCCCAAGAGATTTCTCGCTCCGCTCGAAATGACAAATTAAAAAAGTGCAAGATTGGCTCACGCTGAATCAAAAATATCTGTCCGCGCAGCTCGCGCGCCTACGCGCATTGCTGCAAACGCGCGTCGGTGAAACGTCGCGCGACGCGTCGCGTGAAAATGATTCGGACGAAACATTTTCGTCCGAAATCGCGCGCGCGATGCTGCCCGCGCGTTCGGCGCTCGATGCGTTGTGCGCCGCGTTCCAACTTTCGGCGTTCGAACGCGACATGCTCCTCCTGTGCGCGGGCGTGGAATTGGATTCCGAAATCGCTTCGCTCGTGTCGCGCGCGCAAAATGATTCGCGGAGTTTCGCGCCGACATTTTCACTTGCGCTTGCCGTCTTGCCCGACGCGCATTGGAGCGCGCTGACGCCCGACGCGCCGCTGCGTCATTGGCGGATGGTCGAAATTGGAAATGGCAGTACGCTGACCACGAGCCCACTGCGAATTGACGAACGCATCTTGCATTTCTTGACAGGCATTTCGCAGATGGATGCGCGGCTGGAAGGAATTGTCACGCGCGTTACGGAACGCGAGCCGCTGGTCGAATCACAGCAGCGCGTTGTGGAAAACATTTTGCGCGCGTTGGAAAATGAATCGGCTTTCAATTTTCCAGTCATTCAACTCGTCGGCGATGGGCGCGCAATTGCGGTGGCGGTTTGCGAACGGTGGCAGATTCCGCTTTACGCGACGGACGCGCGGCGCGTGCCGACGAATGGGAGCGAACTCGAAACGTTTACGCGTTTGTGGGAACGCGAAGCGCGTCTCACACACAGCGCGCTGTTGGTCCAAGCGCACGAGGTCGAAGAAAGCGCGCAGCTTGCAGCGATGCTCCATATTCTCGAAAACCTCCGCGCGCAAATTTTTTTCTCGACGCGCGTTCGCCGCACACTGCCGACGCGTTCGCAACTCACCCTTGAAATTCCGAAACTGCGCGCGCACGAACAGCGCGCGATGTGGACGCAAGCGCTCGACGAAACGAGTGCGCCGTTGAACGGACACGTCGAACAACTTGTCGCGCAATTCAATTTGGACGCGTCGGAAATCCGCGCGGCGGCGCATCACGCGCGTCAAACAACCGAAATCGAATTGCACCGCGCGTTGTGGGACGCGAGTCGCGCGCAAACGCGGCAGCGTTTTGACGCGGGACACACTGCGGAAACGCTCGCCCAGCGCATCGAACCTGCCGCGATGTGGGACGACATTGTTTTGCCCGACGCGCAACTGAACATTTTGCGCGACATCGCCGCGCATGTGCGGCAGCGCCATCACGTGTACGACGAATGGGGTTGGGGCGCCAAGAGCGCGCGCGGTCTCGGCATCAGCGCGTTGTTCGCGGGCGCGAGCGGAACGGGCAAGACGATGGCGGCAGAAGTGTTGGCGAACGACCTGCGGCTCGATTTGTATCGTATTGATTTGTCCGCCGTCGTGAGCAAATACATCGGCGAGACGGAAAAAAATCTGCGGCGCGTGTTTGACGCGGCGGAAGCGGGCGGCGCAATTTTGTTGTTTGACGAAGCCGACGCGTTGTTTGGCAAACGCAGCGAAATCAAGGACAGCCACGACCGTTACGCGAATATCGAAATCAGTTATTTGCTTCAGCGCATGGAACAATATCGCGGGCTCGCGATTCTGACGACGAATCTGCAAGAACAGCTGGACCGCGCGTTCGTCCGCCGCTTGCGCTTTATTGTAAACTTTCCGTTTCCCGATTACGCACAGCGCGCGGAAATTTGGCGCCGAATTTTTCCACCCGACACGCCAACCGAAAATCTTGACGTGACGCGGCTCGCGCGTCTCAACATCGCGGGCGGCAGCATTCGCAATATCGCTCTCCACGCGTCGTTTCTCGCGGCGGATGAAAATGCGCGCGTGAGCATGTCGCATCTCTTGCACGCGGCGCAGAGCGAGTACGCGAAAATGAACAAGACGATGACGGAGAGTGAGATTAGAGACTGGAGACTGGAGACGAAGTGAAACGTCAAACGTCACGCGAAAAAAGAGAAACGAGAAACGAGAATCACTTTGTTGTCATTTCAATTGACGAGCTCGTTCTCGAAGGATTCGCGCCGTCGGAAAAATATCGCATCGGCGACGCGGTGCAGCGCGAATTGGAACGATTGTTTTCGCAACCGACGCCCGCGGCAGAATTGATTTCACACGATGCGCGTGACGATGTGGACGCGGGCGCGTTTGCGATGAACACAACGCGCGGTGATGTGATTGGCGCGCACATTGCGCAAGCGGTGTTTGCGAGTTTGCAGAATTCGGAATGATTCCTTTGCAATGATTGCCGAACGCGAGCAAGTGAAAAGGAAAGCAAGCGCGGGATTGAGTTTCGCGCCGCCACTGCGCGCGAGTGCGCCGGCGATTGATGTTGGCGTTGATTTGGGCGCGCCATCGCTCGCGCCGCGCGTGGGACATCGCTTTGAGAAAATGGCGGTTGTACCGGACACCACGCAAACGGCAAGCGCGCTGCGCAGCAAAAATGATAACGCGCCGCGCGAAGGCGGAAATAGAACCGGCAAGCAAGCCGCGCCCGCGCCGAGCAAACGAGAAATTGAACAAGTTGAATTGATTTATCCGGACTGGGTTATTCTAAATTATTCGGATGGCGCCACCGACGTTTTGCGCGCCACGTATAACGGAGCGCCTGCATCAGGCGAATACACGGCGTCGCTCACGGATGGCAAGTTCACGAGCAACATCTCAACCGGAACAGCAAATACCAATGGCAATGTCGTCGAATGGGAGATGCCCGAATATGTGAATCTCGAAGGGCTCACAATGTTCCGTTTTGTCGTGAGTGAGTACGGGATGGTGGTTCGCGGCGAGAGCCCTACGCGCGATAAAGGCAACGCGTATCCCTTTGGCGTTGGCATTGGAGCAATCGAAAAGGAGACAAAAACGGTCGAGCCACCGTCGACAGAACTCGATGTAGAAACCCTCACTCTCCCGAAAGGCAAGAAACGCAAAACGAAGAAAGCCACCACGCGCGGAAAAGGCAAAGGCAAAACGCAAAAAGGTGTGAAGGGCGGCAAAGGGAAAGAGGAAACGCAAAAGGGCGTTGGAGGCGGCAAGGGCAAAGGCGAAATCCAAAAGGGCGTTGAAGGTGGCAAGGGCGACACGACAACTATTCCTCCTCCTCCCGCGTACGAGGAATTCAAAAAGGAATTGGACGCGCTGCCGCCCGAGGTGAAAGCCGTTCTTGGGAAGATAGATTCGCTCAAGCCCGAAGACTATCCGACCGTCCTCAAAATTATTGACGAACTCAAAACGTTTTCGCCAGAAGAGCTGGAACTGTACGCGCTCATTGCACGCGACACTACCGACGACCTCGCGCTGCTGTTGAAATCGATCCAAACGTACAAGCAGCTCGTGAGCGCGCTGAAAACAGGAGATGTTCCGAAACAGACTCAAGAGAAATCCAAAACGCTGAATGAAGAAATCGCCGAAATTCTGAAACAAGTCAAGCCCGAGGATTTTGAAACACTTTCGCCCGACGACAAGGTCGCGCTGGCGCGAAAAATTAGCGCACAAGTACGCAACACGCAGTTGAGGCACATGGCATCGCATCCGCTCGAAACAGCTTCCGATATGATTAAAGGGACGGTGGACTTGCCGGGCATCAGTGCGGCGGCGACGCAGGATCTCGAACAAGTTTTTGCCGAAGGCAAGAGCGGAACTTCACGTCTCGCGCATTTTGCGGGTTTTGTCGGCAAGACCGCGAATCTGGCGATGGCAGCGGCGACGGTGCTTCTCATCGTTCAATTTATTCCAGGCGTCAATCTCGCAGTGGACCTCGGCGCGTTGGCCGGACTCACGCTCGGCGCGTTGTTGGCGGCTACGCTGTCGGCTTCATTAGAACACGAGCTGCATATTCAGGCAGCAGGAGATACCAAAACCCTCAAGGATTTTAACGACGAAACGGTCAAAGCAGCTTCGGCGGAAACCGCGCTGTACGTGATTCTCGCGCTGTTGGCGGCGGGCGGACTCTTGAAAGAAGGTCTGCCCAAAATGAAAGCGCTCCTTAACCGTCCGGACGCCACGAAACTGGTCGAAGCGCAATTGGCAACATTGAAAAAACAGCCCCCGCCCGTGGACGATTTGACCGGCATCCCGCCTGAAATCAACGCCATATACAAAAAATTGGACAAAGCAACGGCGACAGAAAAACAAATCGTTAGAGACTGGTTGACTGAAGTTTTTTACAAACTGCCGCCCGAAGAACAGGTTCACGTTCCAGAGCCCGATTTCAGGAAACTCTTGGGGTTTCTCAGCTTGCCTGACCCGCCGCCCCCCGTGCCGCCGCCAACGTACACCGCAAAAGCGGAGGTCAGCGCCGCCGTCGAAAAGGCGCTTGTTGACGACCCGAAACGCGTCAAGACCGCGACCCTCGAAGAGACAATGAGCGAAAAACCGGGCAAGCCCGGCGTGTTAATCAAAGGAGACGAAATCCTGCGCGCGCTCCAAGAGCATCCAACCAACAAAGCCAATCAAGCCGTCCTGCGCGTCATCAAGGATATTTTCGAAACGCAAGAAAACCCGAAAGCGTATGGCGATATGCTCGGCGAAATTTGGGAGCGCGCCCAAAAGATTGAAGCAACGCAATCAACTCGCATGGAAGCGACGGGCAGTTCATCCATCACCTTGGCAATGGTGGATATGTTGATTGAGCGCGGCGTCAAAATCGAGGTCGTGAACGAATCCTTAGCTGGCAAATTCACGCAGAAAATTCTGGAACCGGGCGCGACGTTCGCTGACAAGTTTTTTGAAGATGCCCCGCATGGGATTTCGCCGCACATGCTCCAATTTCTCGTCTTGGACGAAATGTTGCGGAACTTGAAACCGCCGACAACGATGCAGGCATTCCTGCAGAATTTATCAAAGCTCGAAGGCAGAGCCGGTCTCGCAGGCGATATTTGGGATTTATTGCTCGATGCGGTGGGCGAAGACAGTCTGCGGCGTCCTGAATATTTCATGCCGCTATTGAGAGCCGTCGTGCCCGGGTTGGAGTAAGCGAATTCAGGGAGAAAAATTTTTTGAACACCCGCGTCATGCTGAAACGAGACCCTGCATCGAATCTTGCGCACCGCGCGCGAGATGAAAATTTCGCGCGCAAAGCATTCGTCGAACGCGCGCGCGAGTCGGCGGGGCAATCGCTCGATGCGACAACGCGCGAACGAATGGAAACGCGGCTCGGTCATCATTTCGCGCGCCTTCCCATTTTTCCCGCGCCGAAAACTTCGTCACCACAAATTGTGGGCGCGAACGACGCGACGGAACGCGCGGCGGATGAGGCGGCGAGAGAGATTTCTCACGTTGTTCGAAATGACATTTCCGCGCCGCGCGTGGATTTCTCCAGTGTTCGTGTCCACACCGACGCGTTCGCGCAAAACTCTGCGCGCGCGTTGAACGCGCTGGCGTTCACGCTCGGACGCGATATTTTCTTTGACGCGGGACAGTACGCGCCATACACGCGCGCGGGCGAACAACTGCTCGCGCACGAACTCACTCACGTCCTTCAACAATCGCGTACACACAACGCGTTCGTTTTGATTCAACGCAAAGAAACGAACAAAGCGCTGCCGCCCGCCGACGCGCTCCAAGTGGCATTGAACGGCGACGACGACGCGACGCGTGATCTCACGAACAATCCCGCGTGGGAAGACATCGCGCTGGACGAAAAACAGTCTGCCACGCTCGTCATTCATTTGCTCGACGGATTCACGGGCGACGACGACGAACGCGCGGGCTTGAAAATTCTCGACAAGAATAACGACCATGACCTTCTCGACGCGACGCTGCTCGAACTCGACCACCGCAATCGCTTTGGACAATTGCTCGACGACTACGACGGGAGCGAATATCGAGAACTGCTCGAGTTGCTTTCGGACAACATCGTGGAGGAACGCGTCAAAGCGCGCTATCTCGACGAATTTATTTCGATGTGGTGGGTGCGCGAACACGAAGAACGCGCGATTGTGGATTTGCTCGACCGCACGGACGACGAGGAAAACGTTCGCCTGTTGACACAAAAAGGTCGCGCCCGCCAACTGCGCGATGCGATTGATACTGAAAAACTGAAACAGCGCTTTGAAAAAATATTAAAGAGCACCAACATCAAGCGCGGCGAATTGTTGTCCGTCGAGTTACAGCGCATTTTTGAAGTGAAAGCAAGAGAGAGCGTGGGCGCGGGCAAGTACACGCAAGAAGAGGTGGACGAATTTCTGAAAGATGCGGCGGCGGATGTGGCAGCCGAACTGCTCGCGTATGCCGAACGCTTGGACAAAATTACCACGAACCCCAACGTGCCTTCGGTCGCCATCGAGTACGCGAATCGTCAAGTGGAAAAACGGCTCGACGAATTGATTCGCGAAAAAAGTTTTGAATTTGATTTGGAACTCAAATACAGCGTCGAATTCAATTCGAGTTTGCAGCGCACGTTTGGCAAACAGTGGACGCGCCGCGACCTCGAACACATGGACAAGGACATTCTGCAATTCATTCCCTTGGAAATTTTGCAAGGCAATCCGCGTTATATTGAATTCTTTCTCGAGAAATCGCATCCCGACGAAAAGTGGCTCGGTGGTTTTACGGGCTATAAAGATGTCACGCTCATTAGCGCGTCGTTGTACACTGCCGCGCACGAATTGGGTCACGTCGTTCACAATCTCGAACCCAAGCTGCTTGAAGAATTTCAAAAAATTTCGGGATGGGAAGCGATTGACCCATCAAACCCAGCCGTGAGTCAAAGGCGGCTGCGCGAACCCGAATTCGACAAACTGCTCACACGCTTGGATGCGAAACGCGCCGATACCGCGTCGTCTCCGACTCCGTCAACCGTTGGCGAAAAATTTGGCGACGGTTTTTTCTATCTCATCAATCGCTATGGCACGGGCTATTTCCGCTATCCGATTCCGCGACCCGAAGGCGGCAATTTCGTTTCCGAGTACGCAGCGACGCATCCCCACGATGATTTCGCCGAAACCTTTCGCGTGTACATCCAATATCCAAAAGACCTGCGCGCCAAGCCGTACATGAACAAATTCAAGTTCATGTACCTCGATGTGTTTGTCGGCTTTTGGCTCACGCGTCAAGGCGACCGCGTGCGCCGCCGCTTTGACCAAATCGCCGACCCCGTTCTCGACACCCCGTATCAAACATCCGAAGCGAATGAATTTTTGGAATCGGTGGAGAAAACGTTTGTCGAACCACTGCGCGCGCGCATGGAGCACGATTTGGACACGCTGCGCCAAAGAAAACTCGCGGAACAAGAAACCATTTTCGAACACACGCCGAAATCCAAGCCGCTGCAAAAATTTCCGCTCGCGGGTTCCAAAGATGTGGAACAACACAGCGCGCCGTTTCTCGCAGAGATACGGGATTTGCTCGCATTGGCGAAACGCGCGGGCGACGCGGTGGAAGCGTTCGGCGTCGAAATGGAAATTCTCGGCGTGTTCGCCGACCCAAATTTTTCGTTCGAATTTTCAGATATTGCCAGCAAACTGCGCGCGCAATTCCGCGATGATGCCGCCGCGCTTTTGAATCCATTGGCGCAGCGCGTTCTGCAAGGCGAGCATATTGTGATGCCAACGTGGAATGATTTGGACGCGCTTCAAGAACGTTACACGCAAGCGCGTCAATTGATGGACGCGTATTTCCCAACCTATCAACTCGCGGGAACGACGCAACCCGCATTGCTCCAAGTCGTGCGTGACGCGATTGTGAGTCTCGGCGCGGGTCATCCGAAAGACAAAGAATTTCGCACGTTTGCGGTGACGCGTCTGCGCGAGTTTCGCGAAGAAATGAACGCGCTGCGCGACGAAATGGTACGGCGCATGCGCGCGGGTACACGTTATCAAGACGCGCCGCTCGCTGACCCGCAGCAGCGTTTTGAACAAGCCAAAACCGAAATTGAAACGCGACTGCACGAAATCAAAAAATAATTTGTCTTATAAACGTCATTTCGAGCAGAGCGAGAAATCTCTATCGGCAAGAGCGAGATTTCTCACTCCACTGCGTTCCGTTCGAAATGACATGCGTAACATTAGTAATTTGAGAAATAATTAGCAGAGAAATCTCCATGTCCAGTTTTCCCAACTCCCCGCGTCTCGTCAAAGGCGGCATCGTACTGCTCGACCCCGAATCGTCGGCGATACTGCGCGTGATTCCTTTGCAATACAATCCCGATACGCTCACGCGCACGCTGCAAGCACAAACTGTCGGCGAAGGCGCAGACCCGAGCGAAGCCTTGCGCTTGAAAGGTCCGCCTGTCGAAACGATTAAACTTGAAGCGGAACTCGACGCGACGGACGCGATGGAATTGCCAGACCAAAATGCCAACGTCGTCGCGTTTGGAATTCAACCGCAGCTCGCCGCGCTCGAAACAATTTTGTATCCGTCCAGCGCGCAAATGCAGCAAAACAATTCGCTCGCGTCGAGCGGCACGCTCGAAATTATTCCAACGGAAGCGCCGCTCGTACTTTTCGTGTGGAGCAAAACGCGCATCGTTCCCGTTCGGCTCACCGAATTTAGCGTGACGGAAGAAGCGTTCGATGTGAATTTGAATCCGCTGCGCGCCAAAGTGAGTTTGGGAATGCGCGTGTTGAGCATCAACGATTTGGGATTCAATCACAAAGGCGGCAGTCTGTACATGATTTATCAACAGCAAAAAGAAATGCTCGCGTCGTTGAACCAAGCGGGAACGTTGGGCGCATTGGGGATTGGGGGAATTCCGTGACGTTGGAGATTAGAGATTGGAGACTGGAGATCGGAAATTTGTAGCATAGCGCCGCGTGCGCGCTAAAGGTGATTGCCAAATGACCAACCCACTTGAAGCATTACTCCAAACAACTCCGCTCGCCGCGCAAACCTTCGCGCCGAACAGTCGGTACGCGGGAATCGAAACCGCGACGCTCGAACGCGCGGATGGGACAACGCTCGTGTACGTGCGCCGCCGCTTTTGTCCCGACCCCGAACGGCTCACACTGCTGCTCGAACATTTTGTGAAACAAGGCGAACGTCTCGACAACATCACTGCGCAATATCTCGGCGACCCCGAATTGTTTTGGCGCGTCTGTGATGCGAACAATGTGCTGCGTCCCGAAGAATTGGAAGAGCTTGGAAAAAGAATTCGCATTACATTGCCCGAAGGAATTCCGTAAATCAATGCACGATGCACAATGAACAATTCACAATGCACAATGAATCACCAATCACCTAATCACCCAATCACCTAATCACCCAATCACCTAATCACCCAATCACCTAATCACCCAATCACCTAATCACCCAATCACCTAATCTCTAGTCTCCAGTCTCCAATGTTAAAAGGCATTCACCTCACGCTCCTCATCGGTCCTGTCGTCGCGACGCCCGTGCCGCAGGTTGTGCTCGACGCGCTGACGAGTGTACAAGTGACGACCAGCGCGGGCGAACGCAGCGGCTTTCAACTCGCATTCACGTTGAGCAAGCAATCGCCGCTCCACACCATGTTTTTATTGACGGGCGGAAGCATTCCGCCGCTTCTGCGCGTGATTCTCATCGCGACGGTGAACGGCACGCCGAATGTTTTGATTGACGGTGTAGTGACGCATCAACAAGTGACGCCTGCGGACAACGGACGTTCGACGCTGACGGTGACGGGACAAGATTTGAGCGCGGTGATGGATTTGATTGATTTCAGCGGCACGCCGTTTCCCGCAATGCCGCCCGAAGCGCGCGTGATGTTGCTCTGTGCGAAATACGCGTTTCTCGGAGTTATTCCGCAAGTGATTCCGAGCGTGTTGATTGACATTCCGATTCCTGTCGAACAAATTCCCACGCAGCAAGGCACCGACCTCTCGTACATCAATTCACTCGCGGATGAAGTGGGCTATGTGTTTTATCTCGAACCCGGTCCGATGCCCGGACAAAGCATCGCGTATTGGGGACCCGAAATCAAAGTCGGCGCGCCGCAGCCCGCGCTCAATATCAACATGGACGCGCACACAAATGTCGAATCGCTCGATTTTTCTTTTGATGGAGAATCCGCGACGCTGCCGATTGTGCTCATTCAAAACAAAGAAACAAAAGCGGTGATTGGAATTCCCGTGCCGCCGATTACGCCGCTCAATCCGCCGCTCGGACTGATTCCACCGATTCCAAAAAATATCGAATATCAAGATTACACCGCGAAATACAGTCCGCTCCGCGCGGCGTTGGTCGGCATCACCAAAGCATCGAAAACGGCGGACATTGTGACCGCGAACGGAACGCTCGACGTGACGCGGTACGGCAGAATTCTTAAAGCGCGGCAATTGGTCGGCGTGCGCGGCGCGGGTCTCGCGTACGATGGTTTGTATTACGTGAAAACGGTCAAACACGAAATCAAACGCGGCGAGTACAAACAATCGTTCACGCTCACGCGCAATGGTTTGATTTCGACATTACCAAATGTGCCTGCGTAGAGACGTTTCGCCGAAACGTCTCCACAAAATATTCACATGGCTGACAAACAAAAATATTTTGGAAAATATCGCGGCACGGTCATCAACAACATTGACCCATTACAAATGGGACGCATTCAGGCAATGGTGCCCGATGTTTCGAATTTGATTCCGACAACGTGGGCGATGCCGTGTTTGCCCGTCGCGGGAATTCAGATGGGCGTTTACTCTGTGCCGCCAATTGGTTCGGGCGTGTGGGTTGAATTTGAACAAGGCGACCCCGATTTCCCAATTTGGGTCGGATGCTTTTACGGCAGCGCCGCCGAAGTGCCCGCGTTGTCCAAAACCGCGCCGCCCGCCGTTCCCGCGATTACGCTGCAAACGACTTTGCAAAATGGTCTCATCGTCAGCGATTTGCCCGGACCGACAGGCGGCATCATGTTACGCAGCGCGACAGGCGCCACGCTCATCGTCAACGACACAGGCATTTACATTCAAAACGGCAAAGGTGCAAGCATCACGATGATTGGTCCAAACGTGACGATTAATAACGGCGCGTTGGTGGTGATTTGAAAGTAGCAAGTAGCAAGTAACAGGTATTGTCACTCCCACTTGCTACCTACTACCTGCTACCCACAACATGCCCGGTTTCATCGTTCATCTCGGCGCAACTGTTTTATGCTCGCACGGTGGACAAGCAATGCCCACCGCGCCGAATCCGCGCGTGCTTGTGAGCGGGCAACCGATTGTGACATTGACGACGCCGTACGTTGTGGCGGGCTGTCCGTTCGTGCCGCCGGGCGGCAATGGTCCGTGCGTGACCGCGCAGTGGGTCGTCGGCGCGACGCGCGTGTTTGCAAATGGCGCGCCCGTGATTGTGCAATCGAGCAATTCCCTCTGCGCGCCGACAGGAACACCGCTGTTGGTCTTGGTAACACAAACGCGCGTGACGGCGACGTGATGCGCGCGTAGGGGCGAAGCATTTTCAGATACAGCTGTGAATCGTCTCGCGTGCGCGAATGAAAATGCTTCGCCCCTACAATCGAACAATGAATCTCGATTATCCAATTCAATTCGACGGACGCGGGCGCACCGCCGCGACGGATGACGACGCTCACATTCGCGATTTGATTGAACAAGTGTTGTTCACGATGCCCGGCGAACGCGTGAATCGTCCAACGTTCGGCAGCGGATTATTGCAACTCGTGTTCGCGCCGAACAGCGACGCGCTTGCCGCCGCGACGCAATTGAGCGTGCAAGCATCGCTGCAACAGTGGCTCGGCGATTTGATTCAAGTGCAAACGGTGAGTGTGGAGAATAGAGATTCGAGATTAGAGATTACAGTGCAGTACATCATTCGCCGCACACAGCAATCGCAAGTCGCGCAATTTACGCGCGCAATCTGACAGGAGAATGACTAACGGAGAATTCCAAATTGCATCAAAACGTACAGTACACTCAAGATTGAACCGCTGATGAGCAAGATGCGTTTAATGATGCTGAATAAGGTACCTTTGGGCAAGTCGCCTTTGTGGCGAGGAATGGCGACCTTGGCGCCAGATGGAGAAACGGCGAGGTCATGGTTGGCGCCGTGTTCGATGTCCCAGCCCATTCGTTTTACGACGCGCTTGATTTCGTCGGCTGTTTTGGCGCGTTGGAGTTCTTGTTTTGGATTTTTCATCGGAGGAATTCTGCTCCTGTACGAGAGTGAGCGCGTCAAGAATTACAGCGCGTTCGGTATCCCAATCCACAGATTCGGAAACACCACCGCTTGTGATTGCGCCATAGCACTCTGACAGCTTGATGACGGTATCCAAAATCGCATTGCCCAATTCGACAGATTTCAAATTGTCCACGCGAACTTCTAGTGTGTACATAATTCCACCTCTGCAACGCATTATACACGCGTATTGACCCTTATGATTTACTCTTGCTGTACCGAACGCCGCCGCAACGCGATTCTTGAACATCCGACGCTGAACGGAATTGATTTTCTAGAAGTGTTGGATGACGCGTCGCTGCCGAACGCGCAGCGTCAGCGCACGCTGTTTGTGCATTTCATCAAACCGCTTGCGTCCAACGAGTTGAGCGCGGACAATGTTCGCATTGAAGGCGGAGAAAGAATTACAAATATCGCGGTGACGAACGCAAGCATCGGCACAGGCAGCGACGCGAATGTTCTCACCGTGAACGTCAACGCGGCCGGCGATTTTTCGTACTATACCTTGCGTCTCATACGTGGCGATGAAAACATCGCAGAAAATGATTTGAGCGCGCCCGATGGAATTGACCCGCAGCGCGCGTCAGTCGAATTTTCGTTCAAAGTAGAATGTGGCAGCGATTTCGATTGCGCGCCGCAAAACGATTGTCCCCCCGAAATTCGCGACGAACCCGAAATCAATTATCTCGCCAAAGATTACGCGTCGTTTCGCCAATTGATGCTCGACCGCATGAGCGCGCTGATGCCGCAGTGGCGCGAACGGAATCCTGCTGATGTCGGCATCGCCCTCGTGGAATTGCTCGCGTATGTGGCAGACCATTTGAGTTACGAACAGGATGCGATTGCGACAGAAGCGTATTTGGGAACGGCGCGGCGTCGCGTTTCGGTGCGGCGTCACGCGCGGCTCGTGGACTATCACATGCACGATGGGTGCAACGCGCGCGTGTGGATTCACCTGCGCGTGAACGCGGATACGAATCTCGCAAAGGGCACGCAATTTCTCACGCGCGTTTCCGATTCGCCCATTCGCATCGCGCCGAACTCGCGCGAATATGACGACGCGCTCGCGCAGAATCCCGAAGTGTTCGAGGCGATGCACGATGCGCGTCTATTCGTCGCACATAACGATTTATTTTTCTACACATACGGCGCGCAAGAATGTTGTCTCCCGCGCGGCGCGACGCGCGCAACACTGCGCGGCAAATTGGAAAATTTACTGCAAGGCGATGTTTTGATTTTTGAGGAAGTCATAGGTCCTGAAACGGGGATTGCCGACGACGCGAATCCCGCGCATCGGCACGCGGTTCGCCTGACGCGCGTCAACGTAACGCAGGACCCTCTCGGCGGACGTTTTGAAAATCCGCCGAACGATGACCCCGTTGACGTGACGGAAATTGAATGGAGTGAAGAGGACGCGCTGCCGTTTCCGCTTTGCATTTCTTCAAAAGTGGGACAAGAAATTATTTCCGACGTGAGCATCGCGCACGGCAATATCGTTCTCGCCGACCATGGACTCACACTTGCATCTGAATCGCTCGGCACTGTTCCCGCGTCTGCGATGACATACGCGCCAACGCGAAGCGGCGACCCATGCGCTGTACGGGACGTTCGCCGTAACGTCCCCATTCCCCCGCGCTTTCGTCCCTTTTTGAAAAACGCACAGCTCACCTTTGCGAACGTGTACGATGCGAACGCGTCCGCGCGCGATTCGGTACGCACAACGCCTTCGTCTGCACTTGCGGCGCTTTTTCTCAAAAGCGCGTTGGGTACGAATAACGCGATGTGGAACGCACAACGCGATTTGTTAAACAGCGCGGCGGACGCGAACGAATTCGTCGTCGAAATTGAAAGCGATGGACGCGCGTACATTCGCTTTGGCGACAACACGCACGGCAAGCGTCCCGACAGCGGAACAGAATTTCTCGCGACGTATCGCGTCGGTAATGGCGCGGCGGGCAACGTCGGCGCGGACAGCATTGTGCATGTTGTCAGTGGTGATGGGAGCATTGACGCGGTGCGAAATCCACTTGCGGCGCGCGGCGGACAAGACGCGGAAACGATTCAAGATGTGCGCGAGCGCGCGCCGTACGCGTTTCGCACCCAAGAACGCGCGGTGACGCCTGACGATTACGCGCGCATGGCGGAACGACGCGGTGACATACAGCGCGCGGCGGCGCGTTTTCGTTGGACGGGCAGTTGGCGCACCGTGTTCGTGACCGCCGACCGATTTGGCGGTGCGAGCATTGACGAAAATTTTGAAAACGCGCTGCTTGAATTTTTTGAACGCTATCGCATGGCGGGACACGATGTCGAAATTGACGCGCCGCGTTATGTTTCGCTCGAAATCGAAATGCGCGTGTGCGTGCAAGCGGATTATTTCAAGAGCGATGTCGAACGCGCGCTGCTGGAAATTTTCAACCCTCGCGTTTTGTCCGACGGCACGCGCGGCGTTTTTCATCCCGACCATTTCACGTTCGGACAAGCGGTGTATTTGTCGCAACTCTACGCGGCGGCACAAAACGTCGCGGGCGTGGATTCCGTCGAGATTACAAAATTTCAGCGGCAAGGAATTGAAAGCAAAGCCGCGTTGAAAAGCGGCAAGTTAGAACTCGGTCGCTTGGAAATCGCGCGCTGCGACAATAACGCGAATTTTCCCGAACGCGGAGTGTTTCGGTTGATAATGCTCGGTGGAAAATAATTGGAGACTGGAGACTGGAGATTCCTCACCCGATGTAATCATCGGACCGTTCGGAATGACAATTTCCCAGTCTCCAATCTCTAGTCTCTAATCTCCAATCTTTATGAACAATTGCAACTGCTGTGACGGTTTGAGCGCGGAAATTCCCGCACAACTCTTTAATCGTCCGGGGCTGAACGCGATTGCGTATCGCATCGGCACACATTCGCGTTTCAAGGAATCGCTGCTCGCGCTGATGCGTCATCACGCACCACGCGACTCGATAGGCAGTATGCGTGATGACGCATCATTGACGACGATTGGTCTGCCCGCGCTGCGCGATTTGAAAACGCGCGAGGACGACGATTTTTCCATCGCGCTGCTCGACGCGTGGGCGACGGTTGCGGACGTTCTCACGTTTTATCAAGAACGCATCGCGAACGAAAATTATTTACGCACCGCAACAGAGCGATTGTCGCTGCGCGAACTCGCGCGCCTTATCGGATACAAATTGCGTCCCGGCGTCGCGGCGAGTACGTATCTCGCGTTCACGCTCGAGACCGCGCCCGGCGCGCCCGAATCCACGACGATTGAGATTGGAACGCGCGTGCAGAGTATTCCCGGCCCCGGCGAGCAAGCGCAATCGTTCGAGACGATTGAAAAAATCACCGCGCGCCGCGCGTGGAACGCGCTCACGCCGCAGCAAACCAAATTCGTTTATCCCAAATTTGGTGACACTGCCGTTTATGTCGAGGGATTGAATACAAATCTTCAAGCAGGCGATGTGCTGTTGTTTCTCGGCAGCGAACGCGAAAAAAATTCGGGGAACGAACAGTGGGATTTTCGCCGCATTACACGCGTGGACGGCGACGCCGCAAACAACCGCACGCGCGCTGCGTGGCGCGAGCCGCTCGGTTCGACGAAACCGTTTGTCAAACCCGCCGCGCAGCCAAAAATTTACGCGTTGCGCCAGCGCGCGAATGTCTTTGGTTACAACGCGCCCGATTGGAGATTGTTGGCGAACTCGACCAAAGCAAATTATCTGGGAAAAAACGAGAGCGACCTCACTGCCGCCGACAAAGCGGAATGGAAAGATTTTGTCATTTACACGCCCGCGCAGCGCGGACTGCCAGCAGGTCAGCGCGACACGATTGACCTCGACCAAGTGTATCCGTCCATCGTCGCGGGCAGCTGGCTCATTCTCGCGCTTCCGAGTTACACCGAAGTCTATCGCGTCGTCAGCGCGGTCGAAGCGGCGCGCGCCGAATACGGCATCAGCAGTAAAGTGACGCGCGTCGAATTGAGCGGCGAGAATCTCGAACTCTTTAACGATGTGCGGAATGTGACCGTGTTCGCGGCAAGTCAAGAACTCGCGCAAGTTGCGCGCCCGATTACCGACGATTTGTTTGGCGCGGCGTTCACGCTCGCTCAACGCGTGGATGATTTGAGCGCGGGGCAAGCGCTGCTCGTTTCGGGAACAGATGTCGAGAGTGGCGCGCGCGTCGCGGAAAGCGTGACGATTCAACGCACCGAACGCGACGACGATGTGACGCGCGTGATTCTTGCCACCGCGCTCCAGCATCGCTATCTGCGCGGCAGTGTCACCATTTCTGCAAACGTCGCGCTGGCGACGCACGGCGAAACGACGCGCGAAATTTTGGGCAGCGGCGACGCGAGCAAACCGTACCAACAATTTACGCTCAAGCAGTCGCCGCTCACGTACATCAGCGCGGCGAATGAAAACGGCGCAGCGTCCACACTCGACGTATTTGTGAATGATGTGCGCTGGCATGAAACCGAAACGCTCTTTCAAAAAAATCCGCGCGACCGCGTTTTCGTCACGCGCGTTTCCGAAGATGGCAAGACAACTGTCCAATTCGGCGACGGAAAAACGGGCGCGCGTCCGCCGACGGGTACAGGCAACCTTCGCGCGACATATCGCAAAGGCATTGGTCAAGCGGGCAACGTGAACGCGGGACAATTGAGCCTCTTGCTCACGCGTCCACTCGGCGTCAAAGAGGTGACAAATCCGCTCGCAGCGAACGGCGGCGCGGATGCCGAAACCTTAAAGAGCGCGCGCGCGAATGCGCCGCTGACAGTACTCACATTGGGGCGAATTGTTTCCTTACGCGATTACGAAGACTTTGCGCGCTCGTTCGCGGGCGTTGCAAAGGCGTTGGCGACGTGGACGTGGGATGGACAAACGCGCGGCGTATTCGTCACGATTGCGGGAGCGGACGGCGCGACGATTTCGCAAGACAGCGCGACGTACAAAAATTTGCTCGCGGCGATGAAAAACGCGGGCGACCCGTACGTGCCGCTGCGCGTGCAAACCTTTCGCCCCGCGCGGTTCACGCTCGACGCGAGTGTAAAAATAGATTCGGATTTTGAATCGGACATTGTGCTGAAACAGGTCGAGCAAACATTGCGCGCGGAATTTTCATTCGACGCGCGCGCGTTTGGACAACCCATCGCGTTGAGCCAAATTGTTTCCGCCATGCATTCCGTACAAGGTGTCGTCGGGGTGGATGTGAATGCACTCTATCGCGTCGGCGAACCGAAACGATTGCGCGCGCGACTCGCTGCCGCGTATCCGCGCGCGGGTGCAGATGGCAATGTGGACGCGGCAGAATTGTTGATGCTGGATGCGAGTCCGTTGGAATTGAACCTCATGCCGTGACGCACTGTTCAATACCAATTGGGCAGCGCGAATTCGCAATTTGCGATGTTTGGATAACGAATCAATTCGTTGCTAGAGTTCATTTTCAGGAGCAAGGCAACTGCAAAGTCGCGCCAATTGTCATTTCGAGCGGATGCGAGAAATCTCAACCTTTCGTGACAAACGAGATTTCTCACAGAGTTTACCCCGAAGGATTGAGGGGTTCGAAATCACATATCCTTGTCAAGGGACTTTGCAGTCGCCTTATTTTCAGGAGCGTCAATATGAACAAAGGATTTGTCGCCAAAGCGACGACCGTTATCAATGCGTCCGCGTCGCACGTGTGGAAAGCGCTGACCGACCCCGAACTCATCAAGCAATATCTATTTGGGACGCAGGTGATAACCGATTGGAAGGTCGGCAGCCCCATCACGTACAAAGGCGTATGGGAAGGCAAGCCGTACGAAGACAAAGGACAGATTGTAAGCGTCGCGCCCGAAAAACTGCTCGTCTCGACGTACTGGAGCGCGTTCTCTGGAGTCCCTGATGAACCGGAAAACTACAGCACCGTGCGCTACGAATTAGCGCCCGAAGGCGACGGCACGCGCATCACAATAATTCAAGACAACAACGCGACGGAAGAGGCGGCGAAACATTCGGAACAAAATTGGAACGTGGTGCTCGACAGCATGAAAAAATTGCTCGAAGCAGAATGACAAAAAAATGACTGACGCAGCAGACCGTCTCTACAATCTTTTGCCTGCCGTGTATCGCCTGCGCGATGCGGAACGCGGCGAACCTTTGCGCGCGCTGCTCGCGGTGATTGCGGAACACGTTGCGGCTCTCGAAGAAAATCTCGCACAGTTGTACGACGACCAATTCATCGAAACGAGCGCGGATTGGGTTGTCCCGTACATTGGCGATTTGATTGGTTATCGCGCGCTGCACGGCGTCGTTCCTCAAATCAGCAGCCCGCGCGCCGAAGTCGCGAATACGATTGCGTATCGTCGCCGCAAAGGTACCGCGTCGGTGCTCGAACAACTCGCGCGCGATGTGACGGGTTGGGATGCGCGCGTGGTGGAATTTTTTCAATTGCTCGCGACGACGCAGTACATGAATCACATTCGCCCGCGCGCCATCGTCACGCCGGACTTGCGAAAATGGGAACCGCTCGAACGCTTGAACACGGCGTTTGAAACCACCGCGCACACGCTCGACGTACGAAACATTTCAAGCCAACGCGGCAAATACAATATTCCCAACATCGGCATTTTTCTTTTTCGGTTGCACGCGTATCCGCTCACCAATTCGCCCGCGTTTCAACTCGACGCGCATCGCTTCCTTTTCAGCCCGCTCGGCAGCAACACGCCGCTGTTCAATCGTCCCGAAACCGAAAAAGAAATTATCCATCCCTCGACTGCGCTCGGGACAAGCCTCGCAACGCCACGCAATGTGCCTTTGCCCATTTCGCGGCGCGTGCTAAATGAATCGCTCGCGGAATTTTACGGACGCGACCAGAATTTTTTCTTGCGTGTGAATGGTGCGGACGTGGACGCGTCGCAAATTGTCGTGTGCGATTTGTCGGATGCGAATGGCGTGTGGGGACATGAACCCGATGCGGGAAAAATTGCGGTTGACCCCGCACTCGGACGCGTTGCGTTCAACACGAGCGACGCCGCGCCCGATTCCGTCGTCGTGTCGTACCATTACGGATTCAGCGCGGACATGGGCGGCGGCGAATACAATCGCGCGGACTCGTTTGACGATGCGTTGTCCGTCGCGCAAACGGTGAATGATGGCGATTCGATTCAAAACGCGCTCGACGCGCTGATGGAAAGCGGCGCGGTGGAAATCGGAGACAGCGCGCGGTATGCCGAAACGCTTTCGTTGAATGTTCCCGCGAATACAAATCTCGAACTGCGCGCGGCGAATCACACGCGTCCGCACCTCGCGCTCGGCGGCGATTTGCTTGTCAAAGGAGATGCAAGCGCGCAAGTGACGTTGAACGGTTTTCTCGTCAGCGGGGGAACCCTGCACGTTTCGGGAAATTTTGGCACACTGCGTTTGCGTCACTGTACGCTCGTGCCGGGGCAAACGCTCGATACGAACGGCGCGCCCGTTTCGCCCGACGCGGCGAGTTTGATTGTGGACGCGCCGAATGCGGTGATTGAAATGGACCGCTGCATCGTCGGCGCATTGCGCGTTGTCGAAAGCGCGCGCGTCGTCATCACAAACAGCATCGTGGATGCGACCGACGAAACGCGTGTCGCCTATTCCGCGTTGGATGGCGAAAGCGCGGGTGCGCCCATCACAATCAAAAACTCTACCGTCATCGGCAAAATTCACACGCGCGAAATGGAACTCGCGTCCAACTCGATTTTTCTCGCGCGGCTTGCGGAAGGCGACGTGTGGAACGCGCCCGTGATTTCGGCGCGCAAGCAAGCGGGCTGCGTGCGTTTTTCGTACGTGCCGTTCTTTTCGCAAACGCCGCGCCGCTATCGCTGTCAACCGACGAAACCATCCGACCAAGCGCGCGTGCATCCGCAGTTTAACTCGCTCCGTTATGGTGACGCCACGTACTGTCAATTAAGTCAACGCGCCGCGCTAGAAATTCGCGCGGGCGCGGATGATGCTGCCGAGATGGGCGCATTTCACGATTTGTATCAGCCGCAGCGCGAATCCAATTTGCGCACGCGGCTTGATGAATATCTGCGGTTCGGTTTGGACGCAGGAATTTTTTATAAATCATAAGACTGGAGACTAGAGACTGGAGACTGCCATTCGAGTCTCCAATCTCTAGTCTCTAATCTCCAATTCCTATGAAAGGCGATTTTAGTCGCGATACCTTTGACCCGAAAAAACATTATTCGCGCGTGTTGATGCAGCAGGGACGCGTGCAGACCGACGCGGATTGGAACGAGCAAGCGGCGATTGACACGCATCGCGATACGACGACTGCGTATGATGTCATCGGCGCGTGCGGCGCACCCGTACACGACGCGGGCTTTGCCATAACGAGCGATGGAAAATCGCTTGCGATTGGCAAAGGGCGTTTTTACGTGGACGGCATTCTCGTCGAGAGCGACGCGCAGGTCGCGTATGACGCGCAGCCCGATTTGCCGAACGCGCCCGACATTTTGGGAATTTTGAAAAACGCGAAAACCGAAAGCGGCATCGTCTATCTCGACGTATGGGAACGGCACATTACCGCGCTCGACGACCCGCTGCTTCGGGAAGTCGCGCTCGGCGGTCCCGATACGACGACGCGCGCAAAAATTGTTTGGCAAGTGCGCGTGCTGCCGGTGAAAGCGAAAAAGCAAGATTCCGAAAATTGCGCGGAACTGCGCGCGACGCAAAACAATTTGAACGAGACGATGAAGAAGCTGGAGGAAGCGGGAGCCAGCGACGCGCGCAAAGCGTCCGTTCAGAAAAAATTGGATGAAGTGAATCGCCGCCTCGCGGAAGAATGCGGCGGCATGTCGTGCGCGAGTGAATTCAAAGAATGGAATGAACTTACTGCGCCGCGCAACGCCCTTTTGAACGCGCGCACCGTTCCGCCGAGCGATGAGGACAATCCATGTCTCTTGCCGCCGAGCGCGGGGTATCAGCGTTTGGAAAATCAATTGTATCGCGTCGAAATTCACGACGGCGGCAATTTCAAAACGGGCGCGAAAAATGTGACGTTCAAAGCATCACGCGATAACGGCACGGTGGTGACGTTGATTGAAAAAATCAGCGGACAAGAAATCACCGTGCGCGATGTGGGTCCCGACGATGTGTTGGGTTTTGCGAACGGGCAATTTGTCGAAGTGATTGACGACGCGTTGGAATTGAACGGCTTGCCCGGCGAATTGATTCAGATTCAAGAGGTGAACGCGGCGACGCGCGTCATCAAATTAAAGAGCGCGCCTACATTGAATTATGACGCGACGCGTCATGCAAAATTACGGCGGTGGGACACGGCGGGTGCGGTGCCAATTTCGAACGAGTGGCTGGAACTCGAAGGCGGCATTCAAATTCAATTTGCGGAAGGCGCGTATCGCACGGGCGATTATTGGCAAATTCCCGCGCGCACCGCGACGGGCGAAATCGAATGGGCGCCGTTTGAAATTCCAAACACCTCACCAATTCCACAGCCGCCGCGCGGAATTCAACATCACTACTGCCGCCTCGCGCTCGCGCAGTTTCAACGCGAACGTTTGGAAATTGTCGAAGACTGCCGCAAATTGTTTCCGCCGCTGACCGAAGTTGGCGGCACCGTCGCAGTGGACGCGTTCCATGTAACCAATACAAATTGGTTGAACGACGATGTGTTTGATATCGGAACATTTTTACAGCAAGGGCTGGTGATTCAAACGAACGCGCCGCCCGACCCGCGTTCGGTGGACGAAGCAAACGTTATTGTTACACTGGAAGCAACCTCGCTCGCAGAAAACGCGTCGTCCACCTTTTTCAGTTTGCAAGTGGTGTTGGATGGAGAAATTGTCCGTTCCTTCGGCGACCCGAATGTGATTGTTTGGCAGCCGAGCGCCAACGCGCGCGAACGGTTGGCAACCCTCACCGCGCGCGCGTTGGTGCGCGTGCGCGTAAAATTGATGGGGCGCACAATTTGGAGCGAGCAAAGCGGCAAGCGTCTTTATCTGGATGGACAAGCGTTCGGCATTCCCGCGAGCGGAAGCGAATTGAAAAAAACGCGCATCGGTCTGCAATTTCCGTCGGGCGACGGCGCGCGCGGAAGCGATTTTGAAAGTTGGTTTTATCTCGGACGCCGCGAGGCGCCCGCGAAACCATTGCAAATCACACGCGTCACCTTTCTCACCGTTGCAGGCGCGCCGAGCAGCGCGGGCGTTTTGAATCTGCCGCCGATTCCAGCCAATGTTGATTTCAAAGTGAGCGAAAATGTGAACGTGATTGAAATTGAATTCAATCGTCCCGTGCGCCGCGAAGGATTGGAAGTCGGCACGGATGCGTCGAGCGTGCGCGTGGAACGGTTGGGCGGACGCGTGCCTGTGCGAATCGGCAGTGAAGTACACATGCGCGATGAGCAGACCGTACAATATCGCGCGCGCGACCCGCAAATTTTTGTCGAGGGGAATTATCGCCTCGTCGTTCTGGCAAGCGACGAAGCGGATGCGCCCGCCGTGCGCGCGGTGGATGACGGTTCGCTCTTGGATGGAAATTACGACAACGCGGCGGGAGAGAATTTTGTCATACCGTTCACGGCGCGGTAACAAGATGGAACAGGAGCATCCCTTCCGCCAACCGATGATACAAGGAACGAGTGTATAATTCGCGTAATGTCTCACCTCTATGCCATCATTCTCGCAGGCGGCTCGGGCACACGGCTCTGGCCCCGCAGCCGCCAAGACCATCCCAAACAGTTTCTCGACCTCGTTTCCGAACGGACGATGCTTCAAGAGACGTATGACCGCATTGTGCCGCTCGTGCCGGAAGAAAACGTTTTTGTCATTACCAGCTGGCGCTATGTGGACGATGTTCACGCGCAGCTGCCGTACGTGCCCAAAGCACAAATCATTGGCGAACCCGAAGGGCGCGGCACCGCGCCGCCCGTCGCGCTCGCCGCGCTGTTACTGCGCGAACGCGACCCCGATGCCATTACGTTCATTCTGCCTGCCGACCACGTGATACCCAACGGCGAACTCTTTCGCCGCGCGCTCGCTGCCGCCGCGCAAACGGCAGACCAAAATTTTTTGGTCACGCTCGGCATCACGCCCGCGTTTCCCGAAACGGGTTACGGTTACATCCATGCGGGCGAAGCGTTGGGCGACGCGAACGGGATGAATGTTTTTCGCGTGCGGCGTTTTCTCGAAAAACCGAATTTGGAGACGGCGGAAAAATTTGTGGCGAGCGGCGAGCATTTTTGGAACAGTGGGATTTTTATCTGGCGCGGCGATAAAATTCTCCAAGAATTTTCGCGGCACATGCCCGACACGCTCAAGCAGATGGAAACGCTTGTTCAGCGCGGACTCGACGCGCCTTCGTTTCAACAAGACTGGAAGGGGCTGCCGAACGAGACGATTGATTACGGCATCATGGAAAAAGCCGAACACGTCGCAATGCTGCCCCTCGATGCGGGCTGGAATGATGTCGGCAGTTGGGCGGCGCTGTACGATTTGATGGCGCGCGACGATGCAGGCAACGCGGTGCAGGGCAACCACATCGGCGTAGACACGACTGCCTCGCTGATTTACAGCCACAAGCGGTTGGTTGCGACCATCGGGCTGGAAAACGTGATTGTGGTGGATACAGAGGACGCGCTCTTGATTTGCGCCAAAGACCGCGCACAAGATGTGAAAAAAATTGTGGATGAGCTCAAAGCGCGAAATGCAAAAAAATATTTGTAACGAACGTGACGTACGGACGAGCCAAATTTGAAATTTGTCTTGCGTTTGGAAACGAACTTTTTGGCATTGTGCGAAACATGGGCTTGTAATGCGCGACGAACTGCACTCGGAAGAAATTCTCAAGCTCGAATTTGAATATGCGCGCGAAACGGCGACGCAGGCGCAAAACGACCGCACCATCATCGTGAATATGTATCTGCTGTTAATGGGCGGCGTCGGTTCCTTGCTTCTCGCGGCGCAATCCATCGCGCCGGTGGAACGCCTCTTGATTCCGCCGCAAGGATTGAGCTTGCTCTTTTTTGTATTGGGCGTTCTCGGGACCCTGACTTGTTTCAAATTGATTCGTCTGCGTCAGGCATGGTACGAAAGCGCGCACACAATGAATACCATCAAGGCGTATTATCTGGCGCGCATCCCCGAACTGCACGCGGCGTTCCTCTGGAAACCGGGCACCATTCCCCCGCCGGGCAAAGCGTGGACGATTACGTTCATCCTCGCGACGATGGTCATTCTGCTGAGCAGTTTTTCCTACGCGGCGGCGCTCCATTTTATGGATTTGCGGCGCGGCGACACGCAGCTCTTGTTGGATGCTATCGTGTTTTTACTGACGTTCGGTCTGCAAATTCTGTTTTACTTTTTCGCGCTGCGCGCGCCAAACGAAATAAAAACCGACGACTCGAATTGAGTTTGTCAGTTCAATTCTTGGCGATTAGAAATCGCCCCAACGCATCGCCAAGTCTGCCTACGCAGACTTAAACGGCTCAAAATTATGCAAAATCTCAATCGGCGGGGGCCGATTTCGCTCTGGGTTGCCGCATTTGAATCACCGGACCGTAAAATGACAAAGTAGTACTATGCGCCCGTCACCGGAAAGCGATTGAGATGCTGTTCCCATCCCGCGCGCACATGCGCTTCGGGACCAAAGGCGTCCAGCCGCAAGCCCAAAATGCTCGCCGCGCGGCGGAACCATACTTGCGCCGCGCCCACATCCAGACGCGCATCCGCATGTTCAATGATTGCGCCGGCAAGCTCGCACAAGACGCCCACCGCTGTCGGCGCGTCGAGGTCATTGTCCAGCGCATTCTCAAATTTTTCTTGCGCGTAGCTATAATCCATCGGACGCCCGTCACCGCCCGGCGCCTGCGCCGCTTGCGTCAAGTGTGTGCACTGTACTACACTCGCATCCAAATCGTCGTATGTAAATTCCCATGGCACGCGATAATGATGTTTAGCAAGATAGAGCCGAATCGCATCCGGCGTGTATTTGGGCAGCAATTGGCTCACCATGACAAGATTGCCCAGTGACTTGGACATTTTTTCGCCTTCGTATCCCACCATCGCCGTGTGCATCCAAATCCGCGCAAAATAGTCCTCGCCGGTAAAATTCACCGTCTGCGCGATTTCGCATTCGTGGTGCGGAAAGACCAAATCCGCGCCGCCGCCGTGAATATCAATCGTCGGTCCGAACGTTTTGTAATTCATCGCCGAACACTCGATATGCCAGCCGGGGCGCCCCGGTCCCCAAGGCGAAGCCCACGCAGGTTCCCCTTGCGCTTGCGCTTGCCACAATACAAAATCGAGCGGGTCGCGTTTTTTGGGGTCGTCCGGAAAATTGCCGCGCTCGTTTGCGACCGCGAGCATGTCCGCGCGCGGAATGTGCGAGAGCTGTCCAAAATTTTTGTACGCGTCCACATGAAAATACACACTGCCGCCCGATTCATACGCAAACCCTTTTTCAATCAACGTTTTATCAAATTCAATAATTTCCGCTATCGTGTCGGTCGCGCGCGGATAATAGTCCGGGGGACGCACGTTCAAAGCAATCATGTCGCGCATAAAATGCGCGGTCCAAAAATTTCCCAGCTCTTTCCATGTCGTGCCGCGCTTGGCGGCTTCGCGAATCGTGTCGTCGTCAATATCGGTGACGTTTTGACAATAACGCACCTGCGCGCCCTTGTATTCTAAAAAGCGAATCAGCACGTCGAACGCGCAGTACGTCGCCGCATGTCCGAGGTGGGTCGTATCGTATGGTGTGACGCCGCACACGTACAGCCGGACCGTTTGAGCTTGCGGTTCGAAATTTTCCAACGCGCGCGATTGGGTGTTGTACAGTTTCATGCCAAAAATTATATCATCATATTTGTTCAACTCGATTACACAAAAAATAAAAAAGCGGATGCTTGCATCAGTTGCAGTCAGCATCCGCTTTGGTTATTTGAACTCTTTGGTGTGCGTTACCGAATCACCAATTTATACGCGCGCGTTTGCGCCATACCCCGCGCATCCATCAACCGCACACCAAAATTAAAAGTTCCGCGTTCCGTTGGCGTTCCGTACAATGCGCCGCGTTTGCTCAGTTTCAACCCTTTCGGCAGTTTGCCGATTTTGCGAAAACGAAACGGCGCTTCGCCTTGTTTAATTTTCAAATCTTTCGCATACGGCAAACCAACTCCGCCTTGCGGAATTTTCTTGGGTCCGAACAACGGCAGTTCCCATTGTCCTTTGCTGTTGTCGCCCCAACACACCAGTTCGCCATTCGTTCGCACTGCGCACGCGTGGTCAATCCCAAGACTGACCTGAAGAAACGTCCCCGCAGGCGGACTATCCAAGCCGTATGCAGATTTGCCCCAACACACGAGCGCGCCATCGCTTGAAATCGCGCAGGCGTGCCCCGGTCCCACACTCACCGCAATAAACTCGCCCGCGGGAATTGCATATGCTCCAAACCCGGCTCCCCAGCAGCTCAATGTCGCATTCGCCATCACCCCGCAGCTGTCCTGTTCACCGGCGGCGATTTGCAGAAACAAGTCGCCACGGTCATACGCTTGCCCGGCATTGTTCAGACCCCAACAATAAACAAAATTACTCGAAATCACTAACGCGCACGAATGATATTCTCCCGAAACGACTTGGCGGAATTGACCCTCTGCACCGTCGGTCCTTGCATTCGCGTCGTTGCCCCAACATTCAATCGTGCTTGAAATCGTCAAGCCACACGCGTGATTTGTCCCGGCTGCCACTTGGACAAATTCGCCCGGCGGCTCATTCAATTGTCCAAACGTATTGGTACTACCCCAGCACGCTGCCAAGCCATTGCTCACGACACCGCATCCGAAATCTCCGCCCGCGCTCAAATGGGTAAAGGTGCCGCCCGGCGTATTCAACACGCCAAATTCATCATAGCCCCAGCATTTCAAGCTGCCGTCCGGACGCACTTGGCAGGTGTAATTCCAATGCGCGCTGATTTGGCGGCGATTGTATTGTCCGTTCGGCGGCGTGGACTGATTGTTGTTGTTCGCGCCCCAACAATTTACCTGTCCCGTATTTCGCACCGCGCACGTGTGGTAATCTCCGGCGGCAACCGCCGTAAACGGTCCGCCGAAAATTCCCTGCCCCACCTGTCCCTGGGCATTGCTGCCCCAACAGCGAATCTGCCCATTCGTTTTCAAACCGCACGTATGCGCCAGCCCCGCCGAGATTTGTACAAGGTGTTCGTTGGTTGGAGTTGCTTGTCCGTCATTATTTTCGCCAAAGCAGAGCGCGAACCCACTGTAATCCAAACCGCAGGTATGTTCTGCGCCCGCGCTGACGGCAATGACCGGCGCGCCGTTCAAATCCGTTTGTCCATCCAAATTACTGCCCCAGCACACAGCATGTCCGTCCAACGCCGCTGCGCACGTATGTTGATTCCCCGCGCTCACCATGGTTGCGAGCAAACCCTGCGGCACATTCGTCTTGCCGTTCGAGTTGGAACCCCAACACGCGACCGTTGCGTCAATTCGCACACCGCACGCGTGAAACAGACCCGCGCTGATTTGGCGAAACGCGCCCGCAGGCGCGTTCGTTTGTCCCTGGGTATTGCTGCCCCAACAAACCAACGTGCTGTCCGCCTTGATTGCGCACGAGAATTGATTGCCTGTCGTGACCGCGCGAAATTCGCCGCCGATGTTGAACGCTTGCCCCGCGCTGTTGTCGCCCCAACATTTCATGCGTCCATCTTGACGCACCGCGCAGGTGTGCTGACCGCCCGCGTCAATCGAAGCGACGGTGTTGCCCGCCGAGAGCGCGGCACTCTGCGCGAGCGGTGAAGAATCTGCGTTCACGCGCGTCGGCGCCAACAGCACAAAAAGTGCGGCGCAGAAAATTCCCAACGCCAGCGCGCGTGCGCGAAATGTATTTTTCATCATGGAAAAAATATCCTCCTTTGCTTTAGGATAGCAAAGGAGGCGTCCGAAAAGCGTCCGCAGCGCGTCCGTGTACGCAAATTTAAAATTTGCGCTACGCGTCAAGCGCGAGAGAGATGGCTTGGGCGAGAGGTAACGCGCGTCCCAATTCAATCTGTGCGTCAATTTCTTGCGCGGTCATTTGGACGAGGGCCGTTTGAGGAACTTGATGCAAGAGGGGCATGAAGGATGGCGGCGTTGCCGTGCCCACCCGGGCGCGTTGCTGCGCTGCCGCGCCGAGCAATTGGAGCGCGCGGGACAAATCGTTTTCGCGCGCGGCAACGAGCGCCAATCCTTCGAGCGTCCACGCGATGCCGTCCTGGTCTTGTATCGCGCGTTTCAATTCCAGACTGTCGCGGAATGCCGCACGCGCGCGCGGCACATCGTTTGCGCGCAGCGCCGCCGTGCCGAGATTGATGAGGACGATGGACTCGCCGCGCAGCGCACCGATTTCCTTGAAAAGGATGTGACTCTCTTCGAGCCGCTGCAAGCCGCGTTCCAACTCGCCTTGTAACACATCCAACTCGCCGAGATTCGCCAATGCGCGTGCGACAAGTCCCGTGTGATGCAGCGCGCGAAAAATCTCCAAACTCTCTTGGTACGCCGCGTAGGACGCGGAAAAGTTTTCGTCACGATAATACAATGCGCCCAACGAGTTTAATGCTTCGCCAATGCCGTGTGCGTCGTCCAGCGCGCGGCGCACCACCAAATGCTCTTGAAGCAGCGGACGCGCAGCATTCAAATCTTCTTGCAGCACGGCGAGCCGCCCCGCGCCATTCAACAATTCCGCGCGCAAGTGCGGCAGCAACCTTTCACTCTGCGCCAACGCGCGTTCAAGCCACATGCGTCCTTCCGTCAATTGCCCGCGCGTCCACCAATACTGCCACAGCGCGCTGCACAATCGCGCGAGCGCGCGGGATTCGTGTGCGGTCCACGCCAGTTCGAGCGCGGCGCGGATGTTGCCGTATTCGTGATGCACCCACGCATATGCTTCGATTTGGCGCGCAGTGTAAAATTCGGACGCGTGTGCCTGCACTGCCGCGACATAGTATTCCACAAAATGTTGACGTGTCGCATCGAGTCCCTCGCGCAATTGGACGCGCGCAAACTCGCGCGTCACAATCAACATGCGGTAATGCATGACGCCATTGACCGCTTCGACGATGACGAGCGATTTGTCAATCAAGTCCGAAAGCAGCGGCAGCACAGCATCTTTTTCCAATGGCGCAAAACCGCAGACCTGTTCTACCGCATCAAGCGTAAAGCCCGCTTGAAAAATCGCGAGCCGCGCGAGTAACAATTGCTGTGGCGGCGCGAGTGCTTCAAAACTCCAATCGAAGGTTGCTTGCAGCGTTTGGTGTCGTTCGGGCGCGACGCGGCGGCTGGTTTCGAGAATTTGAATTTGGGTTTCCAAACGCGCGGCGAGCTGTTTGGGACTGAGCGCGTTCAAGCGCGCCGCCGCCAGTTCCAACGCGAGCGGAATGCCTTCCACCGCGCGACAAATGCGCGCCAGCGCGTCCGCGTTTTCGGCATTCACCTGAAACGTCGAGTGCGCGGCGTGGGCGCGCGCAAGCAGCAACTGTGCGCTTGGTGCGGACAAAGCATTTTCATTTGCAGACGGAAGGGACAGGGGCGCAATGGTCAGTACGTTTTCGCCGAGCACATGCAGGGGTTCGCGCGAGGTCGCCAAAATTTTGATGCGCGTTGTGTGCGACAAAATTTCGTGGGCGAGGTTTGCCGCCGCATCAATGATGTGTTCGCAGTTGTCCAGCACCAACAGCATTTCGCGTTCGCGCAGCGTTTCCAACAACACCGTGCGCCGCGCGCGATTCGTTGTCTCGACAATTTCCAATGTGTGCATCACATACGATTCGAGTTGTTCCGCTTGGCTCACGGCGGTCAAATCAAAAAAGCGTGCGAGAGAGGAAAATTCCGCGAGCCGCGCGTGAGCGGCTTGGAGCGCCAAACGCGTTTTGCCGACGCCGCCGGTGCCCGTCAATGTCACCAGACGCGCGTTCTGCAACCGCGCGCGAATTTCTTCAAGTTCTGCTGCGCGTCCAATGATGGATGTAAGCGGCTGTGGCAAATTGTGCCGCGCGCGCGTGCTCGTTTGGGTGGAAACATTTTCTTGCAGGACAAGCTTTTCGTACAGCTGTTTCGTTTCCACCGATGGCTCCACGTCCAACTCGCGTTCGAGCGTCGTAATACACAAATTGTAGGCGCGCACCACGCCTGCGCGGTCGCCATTCTGCGCGAGCAAGCGCATCCAGACGCGATATGTTTCTTCGCGCAGCGCGTCCGCGCGCAATAATTGTTGTGCGTACTCGAGCGCGGCGCGCACATCCTGGGCGCGTTCAAAATTTTCAATTAAACGTTCGAGCGCGGCAATATATTTTTCGCGCAGGCGTTCGCGTTCGGGGACGAGCCAATCGTCATACAAATTTTCGCAGAGGTCGCCGCGATACAAATTGACCGCAGACGACAGACGGCGGACGACATTCTCTGTCGTCTGTTGTCTGTCGTCTGTTGTCTGTCTCTCAAATTCCGCCACATCGAGCCAAAACGGCGCTTCAAGATTCCACTGCACCGTTTCCGCGTCCGAGAGAATCCACGCGCCTTGGGGGGGCAGCGCGCGTTTCAAGGCGTGAAGATGTCGGCGGAGATTTGCGCGCGCGTTCGCCTCGGTTTCATCTGCCCAAAGCGTAAAGGCGACCTGTTCGCGTTCAAGCAGATGCGCGCGGTGCAAGAGGAGATATGCGAGCAGTGAGGCAATTTTTGGTAAACCCGCGAGTTTATACGGCTGACCGTTCCATTCCAGCCGCAGCGGTCCGAATAGAAAAACGCGCAGCATGGTGACACGAGTATATCCGAAAAAGAAAAAAGCGGAGGGCGTCTCGACGAGACGCCCCCCGCCGATTGTTTGGCAGAAAACGCGCTTTTTATTTTCCTCTGAACCTGCTCACTTTTTCATACACCTGATGAATCGGAATTTTGCAACGGATGGATTTCAAAACAATCCTTGCGTTTGCATCCTCATAAATTTCGATATTCCAACGCTTGCCCGCGCGACTCAAGACTTTGACGTGCGCGCGTTCGGAATCAACCAACACGTATTCTTGGAGCGAAGAAATTTGTTTGTAAAATTTGAATTTATCGCCACGGTCATACGCACGCGTTGAACGCGAGAGAACTTCAACAAGTACCACCGGGTTGGGCACAACCAAGTCGCTGCGCGTTTCAACATCATGCCTCCTGCGCCAAAAGTATAGCACCAAATTTTCGCTAGCGTACCGCGCTTTTTTCTCCCCCCAACACCGCGCGCAAATCATCACCCTGCCGCACAACATACGTCACAATTCCGCTCGCCGCCAGCTCTCCGATGACGGGCGCAAAATCTACGCCCATCCCGAATGAACTCGCATCCACCACAATCGCAATGAGGTGAAACCCGCGCCGCCGCAAATCGAGCGCATAGTGAATCCATTCCAATTCGGGCGAAGGGGTGACGAGAACAATGGTGATGTTGCGATTGAGCCGCGCGGTCTCGCGCGCAATCAACGAAGCGAACGATTCGTTCCCGCTCGATTCGACGACGGCGAGAATTTCCAGCAGCCGCGTCAATTGTCGTTCGCCGCGGTCGGGTTGCGCGTAGGCGTGTTCGTGGTCCGATGCAGCAAGTCCCACCGCGCGTTGGTGGTCGAGAAAATATTTGGCAATGCTCGCCGCGCACGTCACCGCGTATTCTTCCGTATTGGGTGCGAGTTTCGTCACTTTGTCTTGCCCCCACAGCGCGTCGAGGTCGCGCTCGTACCATGACGCTTCCCACCACGTGCCCGTATGAATCCCGCGCTCCATGTCCAACAACATCCAAATGTCTGCCGTCGGGTCCAGTTCAAACTCTTTGACAATCAAGCGGTCTTGGCGCGCGCTCGATTTCCAATGAATGCGATTGAACGAATCACCGGGCTCGTACTCGCGCGTGCCCGCGACATTGGTGGTCACATGATGGGTGCGCTGAAAATGGGTATCGCCGCCGCGCAAGCTGCCAACGCTCGGTGCGAACAGCGGCAAGTCCACCGTCATCGGATAAACGACCAACACTTTTTCGGTATCGGGCAGCGTACGATGAAAAATAAAAAGTCCAAACGGGTCGCCGCTCGATGCGGTCAGCGGTCCCAAACGAAACCGTCCGCGCATCCGACAGAGCGTGCGCATAGTCCAATTGTATTTTGTGCGCGGCGCCATGCCGGACAACACGCGTCCGACCAAATGCCCCGGCATGTTGCCGCCGTCCGCCAATTCAATCCACAATTTGGGGATGCGTCCCGTACTCGTCGCGGAAAATTTTTCTTCGGCAAGATTGCCCACCTGCGCGCGAGCGGTCATCATTTCGCGCGTTAGCACAAACGATTGCACGCTATACAGCGCCCACAAAAACGCGGCGGCGACGATGAGGATAATCAAATACGCGAGCCGATAAAAAATATCGCGTTCGGTGGCGACGGCGAGATTGGCGAGGATTGCCCAGATGATAATGAGCAGCCAGACGCGCCGCAAATTGAGGATGAAACCGGAGCGGGCATAGAGGGCGCGCGCGCGCGTGACAAGAGATTTCACCAAGTCCATAAAGAGGAAATGCGTGACAAGGTGACAGGATGACGCGTCACCTTGTCACCTTGTCACCCATTCAACGCACTCGCGCGCCCGGCACCGGAATCGAATTTACAATTTCGTTCACAATCCCGCGCGCATCCACTTTTTTCAAACGCGCGGCAGGTGAGAGAATCAGGCGATGCGCCAGCGTTCCATCCGCGAGTTCTTTGACATCATCCGGTGCCACAAAATCGCGTCCGCGAATTGCCGCTTTGGCTTGCGCCGTTTTCACAAGCGCTAACGAACCGCGCGGCGACGCGCCCAAATACACATCAGGATGCCGCCGCGTCGTTTCCACCAACGCGACAATGTATTCCTTGATTAAACGGTCTACGTACACTTCTTTAACCGCTTGCTGCGCGTTGATTAATTCCTGCGCGCTCACCACCTGCCGAATGCCCTCAATCGGATGCACGCGCTGCTGCGATTCCAACATTTGCACCTCTTCCGCCGCGTTCGGATAGCCGAGATGAATCCGCATCATAAAGCGGTCCAACTGCGCTTCGGGCAGCGGAAACGTTCCTTCGTATTCGATGGGGTTCTGCGTCGCAAGCACCAGAAATGGCATGGGCATCGCATACGTAATGCCATCCACCGTTATTTGGCGTTCTTCCATCGCTTCAAGCAGCGCGCTCTGCGTTTTGGGCGTGGCGCGATTGATTTCGTCGGTGAGCACCACTTGGGCAATAATCGGACCGGGGCGAAATTCAAACTCGCGCGTTTGTTGATTGAAAATGCTCGTGCCTGTCACATCCGTCGGCAGCATGTCGGGAGTGAATTGAATGCGGCGAAACGAACAGCCGAGCGATTTGGCAAACGCGCGCGCGAGCATCGTTTTGCCGGTGCCGGGGACATCTTCAATCAAGACGTGTCCCTGACACAACAGCGCGATGAGCGCGAGTTCCACCTCGCGATGTTTGCCAATGATGACGCGTTCGACATTGGTGATGACTTGATTCGCCAACGCGCGAATCGGTTCGACTTGAATGCGCACGCGATAATCGGCGGGAGGAGCCGTTGGAGTGGTTACATTTGCAGCCATTGTTTTCCTCAAAGAAAAATTTACGCGAGCGATTATAGTGATGTTCGTGCGCTTTGGCGAATACGATGCCAGTCTAACATGAAAAGAACCTTAACGCCCGCAAGCACTCGCATTGTACATACGGTGCGCGGACAAATCCGATGCCACGCAACAAAAAACCTGCGAGTTCATTCGCAGGTTTTTGCATCGCCAAGGCGACGGTGGGAATTGAACCCACGATCAGGCTTTTGCAGAGCCTTGCCTTAGCCACTTGGCCACGTCGCCGCCGTTTTTTCAGTATAACGCAATCAAAAGGCGTGTCAAATTGAATTCAACATTTCGTTCGCACAGCTCAACGCAATTCGACACGATAAAGACTCAATGCCGTGTTCTGGTACAAAAACGTCGCGCGCGGATTCGTTTTCAAGAAACGCGCCTGCGGCGAATCGTTTTCCACCACCGCAAATTCTATCTGCCAAAAATCCAAAAACGCCTGCAAAAATTTCGGGTCGGCGTTCGGCTCGTAAAAGCGGTCAATTTGCTGTCCGCGCGCATCTTCGGGCTTTTGCGCGTCGTTCGACATGACCACCGCGCGATAGGTGTACGCCGACGCGTAACGCGTGAGCCCGCGCGGCAAAAGCACATTCGCGCGTTCGGGCAAGGTGCTGCGTAAGCGTTCCAACATGTCCACTGTCGCCGCGTCCAAACTGTGGTCCTTGGTGAGATTACTGTACCAACGCGTCGGATTCACTTCATAGACGCCGACGGCAAGCGCCGCCGCTAGTACCAGATACACCGCGACCGCCGGGCGCATACGTCGAATTCCCGCGCGCTGCGCGTCAAAAAAATCTACCGCCGCTTGCGCGAGAAGGAACGCGCTCGGCACATTCCACGTCATGCGCCACAACTGCCACGGCGTAAACAGTTCGCCCAAAACGCGCGCGGTAAAGGGATTGCTCAACAGCGCGAGGGGCACCAGCGCACTGCCCCACAAGAATTGCAGGCGCGGCTCGCGCCACAAACGTTTGGCAAACAAAATCAACAGCAGCAAACTGAACACAATGAAAGACTGCGCCAACAGCGCGGGATTGATGACGTACCAATTGCCAAAAATCCACAAACGGTCTTCGCTCAAACGAATGTATGCTTCGACTAACGGACTGGACGTGATAAAAACTTCCGGCAGTGTGGTGAGGCGAATGACAACGGGCGCGCCGAACGCAGGCGCACTCGCAAGCGTCAACGCGAGCCAACGCGCGCGCGAAAAACGCACCGGCGAAATCAAATTAAACAACGCGAACCCCGCGAGCGCAAGTGGAATCAAAAACACCGCGACGGGATGAATCCACATTCCCGTGATGAGCGCGAGCGCGTAGGCGACCAAAAACGCGCGGCGTCCCGAATTGAGAAACTGCCAAGCAAATTTCAGCGCGAGCGGTACGACAAGCAGCCACACCAAAAATTTGTCTTGCGCCGCGCGCGCAATCAACCCACTGCCCCAACCGCTGCCGGTGATGTTGGTAAAGGCAATCAGCAGAAAAAAAATCACCGCCAAAAATGCCGCGCCCGCGCGCCGGAAAAATTCACGCGCCCACGCGTAAAATGCAAGCAGCGCGAGCGGCGCCACCAGCGCGGGTAGAATTTCGCGGACGAGAACGACGAGGTCAATGCCGAATGCTTCTGCCATGTACGCTTGCGTAAACAACCAGACGTGAAACGCATAGCGCAGCGTATAACGCGCTTCCGACGCTTGCAAAAGTTGAAACGGCTCGCTGCCCAAAATTTGCTGCGCGATTTGAAGATAAAGCCAATCGTCCGCATCACGCGGACCGCGCGCCACGTACAGCGCGAGCAGCGCGCACAATACGAGCAAGCTTGCTTCAAAAAACCATTCGCGCTGTTGTGATGCGATGGTGGGGGGGGGGTAATTTTTCCCGCGCCGCCATGCGCTCGCCAGCCACAAGAGGCACAACAGCGCGAGATAAATGAGGTGAAAGTGAAACCACGTGCCGCCCACGAATTGCAGTGCCGTCGCAGGCAGAGTCCATACAAATAACCCAAAGACAAACCAAAGGGGCAGCCGCGTGAGCGAGAGTTCGCGCGACGCGGGAAAAACGATTCCTTCTACAAAATAGCCGGGGAGAAACCAAACACAAACCATCGCCAAGAGGAACGCCGCCGCATCGGGCAGCACGAGCGGAATGGTGACGCGCAGCGAAGCGACAATGACAAGCGCGGTGGTCAGCCAAAAAGAAACGCGCTTTAATGAGCTCATACGAATTCGTTTTGCGGAATTGGTTTGGGGTGGATTGGACGGGCTGGCGTGTCGAATTACTTGCCCGCGTCGGGGAGGATGTCGTTCACACCTTCGAGGCGTTGATTTTCTGCCGTGCGCGTGACATCGCCGCGCGTCATGGCGCCGTTGTATTCTTGTGAATCGCCGCTAAAGGTCCAACCCGAAAGCACGAGCGGAATTTTTTCGTCGCTCGCGGCAATCCATTGTCCGTTATACAACCGCGCGAAATGCAAATGACTCGTTTCCGCCGCGCCGCCTTCACACGAGGGATGCCCGATGTGGTCGTTGGTCTTGACTTGGGTTCCCACTTGAATCCGTTCCTCTGTCGCATTGTGCATGTACAACAGCGCCCAACCCGTTCCCTGAAACCCATCGCCGTCCAAATCTTCCACGACGCGTCCATTCTCCGAAGCGGTAATCACGCCCGGCGCCGCTGCCACGTTCCAATACTGTGAAAACCAACACGAACCCGCTTGGTCGGCAGGCGCAAAATCTACTGCCGCCCATGGACTGCCGTCCACCCACCCCGCGTGCGGTCCGCCTGTAAAGTACCACACCTTGCCATCTTCCAACGGCAAGCGCAATTTCGGCTGCTGCAAATCTTTGGGTAATAAACGTTTCACTTCGTACTGCGCGGGGTCGCCAAACAATTTTTCGTACGTTGCCAAAAAACCGTCGCGCGCAACCAGCGCATGCCACTCGTCCCACGACGCGGTTTTGGACAAGACATTCTGAATCGCCGCCGTGCCCGGATTTACATTCCACGCTAATCGCGCGCGCTGGCGGTCCGTGAAATCCAAGACGCCGAGTCGCCCCGAAATTTTCCCGTAATACCCCGCGTTCAGCTGATTCGCCGCCCACGCTGCTTGCCGGTACAAGTTTTGGCGTCCGCCGTCTATCAAACCGAACGGAAACGCGATTTGATTTCCGTTCAACGCGGACGATGTGACCCAATGACTCTGCAATTCCAACAACGCCAGCAGTGCGCGCGGACCCACGCTGAAACGTTCCGCGACGAGTTGCAAAATTTCTGCGCCCGTGCGCTGTTCGCGGTCAACCGTTTCCACGTACGAAGCGAGATAGCTGTCCGGATATTTTTTTAGGAATTCTTTGATGCTGAAATTTTTGTACGCGGGTCCGTACACCAATTCGCTGTCGGGGAGTAATTTTTCCGCAGGACCTTCCAGCTCAATGAACGTTGGAATTCTTAGCACTTGCCCGATTTGCAGTGTGTGCGGATTGGTCAAGCCATTCACGCGCATCAATTCTTCCAACGTGAGATTAAATTTTGCGCTGATGCCGCCCAGCGTGTCGCCGTAACGCACAATGTATTCGGTGAATACGGGACCGGGCGTTGGCGAAGGCGCGGGAGTGTCCTCCGGCTCGGAGGTTGGCGTCGCCGTCGCAGGACTGCTAAAGGGGAGTTGAAACGCGGCACGCGGGGTGGGAACGCGCGTTGCGCCGGGAATCAATGTGGGTGTGGGCTGCGCGCTGCACGCGCCCAACGCGCACGCGGCGGCAAGGAACAAGCACAGACGGAAAAGCATAGATTGGAAACGCATTGTATCAATTTGAATCGAGATGACAAGTGATGTAATCTAAATACTCTCGTATGTCATACACGTTACGCTTTTGCTCGTGGAATATTCAAGTCGGCATGAAACGCGCGCGCGTGCTCGACCATGTAGCGCATCATCGCGATTTTCAAAATGTGGATGTGATGGCGTTACAAGAAGCGTCGGCGCAAGGCGCGCATGACGACGCGTCCGCGATTGCGCGCGTATTGGGCGAACACTATTCGTCGTACCATCACGTGTATCATCATCTCAAAACGCGTCCTCAGGCAAACGCGTTGATTTGGAATACTGCACGCGTCCGGTTTGACGCGGTGGAACAGCATCGTCTGCCGAATCATCATCAAGTCGTCGTGCCGCGCGCGGAACGGGTCGTGTTGAATCGCTTGCGCGGACAGGCGCGCGTGAATTTGATTGGCAATGGCATGTTCACCAAAACGCTCTCCTTGCGCGTTTGCACGGCGCATCTCGACGTATTGGGCTATCGCTTTAAACGCCAACAGTTCCGCGCGATTCTCGAAGACCTGCGCGCGCGCCCGAACGTGGACCTTTTGATTTTAGCGGGCGATTTCAACACCTTTCGCATTGGCGGCAGACCAAGTTGGGCGCAACTCAAGCGCGACGCCGCCGAAATCGGTCTGCACGAAATCACGGCTGAGATTCCGTGGACGCAGCAAGTCCGCGCGCTGCGCTTGAAACAAAAATTGGATGAAATTTTTGTCGGCGGTTCGCACAATTTTCATTCACGCGTGTGGACGCTCGATGTCGAAGGTTCGGACCATTTGCCGGTCTTTGCCGAAATCACGCTCACGTAAATTATTCCACCACCACGACCGTTCCCTCACTCACGCCACTGATAATTTCCGTATTGCTTCCATCCGCCAAGCCCGTCTCCACCACAACATTACGCGTGGCGCTGCCATCCTGCACGACGACAATTTTTTGTGTCCCCGCGCTTTTGATGGCGCGCGTCGGCACCCGCAAAACATTTTTCTTTTCAATCGTCGCAATCGTCGCCGTCGCGCCCATGCCCGGACGCAATTTCAAATTTGTCGCTTCGAGCGAAATCACCGCGCGATACACGGTTGCGCCGCGGTCGGTGGCGGCAGACGGAAAGAGGCGCGTCAGTTTTCCGGTGGCGGATGCGCCGGGGAACGCGTCAAAGCGCAGTTCGGCAGTTTGTCCCGTTTGCACTTGCGCCACATCAATTTCGTCAATGTCCGCCAGCAATTCCAATTGGCTCAAATCCGCGAGCCCGACGACGGGGTTATACGCGCCGAACAATTCGCCCGGTTCGGTATTGACTTCGGTGATGACGCCCGCGAACGGCGCGCGCAGTTTCGTCTGCGCCAACGCCATTTCCGCCGCTTGCACATCCAGCGTGGCGTTCTCGACGGCGCGTTTCAAATCGTCCAGCTGCGCTTGCGTCGGTCCGCGCGTGGTGCGTTCAAAGTTCGCGCGCGCAATGTCGTAATCGCTTTGCGCGAGGTCTTGCGCGAGTTTGTGTTGGTCCGTCGCGTCTTGTTTATACTGGTCCTGCGCGGCGGCAAGCGCGAACGCGGCTTTTTTCAAACTCTGCTGCGCGATTTCCAATTCCTGCGCTTGCGGCGGCTGCTGCGCATCTTGTAACGCTTGTCGTCGCGCGTCGAGCGTCATGTTCGCCTGCTGTAGCCGCCGCGTAATGTCGGGCGCGTCGAGTTCCACGAGCACCGCGTCCGCCTCCACCGCGTCGCCTTCTTGCACATTCACGCTTTTCACCAAACCCGAAAACGGAAACGCGAGCCGCACACTTTTTTGCGCGCGCACGCGCGCGTTTGCGTTCACGGTCGCTTTCAAATCTCCGCGCGTGACGACGACGGTCGCGGGCGCGCGCACGACCGTTGGGTTGAAATAAAAATACGCGCCGCCTGCAAGCAGCGCGAGAACGCCGAGCGCGAGCCAAAAAACGGGACGACGAAAAAAAGACAATCGCATATTTTTCATTGCGCATCCAACACGTACAAAGCAGTTGTGCGGTCCAATTCGAATGCAGCGGCACTGCTGTCGAGCAAGCTCAAGTCTATAAAATATTTTCCACGCGCCAACTGCCGCCCATCCAAGTCAAGAACCGTCGGGCTGGTTCCCGATGGCAGGTTGAATACGCTCAGTTGTCGCGCAACGATTTCATTTGTATCCGCGCGGCGCAAACTCGCGCTGACTTCATAGTCGCCCGCGCGTTTTACCGTGACGTTCGCGTGAACGGTCAGATTTTCGCGTCGCTGTTGAACCGTAACGTCTTGAATGCGGGCATCATTGGGGTCAACGACGAATAATGTTTCGCGTTCGCGCGCATAGTTCGCGCCGCGCGCCTGGACAAACAACAAATGCCAGCCCCCGCGCGCGGGTTCGTATTGATTTGCAAAATATCCGTCGTTCGCCGCGCCGTCTTGATGTTGTCCATCATCAAACAATTCAAGCTCGGTAAGAGTGAATGGTTTGCCCGGACTCTCTGATGGCTGCGCGACGAAAGCGTAGAGGCGCGTCGGCAGCGACGGTTCGTCAGGCGAACGGTCCATGACAAAAGCACTGACCAAATTTGGTTTGCCCGGCGCGACCGTGCCAAACTGCAAAGACAGCTCCAGACGGCGCGGTGAATCGAGTTCGGCATATGTGGAAACGTCAATCGTATTGCGTCCCGCATCGGTACGTTTCAAAATCATTTGCCATTCACCTACACGCGCATTTTTTACGACATAACCGCTGAAACTTGCAATGTCCGTTGATAAAGTCAACACGCCGTCGTCGTCGCGCGGCAGGTCGCTCGGTTCGTACAATTTTCCATCGGGCGCGCGCAGTGATACGTCAACATGACCACCGGGAAAATACGCGATGAAACGCGCAGATTTATTTTCATCAATCAAAATGCTGTTGGTAATTGTCTCGCCCGCGCGAATTTTTTTTGTCATGACGGGCGTGTGATTGCCTTGCATCACCTCGCCTTGACCAACTGCTTGAGAAGATGATTGAGAAATTTCGGAACCGAGCGGCGAGTTGTCATTATTCCGCAGCGCGTTACGCAGATAACGTTCCCATGTTTCGCGCGGATACAAATAGCCCGTGAGGTCAAGCGGCACGGGTTCGGGCGCCCAATCATGCAAATCGCTGTTGATGTGTTTGCGCTCACTTGGAATATCGAGCGCGAGCGCGCTGTGTACAGAAATCAACGCATCGCTGGCAGGCATGTCGCCCAGAAAATCCAAACCGGATTGTTGGCGCGCATCGCCAATCAACACATCGTAGGTGACATTCGGATTCGGCGAACGCGTGTTGTTGACAATCCTTTGCGCGTATTCGGGTGAGAGTTCGATGGCGGAAGGTTCATCGGGTTTCTGCAAAATCTGTTGAAACAAAATCGGTTTCCAAATTTCGACGCCCGCTTGCGGCGTGCCCAGAATCATCGCGCGATGTACATCGTTCGCGTACAGGGACGATTCCAAATACGCGCGCGTGTTCATGCCGCCCATCGAAAATGCAATGACGTTCACTTGGGGCGCGCCCGTTTCCTTTTTCACGCGCGCGATTTCATCACGAATGACCGCCGCGTTTTGATACAAAGTATTTTTTGGCGAAACGCCGCGCGCATAATACATCGGAATTCCATCGCGGTCGGCATAACTTTTTAGAAAACGAAATTCGCTCGATTCCAACGTGTCGTCGCCCGTCACGGTCCACCCGTGCACGAGAATGACGGGCAGCGGCTGGGGTGGTTTGAAAAACAAAGGCGGGTCAATCACATACAATCCGCGCGGCGTTCCATACCACACATCCTCCCCCATTCCTTCCCCCGCTGCCGTGATTTGTGGCTCTTGCAAAATTCCCGCCAAGGGTGGCAGTTGGGCCATTGGCACATAACGCTGCCACATTTGACCATCCCAAATATACGCGCGTTCGCTTGTAAACGCGAGCATCTGTCTGTGGTCGTCGCCGAGACGCACGGCGCGTTCATCATTCGGCAGCGCGCGCAATTCCCATTGTTCATTCTGCAATGCGTACACGCGCCCATCCGCAATTGTCCATGGCGTTCGTATTTCATCAAACGCGAGAAACAAAAATGTGACCGACGTGTTCGGCAGCGCGTGTTGCGACCATTGCTGCGTGCGCGGGTCAAATTGCGCGACGCCATTATTCAACGTTCCAATCCAGACGCGGTTCTCTGTATCAACAACAAGCGCTGTAATAAAATTCGATGGAATGTCGGAATTATCGAGATTGTATGTGGTGAAAATTTTCGTCGTGGGGTTAAACACCGAAACGCCGCCGCTTTGCGTGCCAAACCAAATGTGTCCGTCGGACGTTGCACCAAGCGCAGTAATCCAGCTGTCGCCGAGTCCATGTGCGCGGGTATAGCTTGTCCACCGGTCTGACGCGATTAACGTTGCGCCTTCGGTTGTGCCAATCCAATGATTGCCGCTGTGAGCATCCAACAGAATCGAGGTAATGAAATTACCCGCAAGTCCATCCCGCGTGGTAAAAATTTTATAGTTTGGGGATTGTGCCGCTGCGATAGAGGTGGAAAGCGAAAGCGCGGCGCAGAGGAAACACAAAACAAAAGAGAGACGCAAAGGCACACAAATTCTCAACAGGCGGAGTGGCGCGTACTGTAAATGCGAACGGCGCGAGTGTCAAGTTGCGCGCGCGTACCACCTGTGATACCTTTCCGCCATGCCAACTTTTGATGTGTTTCTCGCGCGGACGTACAAAGTCCGCATTCAAGCGCCCGATGAATTCACCGCCGAACGTCTGGTCGAAGAATTTGTCGGCGACGTTGCCGATGCGTCCACGTCCGCACAGCGCGACGAACATCAATTTCAAATTCTGCAAATCGAAACCACCGATAACAGCGCGTTCGACGCGATTGAATTGGAATGAGTCCTGTGTCTGACGCCGAGAGCAGCATGCATGCGGCGATGCGCGCGCTGCCGGCAGTGGAAGAATTGCTGCAAAATCATACCCTGCGCGCGTACGAACGCAAGGTCGGGCGCGGAGTCGTTTTGGACGCGGTGCGCGCGGCGCTCGACGCGGCGCGCGCGGACATTCGCGCGGGAGGCGGCGCGCCCATGCCCGCGCTGCTGCTGGATGCCATCACCGAACGCATTGAACAATCCATTCGCCCCACGCTTACGCGCGTCATCAATGCAACCGGCGTGATTCTCCATACGAATCTTGGGCGCGCGCCGCTTTCACAGGACGCGCTGCAAGCGATTCACGACGCCGCGACGAGTTATTCAAACCTCGAGTATGACCTCGACGCAGGCGAACGCGGTTCGCGTTACATTCATGCGCGCGAGTTGCTCAAGAAATTGACGGGCGCACAAGCCGCGTTGGTCGTGAACAACAATGCGGCGGCGGTGATGTTTATTCTGCGCGCGTTTGCCCAGCAGCGCGAGGTGATTGTTTCGCGCGGGCAGTTGGTGGAAATCGGCGGTGGTTTTCGCGTCCCGGATGTGTTGAGCGAATCGGGCGCGCGCATGGTCGAAGTGGGAACGACGAACCGCACGCGCGTTGCGGATTTTGAAAATGCTGTCAGTGAAAAAACGGCGCTGCTCTTGCGCGTGCATCCGTCCAATTTTCGCGTCGTCGGTTTCACGGAAGAGGTCACGCTCGCGGAAATGTCCGCGCTGGCGCGCAAACACAATTTGTTGCTCGCGGATGATTTGGGCAGTGGCGCGCTGTTGGAGACGAGCGCGTTCGGTTTGGCGCACGAACCGATGCCGCAAGAAAGTTTGAGCGCGGGCGCGGATTTGGTCGCGTTCAGCGGCGATAAACTGCTCGGCGGACCGCAGTGCGGCATCATCATTGGCAAAGCAGAATTGGTTGCGCGACTGGAAAAGCATCCGCTCGCGCGCGCGCTGCGTGTGGACAAACTCACCCTCGCGGCACTGCAAGCGACGCTGCTGCATTATTTGAAAAATGAAGCGGCACAAAAAATTCCCGTGTGGCAAATGATTTCGGCGAACGCGGACGCTTTGGGAAAACGCGCGGCGCCTTGGGCAGAACGCTGGAACAAATCCGGACTCGCGGCGCAAGTGATAGACACGTTTTCCACCATCGGCGGCGGAAGTCTCCCCGGTGAAACACTGCCCACGCGCGCGGTCTCCTTGGCGGTCGCTTCGCCGGACGCATTGGTCGCGCAGCTGCGCGCGAATGAACCGCCGATTGTGGCGCGCATTGAAAATCAACGCGTCGTTATTGACCCGCGCACCGTTTTGCCGCACGACGAAGGCGCGTTGTTGGAAGGCATCGAGCGCGTGTGGCGCATGGGACCGCGCGCCTGACTTGTTTCCGCGTTTTGCCTTTCCTGCATATAATTTCTTTAATGTTTTCCAGTCTCAACTATCTTTACAAATATCGCGAACTCATTCGCAACCTCGCGACGCGCGACTTGAAAGTGCGGTACCGCAATTCGGTGCTCGGCTTTTTGTGGGCGTGGGGCAATCCCATCATGATGACGCTGGTGTTCACTTTGGTTTTTCAAGTGACCGCGTTCAGCTCGATAAAAAATTATCCGCTCTTTATTTTGATTGGGTGGTTGACGTGGGGCTTTACGACTTCCGGCATCAGCGACGGCATTACCAGTGTGGTGAGTAACGCGAATCTGGTGAAAAAAATTTGGTTCCCGCGCATCGTCCTGCCCGCGTCGGCGGTGTTGGCGAACGCGGCAAATTTCTTGTTGGCGCTCCCGCTCATCTTTGCGTTGATTTTGTATTTTCAAATCCGCGTTGACCCCGTGCTGCTCGTCACCTACTTTCCGATTATCTTTTTGAGCCAGCTCGCGCTCGTCATGGGCATTGCGTTTTTGCTTTCGGCGGCGAATGTGTATTTCCGCGATACGGGCGTCATCATCGGCGTGTTTTTGACCGCGTGGTTTTTTCTCACGCCGGTTTTTTATTCGCCGCCGCAAATTACCGAAAATTCGCGGCTTGTCTATTACCTCAATCCGATGGCAAGCATCATCGAAGCGTACCGCAATATTTTTTATGGCTCCACCAACGGCGCGCCGCCCGGTCCGCCCGACTTGGGGTTTTTGCTCCGCACGCTGGGCACTGCCTCTTTGATTTTTATCATCGGCTATGTCTTTTTTACACGCGTGAGCAATCGGTTTGGCGAAGAGTTATAACTCACCTTACGCAGTAGCTGTCATTTCGAGCCTTTCTCGCGAGAAATCTCAGTGGAAAACCGAGATTTCTCACAGAGTTTACCCCGAAGGATTGAGGGGTTCGAAATGACATGCGTAACATCACTTATGAGCAACCGCAAGGCGTTGACCTTGCGGTTTCTTTTTCTTTAACGTCTGCCATACGCGTTCCAAATTTCCAACAGCTCGTCGTGCGGGAATGCTTCGACTGTGCCTTGCAAACCGCGCATCGTTTCGGCGGCAACCAGCGCGTTGAGAATCGCTTCTTCCGTCGCCTCTATTGTCGCGTCAAACAATGCATTCAACATTTGGTTGGGCACCATTTTCAGCGGGAGCAAATTTTGCGCGCCGCGCGGCACGGAATTTCCGGTGGCGAACGCAAAAAATAAATCGCCGCTCGTGTTGTGCCCGTGTCCGCCCACGTTGCCCAAACCGACGGTGGCGCGCTGTGCGAGGCGATTGCATTGCGTCGCCAGCAGCGGCGCGTCCGTCGCGACGATAATGATAATGGAACCTTGCTCGGCGGCTTGCTTGCGCGCGCGGCGGTTGACCAATTCGCGTCCGACGGGCACACCGTCCACGCGCAAAAATTCCATCACCCCATAGTTCGCCTGTACGAGGACGCCGAGTGTGTACGCCTCGTTCGAGATAGCAACCACGCGCGAGGCAGTGCCGATGCCGCCTTTGAAGCCATGACAGCGCATTCCCGTTCCGCCGCCGACGTTGCCTTCTTGCACTGCGCCGCCGCGCGCCGTTTCCAACGCGTTCCAAACATGCTCGCGTTTGAGATGAAACGCGTCAATGTCATTCAAAAAGCCGTCGTAGGTTTCCGCGACGACGGGCAACAGCCACGCAGACGCGTTCGGCTGTGCGCGCCCGTACTCGACCAACACATCGCGCACCAGTCCCACTTGATGCGTATTCGTAATCCCAAGCGGTGTTGTGAGCAGTCCCGATTCCTCAACCCACAGCAAGCCGGTCATTTCGCCATTCCCGTTAAAACGATGATAACCCGCAAAGCAGTGGTCTGCCCAAATGCCGCCGTCGCGCGGCACGAGCATCGTTACGCCCGTGCGCGCAATGCGCGGTTCATCGTAAATCAATGTCGTTTGCCCCACGCGCACTCCGGGTACATCGGTAATGGCATTGAACGTGCCAGTCGGCAATTTGCCGATGGTGATTCCCAAATCTCGTAAACGCGGACGCGTCATATCAACCTCCATCCGCATTATATCTTGGCTTGTGGCAAAACAGCGGGGCGTGTCAAATTGACATTTCTCTGAACGCGCATACTCTTGCGTGCATCTCACGTGATTGGAGTTATATGAAATTTTTGCTGCCTTTGGCATTCGTTGTATTGATTTTTGGCGCGGCGTGCTCGAGTACGCCTGCTCCGACGGTTCCGCCTCCAGCTACACCGCGCGCAGTGCCCACCGCGAATGCTGCGGCAACCGAAACTGCCGTCACCCAGCGCGTCCTCGCTACGTTAACGGCGAGCGCGCCAACGCAAAACGCGCCCGCCGTCGGCGATACGGTTACACCGCCTCCGCCGCCTCAAAGCCCGGCGACGGCAATCGGCGCAGCGACGAACCCGCCTCCCACATTGACTTCAAATCTCTCTCCCAGCGTTACGCCGATTCCTGAATTGCCCACGCGTCCCGCCACCGCCGCGCCGACGGCGGTACCTTCGCCCGCGCCGCCACAAATTTCTCAAGAAACTCTGCGCGGCAAAATCCTGTTCAAAAGCGCACGCAGCAACGGCAAATATCCCAATAATTTTCAATTTTTTGTGATGAACCCGGATGGAAGCGAGCAACAACAAATTGACCGCGCGAAAGCGAACGCGTTGTATCAACAATTGAAACCGCTTGAAGGATATTCGCCCGACCGCCAGTTGTTGGTGCTCGGCGAAGTTGCCTGCAACAGTGTGCGCTGTGATTTGTATTTGGGTCCGCTCGACGCAATCAAAAATCGCAGTCAAGGCGTATGGACGCCGAAGGGGGTGTTTGCGGCGACCGACCCGGTATGGTCACCGGACGGAAGCACTATCGCGTTCGTGTGGACGCGCGATAACGGACGTACGAAAAACATTTTCAAAGCGCCGCCGCAATCCAATCCGAGTTTTATTCGCCTGACAAACTTTGGCGGCAAGCGCGACACCAAAAATCCGACCTATTCGCCCGACAGCACACAGCTCGCGTTTGCGACGCAAGATGGCAGTCGTTGGCAAATTTGGGTATTGGAAGCGACGATTGAGCGCGACTGTGTGGAAGACAATTGTCCGTCGAATCCCCACAATTTGAGCCATTCGGGATTTGATGACTGGGACCCGCTGTGGATTAAATAACTCATGTTACGCAGAATTGTCATTTCGAGCGGTCTGGCGAGAAATCTCGGTGGAAAAAACTGAGATTTCTCACAGAGTTTACCCCGAAGGATGGAGGGGTTCGAAATGACATGTGTAAGGTGAATTAAATAAAAAATTTGGGACAGGAATGCCCTGTCCCAAATTTTCTATGCGCGTATGAATATCGCTCTCGCCGCGACTTGGCTCTTGGCGTTTGCCGATTGGTTCGCCGTCGCGCGTCAAAACAAAACGCTCGAATATATTTTTAAACCTGCGACGCTGCTCGGTGTCATTGCGCTCGCGTTCGTGTTGACGCAAATGCCGCATGATGAATGGCAAGCGCGTTGGTTCATTCTCGGATTTGTGTTTTCACTGCTCGGTGATATTTTTTTAATGCTTCCAAATACGCGCGGGTTCATTTTTGGACTGGGCGCGTTTTTGTTGGCGCATGTTTGTTACATCGTTGGCTTGAATCCAACGTTGCCGCCGTTCAACGCCTTTGTCGTGTTGCTTCCGTGCGCGCTCGTCGTCGGTTTTATCGAATGGCGCGTGATTTCAAGTTTGCGCGCGTCGAATCATTCGTCACTCATTGTGCCGGTGATTGGGTACGGGGTTGCAATGTTGTTGATGGTCTTTTCCGCGTGGGCAACCTTGTTTCGAGTCGAGTGGAACGAAACGCGGCGCGCGTTTGTCATTCTCGGCGCGACGCTGTTTTTAATTTCGGATGGAATGTTGGCGTGGAATCGTTTTGTGAAACCGTTCGGCGCCGCGAAACTCGGCATCATCATTACGTATCATCTCGGACAAATCGCGCTCGCGTTGTCCATCAGCGAAATTGGGTAGGCACGGAAATTGGGTAGCGGCGGAACCTGGTTCCGCCGCTACCCAATTTTAAATAAACAACGAAACATCTGCGCTCGCCGCAAATTCCAAAAATGCGGCAGCCCCGCGACATTCCACGCCCTCGATTAAATTCTCCGCATTCACACCCATCACGCCCATCGTCGTCGTACAGGCGTACAATTTCCCCCCCCCCTCGCGCGTCACCTCAATCAAGTCTTGCAATGGCGGAATGTTGGCGCGATGGAACCAGCTTTTCATCATCGCGGTTGCCATTGGTGTCATACCCGGCAACATGCCAACGATGTTTGGCACTTGGAGCGAAGGCACAGCCGAAATCGGCGGCGGCATCGCGGGATTCCCAATCGGCGCGACTTGGAGTTTGGGCAACTTGTATTTGTTCACAATGTCAAGTCCGTAGAACGTAAAAAACACGCCCACTTCCCAGCCCAAACTCACGGCGGTTGACGCAAGAATCAATGGCGGATATGCCATGTCGAGCGAACCTTTGGACGCGACGAGCGCGAGCCGTTTGACGCGCTGGGCGTCTTGCATTGCTTTTTCGATTTCGATTTCGGCGAGCCGTTTTGCCACGAGCTCGTTCACACGTTGTTCTAATTCAATATCCATCAGCTGTCCTCTCCGGATAACGGGGAAACACGGAAACAGGTAAGGGCACGGTCTATCCACCTACCTGTCCGCCTGTTTCCCCCTCTACTTGGTTCGCCGCAGCAAAAAGCGAAAGACGTTGCCTTGGGTTTCTGTGGCAAGCAATTCGTTGCCCGTCTGGCGCGCCCACGCGGCAATATCGTACTGCGAACCGGGGTCAGTGGTTTCCGTCAAAATCGTTTGCCCGACATTGATTTTTTTGATAGCTTGCGCCAGTTTGATAATCGGCATCGGGCACAATAAATTCTTGCTGTCGAGAAATAAATCGTACTCGGTTTGAATTTGTGCGGACATTTTTTCTCCTGTTGCAGCGACTCGAAAAAAAAACTCATCACCAACACGGCGATGAGTTTTTAACATGCAGCAGAGCGGCGCGCGCAAAAAAGCGCGTGTCAACGTGTCATTCTATTTTGCATGAATCCTCTCGCCGTTCGAGGGCGCGGAACTGCGGGCGGCGCTGCCACGCAATTCCGCCACGTACAGATGCATTGCATTGCAAAACGGCAAAGGTCATTCATGGATGGAACGCAAGTGTAATCAGCGCGAGACTTTTGTCAATTCGCGTCGTGCGCATTTTGCATTGTCCATTCTGCCTTGTGCATTTTGTTTTCACTCGTCCTGCACATTCCGTTTTTTCCCGCGCCCCAATTGCGAGGAACGTTGGTAGCCCGCCCAAATCGCGCGCGAGAGTGCCGTTCGAAAACCGGCTTTTTCCAAATAGTACAACGCTTCCGCCGATGTGCCGCCGGGCGATGTCACTTGATTGCGCAAGCGCGAAAGATGCTGCGAAGTCTGCTGCGCGTAATCTACGGAACCTTTGACGGTCTGCAATACCAATTTTTCGGCGATATAGCGCGGAAAACCCAAATGCACGCCCGCGTCCACCATCGCTTCCATAAACAAGAAAACATACGCGGGTCCGTTGCCCGACAACGCCGTCGCCATGTCAAGGTAATCTTCTTCTTCGACAAAGATTTCTTCGCCGAGCGCGCCGAGAATCGCTTGCGCCTGTTCCCGCTGCGCCATCGTCACACTGGCGGACGCGGTCCACACGGTCATCCCTTCGCCGATTTGTGCGGGGGTGTTGGGCATCGAGCGCACCAACGCGCGGTGCTGTAGACCATTCTCCATTAACTGCATCCGCGCGCCGGCAATGACCGAAATCACAAGCGCGTCCGGCGCGAGATGTCCTTTGAGCGCCTGCATCACGTGGTTGAGCATTTGCGGCTTGACCGCCAACACGACGACGTTCGCGCCTTGCACGGCAGAAACATTATCAGTTGAAATGTGAATGGCGTACTTGTTTTGCAGCTCTTCCAAACGCGCGCTGCGCGGACCCGCCGCAATCACTTGAGCGGGGGACACCAATTCGCCGACGACGAGACCGCGAATCATCGCCTCTGCCATCGCGCCGGGACCGATAAACGCTATGCGTGTAGATTGAAGCATACGGCTGACCACTCGGCGCATAACACCGCTGCACGCGTGCAATTCGCGTTATGCGCGACCTCCTAAATTTCTTTTACAAACAACACTCGACTCTCGCCCTTGCCATCATAATTGCTGTGCGCGGAGATTCCGTCTACCATATCATCCCCCGGTTCCATTTCAAAGCCCATGTGTTGGTGAAATGCAATCGAAGTTTTGTTGACGGGCGAAGTGACACAGCGCACGCGCGTTTTCCCTTTGGCGCGCGCCACCGCAAAGAATTTTTCGTACAACATGCGCGCAACTCCGTGCTTGCGAAATTCGGGATGCACGCCGACAAAATGAATGTACGCCTCTGCCGGAAACGTCTGCGAAAAGAAACCGTTCAAGAATCCGACGCGCGCATCCTTTTGCTCTGCGATAAAACTCGTCTCGCGAAAGTGGATGAAAAATAATTTCGGCAGCATGTCGCGCATTTGCCTCCCATCCCACCAATCATTGATGACAGAGGTGACAAAATAAAAATCGCGCGGCTCGGCATGACGAACGGTAATTTCACACGCCGCACATTCGACCGCGACCCCAAGAAACGCCTCACGCCCTTCAGGCGAAAGCACCCACGCGCGTTCCTGATACGGCGGATTGTGCCGCACGTGCATTCCATGTCCGCATTCCAACTCGGCAACCCATTCGCGTCGTTGGTCTTGATGAAAACCGACAATTTTGCGCTGCATAAAATTTTATCTTGAGGATGCGGCAAGATTATAGCACAGCGCCGCGCAGCTTGTTTTTGACAAGGCGCGCATCACGCATAGAATAATTCGAGTTTGTGATTCGGCGATGAAGCTCGCCGTAACTGCTCATTCGGGCTAATGGCTTCTACTTGGTAGAAGTCATTTTTTATTTGTTAGTGCGATCAAGCGACGGGTTGCTCTTTCGCTTGCGCGCAGAAATCATCGCGCGCGAGCGAATCATCCCGCACAAGAGGAGTAGAATGGTTTGGAGCGATTTTTGCTTATTTCCGTCGGCGCGCTTCTCGGCGCGAATTTGCGCTACTGGGTCGGGGATTGGGTCACTCAGCGGCTCGGCGCGTCGTTCCCGTTTGGCACACTCGTCATCAACCTGACCGGCACATTGATTCTGGGAATTTTTATCACGCTTGCCACTGAGCGTTTTTTGCTCGACCCGCGCTGGCGTGTGTTGGTGGCAATTGGTTTTTGCGGTTCATACACCACCTTTTCCAGTTACACGTACGAAAGCATCAACCTCATTTTGGCGGGACAGACCGTTTCCGGGCTGTTGAATCTATTCGGCAGCGCGTTTCTTGGCGGGGTGGTTATGCTCGCCGCGATTTACATTGGACGATTGATTTAGGAACACACATGGCAGAAATTTCCATTGGCGCGAACGCGCAGCGTTTGGTCATTTACATCGGCGAAGCGGACCGCTGGCGCGGCAAACCATTGTACGCGGCACTGCTCGATGCGCTGCGGGCGCACGGCATGGCTGGCGCCACCGTCGTGCGCGGCGTCGCGGGTTTTGGCGCGCACTCGCGCATTCACACCGCTTCCATCCTCCGCCTCTCGGAAGACTTGCCCTTGCGCATCGAAATCATTGATTCGCGCGAAAAAATCGCGCAGGCAGTGGAATTCATCGCGCCGATGGTGACGGAAGGACTGATTACGCTGGACGATGTAAGCGTGGTCAAATACACACATCGTTATCTCTCGCCGCTCCCCGCCGACCGTCCCGTCGCCGATGTGATGACGCGCAAAGTGATTACACTTGCGCCAGAGATGTCGCTCGCGCAAGCCTGGGACCGCATGTTACAGCAAAACACCAAAGCCCTTCCCGTCGTGGATGCGGACAACGTCGTCGTCGGCATGTTGACCGATGAGGATATTCTGACGCGCGCGGGATTGGGACAGCGGCTCTCAGTGGCAACACGGCTGGACCGCGCCCTCTTGCAACAAGAATTGCAACATTTGGGCGATTCGGGCTTGACGGTACGCGAGGTAATGAGTCAGCCGGTCGTAACGACGCATCCCAAAGAATCCCTCGTCGTCGCCGCGTCGCGCATGGCAGCGCGCGGTATCAAACGCTTGCCCGTTGTGGATGAGAATGGAAAACTGGTGGGCGTTATCGCGCGGCTCGATATTTTGCATCAAGTCGCGAACGCGGAAACCAAAGTCGGACGCAAGCCCATTTCCGCACATGCGGGACATGTGGCGAGCGATGTAATGGTATCGGAAATTCCAACGGTGCGCGCGGACGCCGACTTGGCTGAACTCGTCAACGCGTTCGTCGCGGCGAACACGCATCGTTTGATTGTGGTGGACGAAAACGCCCACGCCATCGGGCTGGTCAGTGATGCCGATGTCGTGAGCCGCATTCAGCCCGCGCACCAGCGAAATATTCTAGAGGCGTTACAGCGGCGCGGTCCGGTCCCCGCCAGTTCCGCCACCGCGCGTGATTTGATGTCCCCCGAAGTGTTGACGGTGTTGCCGGACACGCCTTTGCGCGAGGCAACCCAAAGAATGTTGGCGGCGGGGCGCAAGTGGATGATTGTCGCAGATTCGAATGGAAAACCGCTCGGGCTGTTGGATCGTCAGGCGTTATTGACAGCCGTGACGGGACAGGGAACGAATGGCGATACGTAGGGCGCGCCCGTGTGGATAAACTATCTGGGCGCCGCCAACAACACGCGCAACGCCAAAGCACACTCGCTAAATTCGCGCGCAAACACAACCGGAAACGCCATTTCCCAATTCTGCAAACCTTTTGGCGTCGGCAGCCATACGCGGAACCACGAATCGAGCTGCGAATTGCAAATCTCGACGCTCCCCATCGCGTCCAGCGGAATTTTGTGTGTGAGAGTTTGCGCGGATGTCTCGGCAGTGTGATGCAGAAACGAATTTGTAACGGTCAACAATTGCGCGCCGCCCCACGCGGGAATGAATGCTTGTGCGTAAATCGTTTCGCCCTTCAACTGTTCCGCCAGCGCGTCGCGCAATTTCTTTAAGGTTGCGCGCGTTTCCTCCACATGGCTCGTCGTCGGGTCTTGCAATTCACGCTTGAGCGGTTCAAATTCCAAACGGCGCATCACGCGCGTTTCGCCTGCGCGCGGCACAAATTCATTCAACAAATTCACCGCGCGCCGCAAGTCCCCGCGCGCGTGTTCGGGAAATTCAATGTCAAAGGTTTCTGCCGCGCCGTCCCCGTTCTTTAAGGTGACGCTGAATTGCAGCGCGTTGTTTTCCTTTAGCCGCGCATCCGTCAAACGTTCGAGCGCAAAGGTGCGCGCGATATAGCCATAGCCCGCAACAATGTGTGGCGGCGTAACAGGGTCACTCATCCACAAAAATTGTTGATTCGTAATCACCAACAAACCTTGCCGCAAAATTTCGCGTCCGAAAATGCCCAGGCGTGTCCGCACCGCGCGCGGGCGATGCGCCCATAACAGAATGCGTTCAGCGGGCGCGAGCAGTTCGGCAACATAATTTTGAAAACGCAGCGGCAGCGTGAACAAACGCGCTTCGGCGGAGGAGTGGCGAAAGGTGCCTCGTTCGTCGTGTGCGAGTGGGGCATCGTCCTCGTGCAGTTGCCACGCGGGGCTTGCGGCGACGCTTTCCCCTTCCCCGCGCGTGAGCCGCCACCGCCGACTTGCCGCGCGCACAATTTCCAACGCCGCGTCCGCATCCAACCAACGCGCCCCCGCGCGCAATTCCGTTTCCACATACCCGCGCGCGTCATGCTCCAAACTCGTGTAATCGCACACTTGCGCCAAACGCGCATCGCTCGCCGCGACCGCAACGATAACGTGCGCGGTTGTTTCACTGTCACCGCGTTCGAGCGCGCCAAGCACGCGCGCGTTCACCGCGCAATTCTGGAACGTCGGAAGAGTTATCGCCAAAAGCGCAGGTAGGGGTTCGCCGTACGCGGTCAAACTGTTTGCCAGATGCCCGCGTTCAAAGGGGTGCGTTTCTACATCGTGACGCGTCGCGCACAAACGAATGACCTGCGCTTTCGCATCCCATTCGTACGCGTTCGCCGCGCCTTTGGGCGTTTCGACAATTACATCTGCGAAAAATTCGACCTTCATGTTAAAGCGGTCAAGCTGCGCTGCACATCTCAAGTGCCGCACATTAGAGATGGGCAGTCTCATTCATTGCGCGCAACAGGTATGCGCCATTTTCCACATCGAAACGATTGATACAGGCATTGTCTTGCTGTACGCGGTGAATCGAATTGTCGTCCGCGCCGAGCAGCGCGCACACAAGGATTTTTCCAACCAAATCGTGCGAAACCAACGCGACCGTTTCATCCTCATGCTGCGCGCACAGCTCGGCAATCAATTTCACCACCCGCGCGCGTACGTCGGCGAGCGCTTCGCCGCCGGGAAATTTCACGCGTGCCGGTTCACGCAACCACAACGCATACGCGGCAGGTCCGATTTCGTCCGGCGTTTTGCCCTGCCAATCGCCGTAATCCAAATCGTACAATTCGACGCGGGGAATGACGCGCGCATTGTGCGGCGGCGCGATGAATTGCGCGGTAAGCATGGTGCGCGAAACGGGGCTGGCGTAAATTGTGGTGAGGGGCGTTTGCGCCAAATACGCGCCAACGCGGCGCGCTTGTTCGCGCCCGACCTCATTCAGCGGAATATCCAAACGCCCGCGAAAACGATTCTCGCGATTCCAATCTGTTTGTCCATGTCGCACAAAAATAAAGCGGGTCATTCATTCTTTCCATTCTCGTCATGTGTGGCGGCGTGACGCAATTCGACCGCCAGGCGCGCGAGTTTTTCCGCGTACGGGTCAATCACCTCCGGCAAACGCGGGTCCACTGCGCCATACGCGCGCAGGGGTTTGCTGTGCAGTTCTTCGAGACTTTCCCACGTAATGCTCAACAAACCAAAAATGCGGCGCGCCGGATTCTGCACCTCGCGTTCCAATTGAAATTCGCGCGCCATGTCGCGAATCACTTGGCGCGCCTCGTCAATCAACGCGCGCACTTGTTCTTGTTGCCGAGGCGTGAAATGCGCGACGCGTTCGTACAGGACGCCGCGTTCCTGCACCGTCATCATTCGTTCCACTTCGGCGAGCCGTTCTTCAAACAGACGCAGGGTCACCGCCACCGAACGTTTTTGATTTTCATTCAGTAACTGCGCGTGCAATTTCGTTCGCCTCTTCCTACGTCACTCTCCGTCTCACCGCGAGAAAAAATGGAATCGCCGCGAGCTGTGTGAGAATCGAAAACGCGATGAGCGCGGGCAGTGACACATCGTACAAATAACCCATCAACGCGCTACCCAAAAACCACACCACACCAAAGCCCGTGTTGAAAATTCCATACGCCGAGCCGCGTCGTTCGGGCGCAACCATCCCCGCGACTGCCGCGCGCAAAATGGATTCTTGCGCGCCCAAACCAATTCCCCACAACGCCATGCCCAACAGCGCGAATTCAAAACCACCGAGAAACACTAACGGCGCAAATAATGCGGACATGAGCGAAACGATTATTAACGTTGTGATACCGATGCGGTCAAACAAACGTCCGAACACGAGCGCGGCAATGGCATCCATCCCCATCGCCACCGCGTACAAAATCGGAATCCACGCATCGGGCGCGAGGGACGCTTGTTGAAAATGAAACGCGATGAGTGGAAAGTCCACATAGCCCGCCGCAACGCACGCAACGCCGATGAGATAAATCCAATACGCGCGCGGAAACCCTTCGTTCTTGAGGGTCGGCGTACTGATTTCCAATTCGCGCGGATTCGGATACAACACGCGCGCGACAACCAACACACTCATTGCAAGCAGCGCGGGGAGCAATAAAATCGCAAAGCCCGTTTGATACGTTCCGCGCAGCGCCAACACCGCCGCGACGATGAGCGGACCCAACACCGCGCCGATTTGGTCCATCGCTTCGTGCAAACCAAAACCCCAGCCGCGTCCCGTTTGATGCGTTGCGTACGAAAGCATCGCGTCGCGCGCGGGCGTTCGAATCGCCTTGCCCGTGCGTTCAAGAATCATCAACAGCGCGGCGAGTTCCCAACTCCCCGCGAGCGCGAGCAGCGGCACCGCAATCAAATTCAGCCCGTAACCGACGAGCGTAATCGTCCAGTATTTTTGCGTGCGGTCGCTGAAATAGCCCGACACCAATCGCAAACCGTACCCAATCAATTCACCAAAACCCGCGACGACGCCGACGATGAATCCGCTCGCGCCCAACACGGCGAGAAACGGTCCCGCAATACTGCGCGCGCCTTCGTACGTCATGTCGGCGAACAAGCTCACGACGCCGAGCAAAATCACAAACCGAATCGCGGTCTGTTTCGGGAGATTCACTTTTCCAAGTGCTGTCGTTATCGCGTTTGCCATTTCAGTTTTGTGTTGCGCGCGTTTATGCGTTTGATGTTTTCACTCTCGGCACAAATTGCAGCGCGACCAATGCCAACAGCGCAATGATGCCGCCGAATGCAAACGGCGCGGCGGGCGAAATTTGATTCCACAAAAATCCGGCAATGAGACTCGCGGGCAGCGCCATCACCCCAATCGAAGCATTGTACAAACCATACGCGCCGCCGCGTTGTTCATCGGGCACGAGTTCTGCAACCAACGCTTTGCCCGCGCCTTCGGTCAACGCGTAATACAATCCATAAAACGCATACAAGCCCCAAATCGCCAGCGCGCTCGGCGCGAACGCAAAACCGAGATACGTCAGCGCATACACAATCCAGCCGTACATGATAACGCGCCGTCGCCCGATGCGGTCTGCGAGTTTCCCCGCCGGAATTGCCGTCAGCGCCGAAACGAGATTAAACAGCGCATACACAATCGGAATCAAAACGGTGGCGACGCCCGCATTTTGCGCGCGCAGAATCAAAAACGCATCGGACGAATTGCCGAGCGTGAACAACAACATGACAGCGAGAAACCACGCGAACGGACCTTTGAGTACGGCGAGCGAGATGCGCTGTTTGGAGATGGGCATACGGCGTTCGCGCACGATGAGTCCAATGATAACGAGTGGAATCATCGCAATCGCGCCCGCGAGCCAAAAAATTTCGTGATACTTGTTGGTGTGGTCTGCCCACAGATTCAAGAGCAAAAACAAAATCAAAGGTCCTACCACCGAACCCAACGTATCGAGCGTGCGCTGTACGCCGAACGCAAACCCCAATTTGCGCGAACCCGCCGAACCTGCCACCAGCGCATCTCGCGGCGCGTCCTTTAACCCTTTGCCAACGCCGTCTGACAAACGCAGTCCGAACACGGCGGCGCCGCTGTTTGCAAAGCCCAAACCAAAACGTCCGAGCGCGGACAACGCGTATCCGACAAACACAATCGGCTTGCGCACGCCCAACGCATCCGAAAGATACCCCGCGCCGATTTTCGCCAGACTCACAATCGTCATCAACGACCCTTCAATCAAGCCGATGAATTCCGTATTGAGTCCCAGCACCGTCGTATAAAAAATCGGCAGCACCGGTTGAATCATGTCTTGCGCCATGCCGCCAAAAAACGCGACCCAGCCCAGCGCAACAACATTGCGCTCCAGTCCCGTTTCCGCGTTCGCCGTCGGCGCAGCCACCACAGTTTCACTCTCTGCCATTTGTCTCCACCGCTATTGGATTTTCTCCTCCAAAAATTCTCTCGTACAAATCTTTGCCGAAACTTGTTTGTAACGGCTTGCCTTCCATTAACTTGAACGTGCGGGTACCGTCCGTGTGACGCTCGGCGCGCAAAAACAACGCGTCGGACAAGTGTTTATCAAACATACTGCGCGCGAATTCGTACAGATGCGTCACGTAAAAAATCTTGATGCCGCGTTCCAGCAGCGCCGAAACAATTTGCCGCGCGATTTCGGAACCTTCGCGTTCATTCGTCGCGGCAAAGGATTCATTAAACAACACCATACAATTGGGCGCGAGATGTTCGACGATTTCGCTCATGCGCTTGAGTTCTTCGTCGAATTTGCCGCTCGCCATACTCGCATCCTCTTCGCGTTTGTAATGCGTGAACAGCGCGTCGCACACATTCGCGGAAAACGTTTCGGCGGGAACAAACATGCCGCCCTGCATCATCAATTGCGCGAGACCGATGCTGCGCAAAAAGGTGGACTTGCCGCCTTGATTCGCGCCCGTGATGATGACCAGATTCTTGGCGTCCGCATTCACATCATTCCCGACAACATGCTGCTCCATGTTCAACGCCAAACACACATCGTACAGTTCTTGAAACGAATGTTTTCGCTCCGGCGCCGCGCTGACAATCGGAAAACAAATCGGTTCGCCTATTTCGGCAAGCCGCGCGTGTAAATTCAAGCAGCCCACATAAAAACCCAACTCGACGCGCAGCATTTTAAAAAACGCAAGAATATGGTCATCCGATTGCGCGAGCGCGTTGGCGGCGAGATTGATGCCCTGCCCTTCCAATTCCGCGAGCGCGCGCGCGCCGCTCTCATCGCGGTCGGCAATGTAAAACGTATACGCGGGCGGCTTGGACGCAAACACGCGCTCGAAAAAACTTTGGTCGCTGTTATGCGGTTTCCGCAAAACATAATTGACGCCCTTGTTTCCGTTGCCCAACTGCGCGCTAATGAGAACGCCGTCGTCAAATTTCAACGCGCGCAAATGCGTTTGCACGCGCGCGAAATACTCATCCGTCAGTTCGCGCTGGAGCATCGCAAATAACGTCGTAAAGCCGTCCGACTGAAACTGCGCGGCGTGCGCGTCGGCGATGGCGCGCAATTTCTTGAGCATCTCGACAAACATTTGCATCACTTCGCGCCCGCGATGCAGAGTCGAAGGCGGATAGTTGCTCGTGATGCCCCAATAATTTTTGCGCTCGCGTTCGATGGCTTGCACAGCAATCTCGTACATTTCGCGCACAAGCGCCGCGTGGTTCAAGCAATCCTTGAGAACTTTCTGGCGATAGCGCAGCGTGTCAAGGTCATTATCGAATCCCGACAACACAGCTTGTCGGGCAACGCCGAGCAAAAATTCGTCCTCGCCCGCCATGGCTTGAAACAGCGTGTCCAGTTCCAAATCTTGAATCAGGTCCTGGGCATTGGTCGGCAGCGGCGCGTTCAAATCAAAATCGCGCGCGCGGTGCATCAAAAAAACTTTCATCTATCATGGCGTAGTGACGAATTCATTCGTCCCGCGCACGGCTCGCGCGTGGAACGATTGAAATCGTTACTACGGGTTGAATTGTTCCTATGGCAATCGCTCCCGCAAATCATCAAACGTCAACTGGTATTTTTCCGCGAGCGATAACGCATACGCCAATCCGTCCGCGCGCTTGCGCTCCACCTTGAACGTGCGCTCGGTTGGATTTTCGGGCATCACGGTTGCCACCATGCTCACGGTTTTTTCGCTCAACGCCGCCAACTCGTCGAGGAATGTCACGCACACGCACAGCGCGTCGAGCGCGCTGATTTTTTGCAAAATTTCTTGGCTTAGAAAAATTTCGTCTTGCAGTGTCGTCGAGTTGAAAATTTCGTTGAGGATGAAAATGCTGTTTGGCGTGGCTTGTTCCAAGAGGGCGTGAACGCGAAACAAATCGTCTTCTAATTTGCCGCGCAGATTTTCGATATTCTCTTCGCGTTCAAAATGCGTCAGCAATTGGTCAAACAAAAACAGCTGCGCGTCACTGCCCGGCACAGGACAACCCAAACTCGCCAAATAATGCAGTTGCCCAAACATGCGCGCAAACGTCGTCTTGCCGCCTTGATTCGGACCCGTGACAATCAAAATGCGCTCTGTATCCTTGAGGAAAAAATCGTTACAAACAATCGGCGTATCTTTGCTCACCAACTTGTCCGCCAGTGCGAGGTCAAATGCTTTGTCCGCGCAAACGTGTTTATCCTGTGCGGACACGCGGGGATAGCAAAAGACCAAGCCCGCGCGTTGGAGCCGCGCGCGGTGTTCGAGATACGCGAGATAAAATTGGATTTCGCGGTCGAACGCGCCAATCGTTTCATCCAAAAAATTTTGCCGCTGCGCGTAAAAATTGGCGAGGCGCGAAAAAATTTCGGGATGCATTTGCGCGACGCCCGTCAGCACTTGCGCCTCGACGTGATTCATTTCTTGCCAATTCGGAAATTTCGCGCGGTAATCTTTGACCGCGCCCTGTTTGAATTTCGCAAACGTCTCTTCGACCTCTGCGCTGTAATCGGTCTCCTCCTCGTATTTGCGGACTTGGACGCGATTGCCTTTGATGTGAATGGTGTAACGAATCGTTGCCAAATCCGCGCCCAACTGCTTTGCTTCCTCATGCAGCGCGCGAAAAGAATCGGTGTTGACATAGTTCGTCAAAAATTCGCGGAACGCCAACAAGCCGCGCGCGCACAAATCGAATTGCGATAAATCGTCTGCAAGTTGTTTCACCGCATCACAATAGATTTGCACCGCGTCCAAAAACCATTTTTCTTTTTGTCCCTTGTAATAGAGTTTCGCCGCTTGTTCCAAATGTTCGCGTATTGCCCGTATGGCTTTGGCAAATTTTTGAATCGTTTCCAACAACGCGGAATTTTCCAATGCGCGAAAAATTTCATGCCGATAGTGGACTGCCTCCACATCATGCAGCGGCATGTAGAAAAATGGTTTCAAGTTGTATTCTTGTTTGCCCGCCGTCACCGCATCAACAATTTGGTCGAGGTTGAGGTCGCCAAAACATTCGGGCTGCTCAACCGTTGCGCGATCGAGTTCTGTTTGCGGTTGTTCAAAAAGCATACTCGAAAACAACATCGGAATTTCCTCAGCCGGACTCGGCAACAAAAAACCTCTACCACTGCACGCTGCGTATGGTAGAGGTCATTAGGTCGGATGACCATTTGTTCAAGACAGGCGAACCTCATCGCCATATTTTATTTTCTGCTCGAAATCGTATCACCGACACCGACAAGTGTCAAACCATTCGCGGGCAAATACAATTCGTCGCGGTCATCGTCGAATTCAAACACTTCGGCGTAACGTCCCCAATTAATGGCAATGTCCAGCTGTCGCTCTGCCTCTTCGGAAGTGAAATCGCTTTCCAGGACCTTCAAGAAAAATTCTTGCGGCAGACGATGTTCCGGCGCGTGCTGCAATTCATCCACAATCCATTGAAATATCGGCAGCGAACGAATCCGCTGCGCGAAAATTTCCTTGCGCGCGAGAATGGTCGTCGCCGCGAACGTTTCGCCTAGTGGCGTGAGCTCAATATCGCCGCCCTGCAAAGTTGCCATGCCCAACAACTCGGTTGCTTCCACTGCCGGCAAAAATTCGTCCAACTCTGTTCCCAACTTTTCGCCGACAAAATACAAATCGGCGCGTTTGCCTTCTTCCGCCAGATACTCGACCAACCCCGCAATGGCATTGATGGGCGCGTGGGGCAGCATCTCGGTTTTGCCCGGTTCATCCGGCGCGGTGCCCATCAACGCGGTTGGTTCGCGCGGCGTTTCCCCCGCGACCGACGCGTACACGCGGTCCACCATCGCCAGAAAATGCAAATCTTTGCGATGGCGCGGCTGCGGCAGCGCGACTTGAATCTCTGTCACCACGCGCCCGGGGTCCTTGTCCATCACAATAATGCGGTCTGCCATCATCACCGCTTCTTCGATATTGTGACTCACGAGCAAAATCGCGCGCGTGGGCAGCGCGCGGCTCGTCCACAATTCCATCAACTCGCCGCGCAACGATTCCGCCGAAAGTACGTCGAGCGCGCTGAACGGCTCATCCAAACACAACAGTTCAGGTTCCACCGCGAGCGCGCGCGCAAAGCCAACCTTTTGGCGCATCCCGCCCGAAAGTTCGCGCGGATACGCGGACTCGAAACCGTCCAAGCCCACGAGGTCAATCAATTTCAATGCGCGCGCGCGGCGTTCATCGGACGCGACGCCGCGCGCTTGCAATGCCACTTCCACATTCGCTTGCACCGTGAGCCATGGAAACAGCGCAAAACTTTGAAACACAATCGTCGCGTGTTCATTCACGCCGCGCAGTGGTTCGCCGCGATACAAGACCTCGCCCGCGCTCGGCGGCATTAAACCCGTAATCATTCGCAGCAGCGTAGATTTGCCGCAGCCCGATGGTCCCAGCAGCGCGACAAATTCGCCGTCGTGAATTTTGAAATTCACATTTTCCACCGCGCGAATTTGTCTCTGTCCGCGTCCATAAAATTTTCCAATGCCCTTGAGTTCCACGAGAACGTTGTGATTGTGGTTGTTTGTGTTCATATTCGCAAATCAATTTATGATTTTGGTACCGTAGTGACGATTTTAATCGTCATGCGCGCGCAATCATAAATCCAAAATCACAAATCAAAAATCCCTTCAATCCATCCGATAGCGTTCTTCGGCGACGCGATAGAGCCGCCGCCAGAAAAAACGATTGAACGCGACGACAATCGCAATCATCGTCAACGTCGCCGCGAGCAGTACGGGATAATTTCCTGTTGCCGTCGCACGCGCGATTTCCGCGCCCAAACCCGTTGCAAAATACGTTTTACCGCCAAACGTCACGTATTCCGCGACGATGGTGGCGTTCCAACTGCCGCCCGCCGCCGTAATCATGCCCGTAATCAAGTACGGAAAAAGCGCGGGCAGAATCATCGTGTGCCAACGCCGCCACCCGCGCAGTCCAAGCGTTTGGGTCGTGTACACCAAATCGCGCGGAATCGCCGCCGCGCCCGCAATGATGTTGAACAACAAATACCACTGCGTTCCCAACAACATCAACAAAATCGCGGCAACATTCAAACCACCCGTGAATTGAATAAAGAGCAAGACGATGATTGGAAAGAGCGCGGTAGCGGGAATCGCCGCTGTCACTTGGACAATCGGCTGCAATACCCGCGCGAGACGCGGATTCATTCCTATCGCCACGCCGACAGGTAACGTCCACGCGAGCGCGATGGTGAGCGCGACGAGTACGCGCAAAAACGACGCGCCCGCGCCCAACGCAATCGCACCCCATTCGTCCAATGAAACGCGCGCCAACAACACAAACGCGCTGTAAGCGCCCCACAATAAAATTCCCGCGAGCAGCAGGAGCAAAATAATTCGCACAACGCGCGAAACCCTCGCGGAGGTCATCACGTTTACATTTTGCGCTTGGAAACGCCGCGCGATACGCGCATCGAGCCATTCCGAAAAAGGACGCCGCACGCGCATGCTCCACCATGTCGCAAGGCGTGAACGCTGCCATACATCATAAAACCATGACGTGGGCGGTTCGTCCGCTTCCACCATTTCCACTTTGAAGCGGTCTGCCCACGCGAGCAGTGGACGCCAAACGAATTGGTCCAGCACAATAATTGTCCCCACGAGCGCGGCGAGACCCCACAAAATTGCGCGCACGTCCGCGCCATCTGCCGCCGCTTGCAAATACGAACCCAAACCGGCGAGTCGAAAATCGCGCTCGCCGACAGTGAATGTTTCGGCTGCCATCAAAAAAAACCAGCCGCCCGCCCAACTCATCATGCTGTTCCACACGAGCGGAATTCCACCGAACGGCAATTCCATCGTTCGAAAACGCATCCAGGGATTGAGACGAAAAATGCTCGACGCTTCGCCCAAATCCGTCGGAGTGGTCTTGAGCGCCTGATAAAAACTGAACGTCATGTTCCACACTTGACTGGTAAAAATCAAAACCACCGCGCCAAGTTCCAAGGCGACGGCTTGAGGCAAAATCGCGGTGAGGGACAAAACGACGACGGGCAGAAACGAAAGAATCGGGACCGATTGGAGAATGTCTAGAATGGGGAGAATAATTTTTTCCGCCGCAGGATTGCGGGCTGCCGCATACGCAATGACAAGAGTAAAACTGAGCGAGAGCAGATACGCTGCCAACATGCGCGTTAGCGAATAGGTGGCGTACCACGGCAAATAAAACGGCGTGAGTTGAATGTCGGGACCGCTGACATTGCGCGGCGCATCGAGCGCGAGGAAAATGCCAAACGCAAGCAGTGCGACGACGCCGGCGATAATCAGCGCGTCCGCCGCGTTAAAGACAGGACCCGGAATGACAGAGGGAGTGAAAATTCGACGACGCACGAGACCTCCTCGAGACACGCGCAGCGCGCGCAGTCTCGTGCATCAGGAAAAACTAGCTGGGGAAACGAGACCACGCGCGCAAATCCGCGCGCTGCGGGATAGGACTATCAGGTTCAGATAAATTGGCTTCCGCTAACATAGGCATTCAAAAACTTTTGCGATTTTACTCTCATTGCATTTTAGGTCAAATGCAATGCGGGCGATTGGAAATCGCAGCAACTGACCGCACGTCAACCTTCGTTGACGGAAAGCCAACAATTCGATAGAGGTCGAATTCGCGATGCGTTGCTAATCGCAGCAACTGACCGCACGTCAACCTTCGTTGACGGAAAGCCAACAATTCGACGGAGGTCGAATTCGCGATGCGTTGCGGCGAATTCATTCGCCCGTATTATTTTTCATTCGCCGTCACAGTAAATTCTTGCCATGCACGCAAGACGCGTTCGGCGTTTTGTGCGCGAATTGGTTCGCTACTATAACGCGCGTTCACATACTCGTCGGTGATGAGCGCGAGTTGTTCGGCGCGCGTTTCAAATTGCGCGGCGAGCGCGCGTTCAAACTCGCGCGGCGTTTGTCCCGCTGAGCGTGTCACGCCGCGCTGTGCTGCCCATGCGAGCAACTCTTGATAGACGCGACGAATCTGCGCCCGCGCGTCGTCACCGCGAATTTCCGCAAACGGCGCGGTGGCATTTTGCGCTTGGGTCTTGCCCCGAAACAAATTCCGCAATTGTGCTTGAAGCAAGTCGAACGAAAAGACCGATTCGCGCGTCTCGTCGGCGTCCTCCGTCGCGTATTCGCGCCAGCGGCGAAACGCGATGGCAAAAATTATGGCGAGCGCGAGCGCGAGCAGCACCACCGCAAGAATTTGTGCGAGGAGGACTAATTCGGGCGGCAGGGTTGATGTCGCCGCGTCTTGATTTTTGAAAATTTCATCGAGGCGCGGCGGCTCGGGAATTTGCATCGGTTCGCCTTGATTGGGCGTCAAGTGAATCACGCGCCCAAGCACATCGAGGATTCCAAAAAAGACCAGCGCGACGATATACACAACAATCAGCAGGACTCCCGTCACGGCGCGCCAAACGAATACAAAAGCGTCCACGACGCGCGCTGCCCATGCGGGCACAAAAAATCCGCCGACGATAAACCCGATTAGCACTAGCGCAAAAACGACGAGCGCAACCGTGCCGAGCCAAAAACGATTTAGCCGAAACGACTGCCCGAATGTCGCGCGTTCGTATTGCTGTGCGTCGCGCAGACTGGCGAGCGCGAGAATGCCGAGTCCCAGCGCAAAAAATGCCAGAATCGGAAAAATCAATTCGGCGGGCGCCAGTGTGTGCGCGAGCAGCGCGCCAAACACCACGAGCGCAATCGCAATCACCCCATACAAAAAATTGCGCGCGTACGTGTCATACCGAATCGGTTCGCGTCCCGCGAGGATGCCCCAACGCCAACACCAAGCGATGAGTACGATGGTGATAAACAACGCGCCGAAATCTTGAAACGGGCTGGCGCCAAATGACACGTACAGGGTGAGGACAGCGGCAAACACGCCGCCGCCAACGACGAGCCACGTGCCGCGCGCATCGCGCAAACGAAAGATTGCCAACTGTGTAAAAAAGGTACTGAGCGCCAACAAACCAAACATGATGGGCAGCGGCACAAGTTCACTGCGCGGCGGGAGAAACAAATGCGCCCACAGTTTGAGCCCGAGCCAGAGCCAGACCGCGCGCATTGCCGCCAGCGCATACGGCAGCACACCGTCGTCAATCCAATTCCACGAACGGTCTATTTCGTTCAAGCGCATGAATTGCTGCATCATTTCAAGCTCTGCTTATGCGTCGAGTTTCAACTGCGCGAGATTTTCCCACGCGCCACGTCCACCCAACCAATACGTTTTGATTTCATCCGGAATTTCGCGCGGCGGCTCTTCGCCAATTGTAAGCAGCACGACAAGATGCCCCGCGCGTTTTGCTTCGAGCAGCGCGGCGAGCAATTCATCCGTGATGACGGCCGAAATTGCAATCACCGTCGCGCCGAACGGCAGCGCGCTCAATTCCGCATGTAAATAGTTTTCGAGCGGCGTCGTCGTCAAATAATTCAACCACGCGAGCGTATTCAAAATTTCAAACCACTGCGCGGGACGCTGTGAGGGCGCGAGTTTGGCGGGTTTATTTTCATTGCGCCGCGACGCGTTGGAGTACAAACCCACCGCTTCGCGCGCATCGAGTAAATAACGCGCGATGGATGCTGCGGTTGTAATGGCAAATTCAAGATATTCAGGAACGAATCCTTGATATTCAAATGGCACCGTTTGCGCGTCGAGAAAAAGCGCGGTCACGCGCTGCGCGCTGGGTTCAAAAATTTTTGTTTGCAATGCACCGCGCCGCGCGGACGCTTTCCAATGAATAAAACGCGGGCTGTCGCCTGCAATGTATTCGCGCGCACTCATCAAACGCAACGGGTCCTCGGCAATTTTGCGCGTCATTTTCGCGTCGCCGAACGGATGCGCGGCGGGCAGTCCAAGCGCGGTGAGCGGCACAACTTTTGGGTACACGAGCAATAAATCGGTTTGGGGAAATTCTTGCTGCTGTGTGCGCAGACCAAACATGTCGCCCGAACTCAACTGAACGGGTCCAAATTCCAACGCGCCGCGCTGTGTGGCGCGCAGGCGATAATGTTTTCGCACGCGTTCGTAAAAACGCAAGGCAAGCAGATTCGTCAACACGCGCCGCGTTTGTTTGTGCGTGAAATGAACGTCCGCTTGAATCAACTGCACCTCGGCGGGAATTTCATCATTCGCCTTGAGCCACGCGAGGGGAAGCGGTTTCGCGTTCACAATTTCAATCCACAAATCATTTTCTTCGCCCACAAACATGCGCGTCGTTCCAAGTTTGCGCGTGTACGTCACTCCCGCGAGCGCGTAACGTCCCCACAACGCCGTCGTCCACATCACCAACGCAAGCAGCGCGGCGAGCAAAAACAACAGCGGATTCTGCAAGAGGATGCTGGCAGCGAAAAGAATGATTGTAAGAATATTCAGAGTGCGAATCATTTCGAGTGGTCAGTGGTCAGTGGTCAGTAATCAGTCGTCAGTAATCAGTCGTCAGTATGAAGGATACGTATTACTGTTGACTGTTGACTATTGACTATTGACTGTCCTCCACACTCCAACTCTCTTCCACCGGCACCGGCACCTGCGCCGCAATGGCTTGGAGAATTTCGCGCGCGCCGCGTCCGCGCACGCGCGCTTGGCTCGAGGTCATTAGGCGATGTTCGAGCACGGGCGCGAGCAATTGTTTCACATCATCGGGCAAAACGAAATTGCGTCCGCGCATTGCCGCCAATGCTTGCGAAGTGTGATAGAGCGCGAGCGAACCGCGCGGACTCGCGCCGAGTTGAATCGCATCATGTTTGCGCGTGGCGCGCGTGAGACGCACGATATATTCTTCAACGGCGGGATGCACCACCACCGCGCGCACGAATTTTTGCAATTCCAAAATTTCGGATGCATCAATCACAGGCGCGAGTTCGGCGAGTGGATTGGTTTCGCGGAAACGGCGCAGTATCGCGCGTTCATCGTTTTCATTCGGATAACCGAGCGCGACGCGCATGAGAAAACGGTCCACTTGCGCTTCGGGCAAAGGGAATGTGCCTTCGAGTTCGACAGGATTTTGTGTGGCGAGAACGAGAAAGGGGCGCGGCAGCACATGCGTCACGCCGTCAACGGTGATTTGTCGTTCTTCCATCGCTTCGAGCAGCGCGGCTTGGGTGCGCGGACCCGCGCGATTGATTTCGTCGGCGAGAACGATTTGCGCGAGCAGCGGACCCGCGCGGTATTCAAATTCATTCGTGCGTTGATTGAACACGCTCACGCCGGTTATATCGCTCGGCAAAAGGTCAGGCGTGAATTGAATGCGTTGGAACGACGCAGCGAGCGATTTCGCCAATGTTTTTGCCAACATCGTTTTACCGATGCCCGGTACATCTTCCAACAAAACATGTCCTTCGCACAACAACGCGACCAGCAACAATTCAATCGTTTCGTCTTTACCGACAATGACGCGCGCGACATTTTCTTGAATTCGGTGCGCGGCATTCTGTACTTGCGTTGCATCCACTTGGATTTACTCCAATTGATTTTTAATCTGCTGAAAACATGACGGGTTTTCGGAAACCTGTCGCGTTTTCAGTCACGTTTTCAATTACCGCCAAGTTCTTGCGCCATCTGCGCCAACGTTTCGGCATGAGGGCGCGGTAATTCTATCGGAAATTTCAACTTGCGCGCGCCGAGCGACAATTCCAAAATGGCGGATTGTTCGGCAAGCACAACGCGCGCGTCACGAATTTGCGAACGTACGCAGGATTTGGTAATCCAGCCATACGGATAAATTTCCAGCGGCTCACGCACAACGACGACGTGCTGCGGCATGAGCAGTACCAGTTTTCCTTCGCGTCCGTGTTGCCAAACCCAGCGCCGCGGCGCAGACGGTTCGAACGCGCACATCAGGGCAGTTTCGTTAAACACCTTTGTTTCTATCTGCAGGATGGTTTGCCATTTGTACGGCAAAGGTGCGCTTGAAGCGTCAGGCGTGGACGCGGCTTCCGAACCCGTATTTTGAACGCGCTGCCGCAAACTTGCAACGAGCGGTTTGAGCCAATCCAAACCGACCGCGTTGAAATCTACATGCACGACGCGCGTTTCGTTTTCGTGTGTGAACGCGAGTTCCAGCCAATCGTGCAGCAGCACCTCGCCGAGTTCAAAGGTGAGAATGTCGTCGCGCGCGATAACCTGCACACGCGTCGTGCCGGACACATGTTGCAAAACAAAAAAGCGATTCCCTTGCCGCGCCCAGACTTGAGGGGACAACGATGCCTCATCGAGTGCCCGGCGGCGCTGCGCGCGCGCATATTCGCTCAACGTCATATCGAACGGCGGAAAGCGCGCGATGAAATCGAACGCGTCATCGCCGCACATGTTTTCAAGCGCGTGTTGTTCCTCCGGTTCCAGTTCTTGCACGCGCCCGACGACGCGCGGGAAACGGTCAAACGCGCGGGTTAGAGTCTGGCGCCAGTTTGTCACGCTCATCGGAATTTTTAGGCAAACAAAAAGCCCCTACGGACGGTCTACCCGTAGAGGCTATTAGTCGCAAGGGACGGTTCGTGTGATGCGAAAGAAATCCACCGCATCACACAGCGAGCCTCATCGCTGCGACGAATTATACAAGAGCTTGCGGTATCATCCTATTTCATCTCAATATGCTCGCGCGATAGACTAGCGCGGCTTGCCATTTACAGTGGATCCACGTACACCGTCTTCCACTGCGTAAAAAATTCGCGCGCCGCTTTGCCTTGTTCTCTTGTTCCCGAACTACTTTCTTTATATCCACCTACGCAACGGTACACGAAGGTTGTCGTTGAGGCCGCGCCTCCCTTAATCAACGCGCGAGATTTTAACATTGTTCGTGGTATCGCGAGAATTGCGCGGCATTACCATTGCCTCAGTCAATAGAGCTATTCTGTTTGGAGGCGATGTCGGTCGTCTCCAAACCTTTTTTCGGGCAACAACTTCTCGTCAAGTGATCGTACTATATGCGAGCAACACCTAATCGCATGACACCGTGATTGACACTCCTCTCAAGCAATGGTACAGTTTCGACATGACCAAAGAATATAAAAATTTTATTGACGGACAATGGACGGATGCGTCGAACAACGCGCAGACGCACGACATTAATCCCGCGAATACGCGCGAGGAATTGGGAACGTTCCCTTCGGCAACGCGCGAAGATGCGCGCCGCGCGATTGACGCGGCACAACGCGCCTTTTCAAATTGGGCGCGGACGCCGATGCCCAAGCGCGGGGAAATTTTGGACAAAGCCGCGAATTGGATGGAAGCACGGCTCGATGAAATCGGCGCCGCGTTGACGCGCGAAGAGGGCAAAACGTTCGCGGAAGGCAAAGGCGAAGTCGCGCGCGGTGTGAGCATTTTGCGTTTTTTCGCAGGCGAATGTTTGCAGCCGACGGGCGATGTGTATCCGAGCGCGAGCATGTCCACATTTCTTTTTGCGGAACGTGTGCCGCTCGGCGTCGTCGGATTGATTACGCCGTGGAATTTTCCGTGTGCGATTCCGACATGGAAGATGGCGCCCGCGCTCGCGTATGGCAACACCGTTGTTTTCAAGCCCGCCGAAATTACGCCGCTGACCGCGTGGTATATCGTGAGCGCGTTCGAGCAAGCGGGACTGCCGCCCGGGGTTTTGAATTTAGTCGTCGGACGCGGTTCGCAGGCAGGGCAAGAGATGGTGGAAAATCCAAAAGTAAAGGCGATTAGTTTTACCGGTTCAAATGAAGTTGGCACGCGGCTCGCGGCAACGGTCGCGCAACGCGGCGGAAAATCGCAATTGGAACTCGGCGGTAAGAATCCCATCGTTGTTTTGAATGACGCGGATATTTTGCGCGCGGTGGAATTGACGATACAAGGCGCGATGCTTTCGACGGGACAAAAGTGTACGGCGACGAGCCGCGCGATTGTGGTGCGCGATGTGGCGAAGGATTATGGCGAAGCGCTTGCCGCGCGCGTGAAACAACTGCGCGTGGGTGATGGAATGAAAAGCGATGTGTATATGGGACCGCTCGTCAGCGCGGACGCGGAGAAAACGGTTTTGGAATATATCGAGATTGGAAAAAACGAAGGCGCGCGTTTGGTGGCGGGCGGGGAAAAATTACGCGGCGACGAATTTGCTCATGGTTTCTTTGTCGCGCCAACTGTTTTCGACAATGTGATTCCCGACATGCGAATCGCGCAAGAGGAAATTTTTGGACCCGTTGTTGGTGTCATTGAAGCAAAAGATGTTGACGACGCGATTGCATTGGCGAATCATACGCGTTTCGGTTTGAGCGCATCCGTCGTCACGCGTGATTTGAATTTGGCGCTGCGCTTTATGCGCGAAATCGAAGCGGGCATTGTTCACGTCAATTCGATGACGGCAGGCGCGGAACCCCAAGTGCCGTTTGGAGGCACGAAGGCGTCGTCCAGCGGATTACATGAACAAGGAAAAGCAGCACGCGAATTTTTTACGGAATGGAAAACAGTCTACATTGACCCGCTTTAGTAATGACGCGAACGATGCAACTCGCTTGGTAATATTCAACCTTGGGGCTTGGAACCAGGGTTCCCAAGTTTGCAAAACACACAGTCGTTGAACCTACTACAATGACTGTCCAAGAACAGTCAAAGAGGCGCGATATGCTCTCTTCCAATGATTCTCAACCACACCAAACAAACCCTCATCGCCACGCATGTAGAAATCGCAACCACCGCTCACGCGCGTCGCATCGGATTATTGAAACATGAGCGACTTGAACCGGGACATGCTCTCGCCATTCCCGTACGCGTTTGGATGCCCTTCATGGCAATTCACACCTTTGGCATGAGATTTCCGATTGATGTTCTTTTTCTGGACAAGAACACTCAAGTCATTCGTTCTTGCACCATGCCGCCAAATCGAATCGCTGGGGCGTGGGGTGCGCGGATGGTGGTGGAGACAGCGGTTGGAACAATTGAACAATCTCGCACGCAAAGAGGCGATGCAATTGAATTTCAAGTGAACCCTTTGTAAGCCATACGATTTTCAAAAACCCCTACCCAACTCCCCCGTTTTGGTGTATCCTTTCCGCACATTGATTCCTCGTCTTGCGTCACATGGACACACCAGATCCCTCTTCCGAACAGAAGTCGCCCGTTGAATCCGCTGACCTCTCTGGCATCACAATCTCCGGTCAAGCGAATGTCACCGCGCGCGACATTATCGGGCGCGACAAAATCATTCACGGCGACGAATACATCGGTTACACCGCCGCGCAAGTTACTGTCCTCCTTGACAAAATCCGCACCGAGCATCAATCCAAACCGTTCGACGGACATTCACCCTACATCGGTCTCGCCTCGTTTCAAGAACGCGACGCCGACAAATTCTTTGGACGCGAAACGCTCACTGCCGAACTCGTGACGCGCGTGGGGACGAGTGCGGCATCGAACGCGCGTGCGGTGTTTGTCGCGGGTCCATCGGGCAGCGGCAAATCGTCGCTCGTGCGCGCGGGACTCGTGCCAGCATTGAGAAAGGGCAAGGTCGCGGGCAGTGAGCATTGGTTGTACGAAACAATGAAACCCGGACGCGCGTCGCTGCATGAACTCGCGCGCGTCGTTTCATCTCTCGCGAACTCTCCTGACGCGGGCGATGATTTGCGTGCACACTCGTTGAACGATGCGGAGCGTTTACATCGTTGGGCGGACATTGCGCTGAAGGATGATTCACAACGCCGCGCCGTCATTGTCATTGACCAATTCGAAGAAATTTTCACGCAACTCGCATCCGAACGCGAAAATGAACGCGCCGCCTTTCTGAATTTGCTCACTCACGCGGCAACCGTCGAGAACGGGCGCGTGCTGGTGATATTCACCCTCCGCTCCGATTTCGTCACCAACTGTGCGTCGTATCCGAATCTCAACGCGTTGGTCAATCAGCAATTTATCCAAGTCGGCGCAATGACGCCCGATGAATTGGTGAGCGCGATTGCGCGTCCCGCGTATCAAGTGGGTTTGCGGATTGACCCCGCGCTCATTTCGCAAATCGTGAACGATGTGCGCGGCGAACCGGGCGCGCTGCCGCTGATGCAATTCGCGCTGCAAGATTTATTCGAAGCGGAAAAACATAAAGCCCAATTGACGCTCGACGGCTATCTCGCGCGCGGCAGTTTGCATCAAGCACTGGAACGCCATGCGGACGCGGAATTTGCAAAACTGGACGACGCGGAAAAGCAATTGGCGCGCACGGTGTTCAGCGGACTCATCGAAATCGGACGCGGACGCGAGGATACGAAACGCACCGCGCTGTTTGGCGAACTCGTTCCCGCAGGCGCAGATGCAGCGCGTGTGAAGACCTTGATAACCAAACTGGCGGATGCGCGGCTCATCACGACAGACAAACAGGACGGCAAAGAAACCGTGACACTGGCGCACGAACGCTTGATTGATGCGTGGGACTGGCTGCGGCGGTTGGTGGACGAGAACCGCGACGCAATCGCTTTGCAAAATGAAATCGCGCAGGACGCACAAGAGTGGGAACAGCACAAACGTGATGAAAGTTATTTGTATCGCGGCGCGCGTTTGGCGACGGCGCAAGAAAAATTGCAAAACAAGCAATTGGTGTTGAGCGGGTTGGCGCAAGAGTTTGTGAAGATGGCAATTGCGGTGCGCGAGCGCGAACGCGCGGAGAGGGAAGCGGCGCGACAACGCGAATTGCAACAAGCACAAGAACTCGCAGCGGAACAAGAGCGACGCGCTGAACAACAACTGGCGGCGAATAAACGTTTGCGACAACGCAATCTGTTTCTGGCAGGCGCGTTCGTGCTGGCGTTGCTTGCAGTTGTCGCGGCGTTGTATTTTCTGACACAATCGAATGAACAACGCGATGCAGCAAATCAGGCGAACGTAACCTCCCAAGCCGCTTCAACGAGCGCGGTCAAACAACAAGAGACCGCAGTCGCTGCGAACGGAACCGCGCAAGCCGAGTCAACACGAGCGTTCGATCAGCAAAAAATTGCTGATGCGAATGCCAAAACTGCTGAATTCCAACGCGTACAAGCTCAACAGGCGCAAGCTACCTCCATAGCTGAAGCTAACGCGCGCAGCACTGCTGAGGCCATTGCCTTGCATGAGCGCGATAGTGCCAATGCTGCAAATGCAACCTCCCAATCACAAGCAAATGCACGTGCAACAGCTGAAGCACGGGCCATAACAGAGCGTATGCCGCTGCGACCGCTGAATCAAATGCCATACTGCAAGCCCGTATCAGCCAATCGCGCAGATTGACAGTATTATCCGCATTTAGGCGAGACCAAGAATTCGACCTGGCTTTATTGCTTGGTGTTGAAGCGACTCGACAGGACACCAATCGTGAGGCACTTAACAACTTGCTTGACTTGCTAACCAGCAAACCCCAACTCAACCACATACTTCATGAATTGAAAAGTACTGCCTCGAGTCTGTCTTTTAGTCCAGATGGCAGCTTATTGGCGTCGGGCAGTTGTGCACAGGGTTTCGGTGCATCTTGTTTCACAGGAGAGATATATTTGTGGGATACGAAAAATCGGCAACCTAGTGGTCAACCTCTTTCGGGTCCTAATGATTTTGTGACAGATGTAGTGTTCAGCTGGGATGGCAAGTTACTAGCGGGAAGCACTTGTAGTGATCGGAAGAACCTCGTTTGCGGCAAGGGCGCGATCTATTTGTGGGATGTACTCAACCGACGAACAGTTGATCCGCCATTGATTGGACACACATCTGAGGTAACGAGTGTTGCATTCAGCCCAGATGGCAAGTT
>JAKOPZ010000151.1 GCA_029778615.1 Chloroflexota bacterium | reverse complement strand
GCGGAGAAAATCGTTCATACCGTCGTCAGATATTCATGCACCATTGAAATCGCGGTACTGCCTTCGCCGACTGCCGCCGCAACGCGATTACGCGCACCGAGACGCACATCCCCTGCCGCAAACACGCCGGGGATGTTGGTTTCCAAAAGCATGGGTTCGCGCTTGAGCTTCCATTCGGGCGGCAATTCGCCGTGCTCGTCTTTGAGCGCGGAACCGGTGAGCAAGTGACCTTTTGGTCCGCGCCGCAAAAGCCTTTCGCCAAATTCACTGCGCGGGCGCTGTCCGATAAAGACAAACAGTGCCGCGCCTTGCAGAGTTTCTTCTTGCTTGGTGTTGCTGTCGTAAATCGTGATGGCTTCCAACTTGTCCGTCCCGTGCAGCGCAAGCAGATTCACGCCGAGCCGTACCTCGATATTGGGCGTCGCATACAACGCATCGGTCAAATATTGCGATGTGGACAATTGACTGCGGACAAGGACAGTCACTTTTTTGCAATAGCGCGCGAGAAAGAGCGCGTTCTGTGCGGCGGAATTGGCGCCGCCAATGACGAATACATTTTCGTTCTGGAAAAATACCGCTTCAGTGTACGCCGCGCCGTAATACACTCCTTTGCCCACGAGCTCTGCCGCGTTCGGCAAATCTAAAATGTGGAACGACGCGCCCGTCGTAATCAACACCGCCTTGGTAACAATTTCCGTGCCGTCATCGAGGACCAAAATGCGATAGGGGTCTTGGACACGCAAACTCATCACACACTGCGTCGCGAGGATTTCGGTTCCGAATCGCTGCGCCTGCGTCAACGCGCGCCGCGTCAAATCCAAACCCGACAGTCCTGCCGGAAAGCCGAGATAATTTTCGATTTTCGGACTGCTGCCCGCCTGTCCTCCCGGCGCCTCGCGTTCAATGACAATTGTTTTTAATCCTTCCGACGAAGCATACACGGCGGCTGCCAGTCCGGCGGGTCCACTGCCAATGATGGCAAGGTCATATACTTGGCGCGCGGGTTTGGTTTGCAGTCCGACTTTTTCCGCGAGCTGGCGCGCAGTCGGCTGCACCAAAAACGAACCGTCGGGGAAAAAAATGGTGGGGATTTTGACTTTGCCGTTTAGCGCGCCTTCTACGAGCAATCGCGCTTTGGCGTCTTTTTCAATGTCGAGAAATTGGTACGGAATTTGATAGCGCGCAAAAAATTCCTTTGCCTCGTGAGACGCCTGCGACCACTGCGTTCCCGCAATGCGAATGCCCTCGTACGGGATATGCGCTTCCGAATGCCAATCTTCAAGCAAGTCGTCAATGACGGGATACAGACGCTCTTCGGGCGGGTCCCACGGTTTCAACAAATAATAATCGAGCCCCACTTTGTTGATGCTGCTAATCGCCGCTTCGGTGTCGGCGTACGCGGTGAGCAAAACTTTTTTCGCTTCGGGGAAAATTTCGCGCGCCTTTTCCAAAAATTCCGTGCCGGTCATGCGCGGCATACGTTGGTCAACGAGAAACAGCGCGACGATTTCGCCGCGCTGCTGCAATTTTTGGACCGCTTCCAACGCCGTCGCGCCCGAATCCGCGCGCACGATTTTGTACTCTTTGGCATAGCGCGGATTCAAATCGCGATAGACTGCATTCAAAACAGCGGGTTCGTCGTCGGCAATGACAATGTTGGGCTTGGGCATGGTTGGAGTAGCAAGTAGCAGGTAGTAGGCAGTAGGGCATGCGAACCCCTGATACCTACTACTTGGTACTTATTCCCTATTTTACCATCTTTTCCATCATCAAGAGTTCCTCGCGTCCCTTGCGCGGCTTGATAGAATCGCGCGGAACTTTGCGGCGCAATAATTTCATCCCGCGTTGTTCCATCAACGCAATCAATTCGTCCGCGTTCACCGCGAACGGCGGACCGTTTGTCATTCCGAACGAAGGTGAGGAATCTCCCAACGGAAACGCGAGCGCGATATATTTACCGCCGCGTTTCAACACACGCGACACCACATCCGCATATTCCGCGCGGCGCGTCGGATGAATCGCGCAAAAGCACGTGTATTCCAAAACGTAGTCGAACGCGCCGTCAAATTCTTGGGGCAGTTGAAACAAATCGTGGTGCAAAATTTCGTGCCGTGTGTCGTCATCCATCAAAGCGCGCATGTCCGCCACCGCTTCACGCGCAAAATCCACCGCGACCACATCAAAGCCATGGCGCGCAAATTCGCGCGCATCATGTCCGCGTCCCGCGCCCGGCACCAACATTCGCCCAGGTGAAAATTCCAACGCGCCCTCTCGTAACAATCGTTGAAACACCGGCGTTGGCGTTCCCATATCCCAGCCCGCCGTGCCGCGCTGATAGTCGAGCTCCCATTTCGAGGGGTGATTGACGTTCTCGGTTTCAGAAGAAAAATGCGGAGACATTACGAGGCGAATTGATAAATGACAGGGCGGTAACGTGGTTCGGGGATGGGCTTGCCTTCCGCGCGCGCGGCTTCGAGCCATGCAGCTTTTGCGATTTCTACTTGCTTGAGCGCTTCTTCCGGCGTTTCACCAAAGGCGGAACATGCTTCCAAGTCAGGAATGTCCGCGATGTATCCTTCATCTTCCACACTATAAAAAATGTTGATGTGATAGTCCTTCATTTGCCATCCTCCAATTGCCGCCATCATATCACTAAATGAAATGTTCTTTGAACCAGCAAGCGCACGTTCAAGAATTTTTCGTCTGTTCATAATTCAAATTCCTCAAAACAAAGTCCCTTGTTGTGCCGATGCATCCTTTTCTCTTCTTGCATCATGCGCGTAAATCTCATCCGCCAACACATCAAAATCCACCGCTTCCATTTCCAAACGCCGTGCGCCGCCTTTCAACAAACCTTCTGTTCCTTCACTGCCGGGAACTGCGTACACCAAACGTCCTTGCTTGCGCGCGCGTTCGGCGGTGTCCATACTGCCGCTGTTTGCGCTCGCTTCCACCACAATCACCGCGCGGCTCAAACCGCTAATCAATCGGTCGCGCGCCATCAATTGCGGACCGCGCGGCGGCGCGTTCGGCATCAATTCTGAAATGACCGCGCCGTGCGAGGTGATGCGCGCAGCGAGTTCCACATTTTCGCGCGGGTGAATCACGCGTATTCCCGAACCCAACACCGCAATTGTTCGACCATCTTCCGCATCCAACGCGCCTACATGCGCCGCCGTATCAATCCCCATCGCCAAGCCGCTCACCACGCACAACCCGCGCAACGCCAATTCCCGCGCAATCGTAGTAGCGATTTCAATCGCCCCCTCCGAAGCCGCGCGCGTTCCCACAATCGCCACCGCGTTTTCATCCCCCTTTTTTATCGCGCCGCGCACAAACAAAATCACCGGTGCGTCCTTTAACTCGCGCAACCGTGCCGGAAAACGGGCATCGTCCCACGTCAACAAATCAATTTCGTCTTCTGCCAACGCGTAAATTTCATCCTCGAATTTTTCGGGATGCAGCGCGCGCAAATTTTCAACCATCGTTTCCGTCACGCGCGGAATTGCCAGCAGCTGTTCATCCGTCGCGTCAAAAACGCTTTCGACATCGCCGAACTGTTCAATCAATTTTTTCGCCGTCGCGCCGCCGAGACCGGAAAGGGATGCGAGCGCGAGCCAGTGGGATTTGGACATGAAAAAACTTTTTTATTCAAAAAATTTTCTGTGAAAATTTTTTGAATAAAGTGGATACTTTATCTATCGGTGTGAATCGTTTTCGTCAACGTCAGCACCACAATACTCGCGACACCGCCGCGCTGCAACACGCGCGCGGCTTCTTGTAACGTCGCGCCCGAATCGTACAAATCATCTACCAACAAAACATGTTTGCCGCGCACATCGCCTTTTAACGCGAATGCGCCGCGCACATTCGCTTGTTTTTGCGCGAGCGCAATCATTTCTTTTTGCGGTTTCGTCGCGCGCGTTTTTATCAATACACCAAACAACACGGGTATCTTTAGTTCGGCGGCAAGGGCTTTTGCCAAATTTCCCACAGGGTCGAATTCGCGCGGCGTAGAAGGCGGCACGGGAACCACCGCGTCAAATTTCGGCAAACCATTTTGCGCGCGCAGCAATTCCGCCCAACGCGCGGCGAGTTCACGCGCGAGATTGTGTTCGTCGCGATATTTGTAACGAAACGCGAGGTCGCCTACCACGCCGCGATTTTGGGTGTCGCCGTCAAAGCGCGAATGAAAATCCAACGCCCAGCCCGCGCGCCACGGTCCATACAACGCGCGCGTATGCGGCTGCGCGAGAAATGCGTCAATGTCGTCGTCGGGAGGCGGAGGTTGGAGAGTGGAGACTGGAGATTGGAGATTGGGTGATTGGGCGATTGCGCGATTGCGCGATTGCGCGATGATTTGCAAAATTTGCGCGCCGTATTTTTGGGTTTTATTTTCTCCGACGCCTTTGATGTTCAAAAATTCTTGGCGCGATTGCGGTTTGTAGCTTGCGAGTTCGTGAAGCACCGCATCGGAAAAAATCATGAACGGCGCGATTTTTTCTTGACGCGCTTGTTCCATGCGCCACGCGCGCAATTTTCCAAACAACGCGTCATCTTCGGGCGGACGTTCGGTGATGGGTTTTGGCGCGGGTGAGGTTGTTGGCGGTGTTTGTCCGCGTTCCCGCAGCCACGCGTTCGCCACGCAGCGAATCACACCATAATCAATTTCTTCAGGCAAGCGCGCTTTGATGGGGGCGAGATATTGCGCGGAACCAACCGCCTCAATCGCCGCGCG
>JAKOPZ010000150.1 GCA_029778615.1 Chloroflexota bacterium | reverse complement strand
GTCAAGGAACAAATTCGCCGCCTCGAAGAATTACAGTCCGTCGGCGTACACCAATTCAACATTTACCTGATGGTCGGCGATGAGGAAAAACAAGTGGCGGCGTACGGGAGCAAAATCATTCCGCATTTTAACCCCGCGAAATCCGCGAAACGTACGAAAACCGCGAAAGAAAAGAGCGTGAAAAGGAAAGCTGTGAAAAGCGCGAAACACAAGTAAAAAACAGGTTCCAAATTTCGTAGAAATTTGGAACCTGTTTTTTTCCAAACCCCTTGCCGCGAACGCGCAAGCAGTGATATGATGCAGTCCACATGAGTAACCTTCGCACGATTTCTCCTACCACCGCGCGGCGTCTCGCCATCACCAAACAACATCTTGACGCAGTGCGTCATGAAGCGACAACAGAAGGAATCTATCAAGCCGTCCGCGACTTGGGTTGTTTGCAACTCGACCCGCTTCAAACGGTCGCGCGCAGTCACACGCTCGTCGTTTTTTCGCGCGTCGGTCCGTACAACGTTGTAGATTTGGACAAACTGATTTATCACGATAGAAAATTATTCGAGTATTGGGCGCACGCGGCATCGCATGTTCTCACGCAAGATTATCCGATTCATCATTTGCGGATGCGAACGTACGCGAAAACGGATGACCCATGGCACATTCGCATCGCGGAATGGATTAACGCAAACAAAAAATTGCGCGACATGATTCTACGCGAAATCAAACGCAATGGTCCAATCTCTTCGCGCGTGTTGACGGAAATGGGTGAAGCGCCCAAGGCGTGGGTGTCGTCGGGCTGGACGAATGACCGCAATGTTTCGCGCATGATTGATTTTCTTTGGATGCAAGGAAAAATCATGGTGGCGCGCCGCGAAGGGTTGAATAAGTTTTGGGACTTGTCCGAACGCGTCTTGCCCGAATGGACGCCGCGCGAAAAATTATCCGAACGCGAAATTGTCACACGCGCCGCGCAGACAAGTTTGAAAGCGTTGGGCGTTGGCACAGAAAAGCAAATTGGCGCGCATTACATCAGTGGACGTTATCCCAATTTGCGCGAACGGTTGAATGAATTGGAACGCGCGGGGGAGATTGAGAGACTGGAGATTAGAGACTCGCACGCGAGCGCGTGGAAGGGAACTTGGTACGTGCATCGTTCGGATATTCGGTTGCTCGAAAAATTGGAACGCGGCGAATTTGAGGGACGGACTGTTTTGCTTTCGCCGTTCGATAATCTCGTGCGCGACCGCGCGCGGAACATTCAATTTTGGGATTTTGATTACAAGATTGAAATTTACACGCCGCAAGCCAAACGCAAGTACGGTTATTACGTGTTGCCGATTCTGAGTAATGACCAATTAATTGGTCGCATTGACCCCAAGATGGACCGCGCGCAAGGTGTCTTGAACATCAACGCGGTGCATCTCGAACACAATGCGCCGCGTGATTTGAAAACCGCGCGTGCGGTGCGCGACGCGATTGAGGAACTCGCGGAATTTTTGAATGCAACAGAAATTCAGTACACGAAAAAGATTCCCGACGCGTGGAGCCGCGTGCTGCGATGAATGACCAGTGGGTTGAAGCGGAAACGAATATGGTATCAACAAATGTATCAAGGAGTAGGAACTAGAAATGTCTCGATGGCTCGATGTCGCAAAAAATGGATTACCGCAAAATAATGCGCCGCGTAAAAAAGTTTTGATTCTCGGCGCGGGGATTGCGGGGCTCACCGCCGCGTATGAATTGTTGAAAGCGGGGCACACGCCGCTGATTCTCGAAGCGCAGAATCGTTTGGGCGGCAGAATTCTGACCCTGCGCGCACCGTTCGCCGAAGGACTGCACGCCGAAGCCGGCGCGATGCGGATTCCCCAAACGCATGATTTGACCCTGCACTATTGTCACAAATTTGGGCTGGAACTCTATCCGTTCACGATGGGCAATCCGAACGCGTACGTCCACATCAGCGGCAAAAAATTACGCATCCGCGAATATCGCGACCATTCAGAGGAACTGGAACACGAATTGACGGACGCGGAACGCGCGACGACGGTACAAGACATGTGGAGCGCGGCGATTCAACCCTTGGCGGAAATGGTCAAGGCGCGCGGTGACGACGCGTGGGGTGAAATCCTGACTCGATACGACGATTTGTCGGTGCGCGAATTTCTCGAAGAGCACAAGTGGTCGGAAGGCGCCATTGAATTGTTCGGGCTGATGGAAAATCAAGAAGCCGAAATGAATTTTTCGTTTGTCGAATTATTGCGCGAAGAAGTGGGCGAGTTCTATACCAACCTTTCGCAGATTCACGGCGGCACCGACCGTTTGCCCTATGCGTTTTATCCGACGCTGGCGCCATATCTGCGGCTCGGCGCGCAAGTGGAAGCGCTCGACCAGACAGACGATTCCGTCACCGCGCATTATCGCACGCTCGCCGGACGGTTCAAAGAAACTGCCGATTACATGATTTGCACGCTGCCGTTTGCGGTGCTGCGGCATATCGAAGTGCTCAAGCCCTTTTCACACGGCAAACGCCGCGCGATTCGCGAACTGCATTATGACGCGTCCACCAAAATTTTTATTCAATGTCGGCGGCGTTTTTGGGAAGAGGACGAAAACATTTTTGGCGGCGGCACCGTGACGGATTTGGCGATTCGCAATTTGTATTATCCCGAACACGGGCGCGAAACGGGACGCGGCGTTTTGCTCGCGAGTTATACGTGGGCGGACGACGCGGAACGGTGGGCATCGCTGCCGCCGCGTGAACGGCTCGAACAGGCGATTGAAAATATTGCCGTGATTCATCCGCAGATTGTGCAAGAGTACGAAGGCGGCGCGTCGTGGTCATGGCACGATGACCCGCACGCGGGCGGCGCGTTTGCGATGTTTGAACCCGGACAACAGACGCGATTGTACGCCGACATTATCAAACCTGAAGGACGAATTCATTTCGCAGGCGAACACGCGTCGCTCGCGCACGCGTGGATTCAAGGTTCCATCGAATCGGCGCTGCGCGCCGCGAGTG
>JAKOPZ010000149.1 GCA_029778615.1 Chloroflexota bacterium | reverse complement strand
GCGCATCTCATTTATTATCCCGCCCATGCGTATTGGAATTTTAACTATCAGCGACCGCGCCTACGAAGGCATTTACGAAGATGAATCGGGTCCTGCGCTCATCGAACTTGTTCGCGAGCATCTTGGAGAGGACACCGACCTCTATCACATTGCGCCCGACGATTTTTTGGAAATCAAACGCGCCCTCGAAAAATGGTGCGACGACGCGCACATGGATTTGATTCTGACGACGGGCGGCACCGGTTTTGCCCCGCGCGACGTGACGCCCGAAGCGACGCGCGCGGCAATTGAACGCGAAGCGCCCGGACTCGTTCACGCGATGCTTGCCGCAAGTTTGACCAAGACCCCGCACGCGATGCTGTCACGCATGGTCGCAGGCATTCGCGGACGAACATTGATTGTGAACCTCCCCGGTTCCCCTCACGCCGCGCGCGAAAATTTCCTCACCATCCTCCCCGCGCTGCCGCACGCGCTTCAACTTGTGCGCGGCGGCGGCAGCACCGAACATGATTTGGAACATCCGATTGATGCACAAGAGCGTGAACGGCAGGAACGCAACGTTTCAGATTGAGGATTTATGATTTGGGTTTTCTGATTTCGATCGCGCTTGGGCAAATCCTAAATCATCAAGCACAAATCACAAATTGTTTTCATACTGGCAGGTTTTGGCGCGTTGTTGTCTGGCAGTGGCGGAGCATTACCTATTTAATTTGGGGTAACACACCATTTCCGTTGTTGGTTTTCGATTTATGCACATCGCACTCGAATCCAAAATCATAAATCTGAAATCATAGATTTCGCTATGGCAACCGTCACTGCTTTTGGCGCGTCTCAAAAATCGCGCATGTCCACGTTCAACCAAATCATGCTCTCGCTGTTTTGGTTTGGCATCGGCACACATTGGACCATCATTCTCATTACCATACTGCCGTATCAAGCAAACCTCATCGGCGGGGAAAGTGTCAAAGGGCAAACGCTGGGCATTGTGCTTGGCGCGGGCGCGTTCGTTTCGATGATTGTAGCGCCGCTGTTTGGCGCGTTGAGTGACCGCATCATCACTCCGTTTGGCAGACGCCGCCCGTGGATTGTCGTCGGAACGTTGATGAACATTCTGGGGCTGGCGGGGCTCGCCTTTTTTCCGCGCGCGAATGATTTGTCGTCGCTGCCCTTGTACATTTTCGCCTTTATGTGGGTGGAATTTTGGAACAATGTCGCCACCGCGCCCTATTCGGCATTGATTCCCGATGTCGTACCCCAAGCCCAGCGCGGGAGCGCGTCGGGCTGGTACGGCTTGATGAACATTTTGGGCACATTCGTCGGCGCGGTCGCGGCAATTGTTTTGACCATCAACGGCGTCACGAACATTATCGGTTTGTACATTTTCATCGCGGTCGTTTTATTTTTGTGCATGCTCGGCACGGTAACATTTGTGCGCGAACCGCAAGTGACGAAACAGCCGCCGCCTTTTGTGCTCGGCGATTTCGTGCGGAATTTGTTTTCGCCGATGAAGGACCACGATTTTCGGTGGGTCTTTTGGACGCGCTTTCTCATGGTGATGGGCGTGTATACAGTCCAGCAATTTTTGCAATTCTACATGGGCGATGTCGTAAAAGATTTCAATTTCGCCGGACTCTTTACAGCAGAAAACGCGATTGCGGCGACGAGCGTGTTTCTCGTACTGTTCCTCGTCGGCGCACTGCCGAGTTCGATTGTGGCAGGCATTCTCTCGGACCGTTTCGGGCGCAAATTGATGGTGTACATTTCGAGCGCGTTTCAGGCAATTGTGCCGATTGTGTTTGTTTTGTTCGCGCCCGCCTATACAATTACGGCGACGCTGGGATTGCTTTTCGGCATTGGCTATGGCGCGTATCAATCGGTGGATTGGGCGATGGCGAGCGAAGTGCTGCCGTCGGAAGATGATTACGCCAAAGATATGGGCGTCTGGCATGTGGCGCTGACCTTTCCACAAGTGATTGCAACACCCATTGCCGGATTTTTGCTCGACAACGTGAATCGCCTTGCGAGCAGCGGTGGTACCCCTTCGACGCTCGGGTACAACGTTATCTTTGCCTTGGCGACCTCGTACTTTATTTTGGGAACCGTGTTGGTGCGGCGGATTCGGAAGGTCAAGTGAAACTCGCAAACAAAATTGCCCTCGTCACCGGCGGCACCTCAGGCATTGGCGAAGCGATTGTGCGCGAATTTGTTGCCAACGGCGCGCGCGTAGCATTCGTGGGACGCGATGCGAAACGCGGCAAAAAAATCGCGCAGGAAACGGGCGCGCAATTTTTCGCGGGGGACGTGAGCCAGCCAACAACACCCGAAAAAATTGTCCCGCGCGTTGCAAAAAAATTGGGGGGCTTGAATATCCTCGTCAACAACGCGGGCATTATCACGCGACACACCGCCGAAGAAACCTCGGTGGCGGAATGGGACAACATGATGGCGGTCAATGCGCGCGCGTCGTTTTTGTTCAGCCGCGCCGCCCTGCCGCATTTCCGCGCCCAAAGCGGCGGGGTCATTTTGAACGTTGTTTCGAGCGCGGCTCTGTTTGGCGGCGCGCGCAAAGTCGCATATGCGGCATCCAAGGGCGCGCAGTTACAACTCACCCGCGCCATGGCACACGACCACGCGCACGAAAATATCCGCGTCGTCGCGCTCTGTCCCGCCGATGTGGACACGCCGATGCTCGCCAACGAAGCGCGGGATATGGGACGCGCGCTGCAAGCACATAAACAGAGTTTGAATGAAATGTATCCGGTCGGACGCATCGGCACGCCGACGGAAATTGCCCGCGCCGCCGTTTTCGTGGTTTCCGATGATTGCCCGTTTCTGACCGGTTCGGCGCTCTTGATTGATGGCGCACTGCGCGCCTAAAATCATTCTCTGCGTGCGCCCAAAATCTCCCCGCCGTTTCAAAACACTGATTGAGTTTTGCGGTTGTAACACATCACAACTTGTACTACAATACACGCGAGCGAAATTATTCTCGCGAATTTGGATTTTGACGCGCTGCTCGCAAACCAGTGCATTGCGTTATCAGTTGACCATACTGCCTGCGCGCCCGGCGCTCCTCGTTGCACTTGTCGTGACGATTACATCGCCCGTGTGGTACGTACTCACTCCGTCCAGTTACGCGCCGTTGAACTTGACCGGTTCGACGCCCGTGTTTGTGATAAACGGGATTTTTTACCTGCTCAGTTGGTGGTTTGGCGGATTCACCGTCTATCACGCGATTCATCAATGGCGCGCAATCAGCCGCGCGGATGCGCGCTTGTCCAATATCAACTTGTTTCAACTCCGTCCCTTGTACGCGCTCTCGGGCGTGACCGCGCGGACAGCCATCGGGTTTGTGTTGTACATGACGGCATGGAGTGTTGCCTTGCCCAGCACCTTGCAGGAAGCCGGTTCGCTCGCCCTGGCGCTCCGCTTGATGACACTGGCGTGCATTACTTTTCTCTCACACTGATGGAAATTCACCGGCGTTTGGTGAACGAAAAGGAAAACGCGTTGGGCAGAGGCAGCGCGCGACTGACACGCGCCCTCACCAACTTTCATCACTCGGTAGACGGGGAAACGGTGATGCGTTGGCGGCAGGAACCGCGACAATGCGCAAGCCATTCAATTTTACAGAAGGGAAATCGCGTGTATGCTTTTACAGGCACGCGGAAAAAACTAGATTGCGGAGGAAAAATGTTTGCTGTTCGGATTCATGAAACAGGCGGTCCCGAAGTTTTGCGGTACGATGAAATCGAAACGCCCGCGCCGAACGCGGGACAGGTTCGCGTACGGTTGCGCGCCATCGGCATCAATTACATTGACGTATATCATCGCATCGGACTTTACAAAATGCCACTGCCCGCGATTCTCGGACGCGAAGGTGCGGGCGTAGTGGACGCATTGGGCGATGATGTAACGAATGTTCCGGTCGGCGCACGCGTCGCCTTTGTCCTCGACGCGCCATCGTACGCGGAATACGCGATCGTGCCCGCACACCGCGTCGTGCGCGTTCCTGACACGGTCTCCTTGGAAGACGCAGCAGCCGTTTTGTTACAGGGACTCACCGCGCATTATTTGATTTCCACTACGTATCCGCTCAAACAAGATGAATGGTGTTTGATTCACGCGGCGGCGGGCGGCGCGGGACAATTGACCGTCCAAGTTGCAAAAATCGCGGGCGCAAAAATCATCGGCACTTGTTCGACAGAGGAAAAGGCGCGTGTCGCAAAGCAAGCGGGATGCGATGAGGTCATTTTGTACACCCAAACCGATTTTGTTGGGGAGGTGAAACGACTGACGAATGGGAAAGGCGTGCCGGTGGTGTACGATTCCGTCGGCAAGGATACGTACGAAGGCAGCTTGAATTGTTTGTCGCCGCGCGGCATGTTGGTCTTGTGGGGCAACGCGTCGGGCGCGGCGCCGCCGATTGACCCGCTGACGCTGATGAGCAAAGGTTCACTCTTTCTCACGCGTCCCACGCTCGGACATTACATTGCGACGCCCGAAGAATACGCGTGGCGCGCCAACGACTTGATGCAATGGATTGCGGAAGGAAAATTGCGCGTCCGCATTGATAAAACCTTCGCGCTGCGCGATGCCGCTGACGCGCACCGCCATCTAGAAAGCCGCGCGGCGATGGGGAAAATTTTACTAGTACCTTAAAAAAGGAAATCGTGCCAAGCTGACAAGGGGAAATAGATATAGGACTTGCGCTTGTCATTTCGAACCCCTCAATCCTTCGGGGTAAACTCTGTGAGAAATCTCGCACTTTACCACTGAGATTTCTCGCAAAGCATGTCCCGAAGCATTGAGGGAACGGTTCGAAATGACAGCTGAGCGCAAGTCCTGAGATACCTTGTCAGCTTGGCGCCTTGTCAAGAATGGGACTCAAAGAACAACTCGACCAAGATTTACGGGACGCGATGCGCGCACATGCCGAGCATCGCATCACAGCCATTCGGTTGGCAAAAGCGGCAATAGCAAACTTGGCATTTGCGCGCACTGACCCCAAGCATCCTGATTATCAAAGACCCCTTGCGGAAGCGGATTTGCTGCGCGTTATCGAAAATCAAATCAAGCAGCGGCGCGACGCCATCGAACTATACAACAAAGGTGGACGCGCCGAACTCGCAGCCATCGAGCAAGCGGAAATTGATGCCCTCCAGAAATATCTGCCACAACAATTGACGCGTCAAGAAATACGCGCGCAGGTGGAACAAATCATCGCCGAACTGAACACGCGCGAATTTCCCCGCGTGATGAAAGAGTCCGCCGCGCGTCTCAAGGGTCGCGCGGATGGAAAATTGGTGAATGAAGTGGTGCGCGAATTGACGAGCCAGACGTGAATAACTGACGATACGCACTCATAAGACAAATTTCAAATTTGTCCTACGCTTGCAAACGAATTTTTCGGGATTGTGCGTAACATCGGTGAAAAAAAAGGATGCGACAACCAAAGAGTCTCATCCTTTTTTTTTCGTTCACTCGAACGTTGCGCGCGGGTCAAACCCGGGCTGTGAACACACTGCGAGCGCATCAATCAATTGCTGCTGCGCGCTTGCGCGGGTTTGCGGCAATCGTGCCGCGACATGCCAGCGCGCTTGCACCATTTTGGGTTCGGCGGCAAGCCATTTGCGGACGGCATTGTAATTTCTCATTCCGCCCGCGTACGCAACGAGCGCGCCGCTTTTATTTTTTTTCCACGTCCACATCATTTCCAACGCCAACACCGTTGCTTCGACACTCGCGTCGGGCGACGCTAAAAGCTGTGTGCGAGAGAAATTGGTTTTGTAACGTTTGTTGATTTCGGCAAGCGTGGAAGGCAGAATTTGTCCAAAACCCAACGCGTGCGACTCGGGATTTTCGACGAGCCGAAAGCCGCTTTCTTCCCACATCAAACACGCGATTAATTCCGTCGAAAAATGACTCGTCCGCGCGCGTTGATATTTGACAATGAGCGACCAAATTTCGGAAAAGGAATAGGTCGGAATCGTGGAAGGCGCAAGGAGAGACACATTGCATCCTGCGCCGCAGGAGGAGATTTTTTCTTGCAGCAAGTTGCCTGACCCAAATTCCGCACGAACGGATTGAACGGCGGGGCTGTTGTGAAATACTGAAATGGGTTGGGCAATCGCGGGGAGAGGCGAAACTACCGCAAAAAGCGAAAACAGAGTTCCCCAAAAAATTTGTAAATGGTGCATCAGCGTCTGCGCCACACGCGATTCGACGTTGAACAAAAGACGGCGCAGGATACTCTTCCGGTGCGCGCAACCAACCGAACCTTGCGCGACACCGCAAATTCCTTTCGAATGAAACGTTGCAGAGAGTTGCCTCGCGGCAGCAAGCCGCGAGGCAACTCGGCAATTATATGAATCGGCAGCGCGGGGTCAACTTGAGCAAGAGAAAAAATGCGCGAAAAATAGTTTCAAATCGCGCATGCTCGGGTGCGGGAAGGAAAATCATGGCGCGAGAGTGGTTGAGCGCTCTTTTTTCCAGAGAAAGGAGACAAGGCGCGGTGGTTTGTTTGCATCGGCTTGGTGCCACCATTCTTGTAAATGGAGCATCGTCAAATTCTGCGTCAGGGCAGCGTTCGTAAAATCGGAAAGATGATGCACAAACGCGGGAATTTCAATCGTGTCTTGAGCGCGCGCAAACTTCGCGACGGTCCCTTGATATTGGCGAAACGGGTGGAGCTCGCAAATCAAGAAATGTCCGCCGCGCTTGAGGACGCGTTGCACTTGGTCAAACACAGCATCAAGATTGGCAATGTGCTCCAGCACCAAATTGCACGTCACCAAATCCACCGCGTCCGCGCGCAGTGGCAGCGGCGCGGTGAAATCGGCGATGGCAAAAGCGACACGTTGCATTGTCACTTTCGAACGCGCTTGGGCTAACATCCCTTCGGAAAAATCAAGCGCGATGACGCGTTCGGCGCGCGACGCGAGGAACACTGTATTTTTCCCTGTGCCGCAGCCCATTTCCAAAATCGTTTGGCACGGCACCGGCTCTAGAATTTCTCGCGTGACGATTGCGTCGAGGTCGCGCGTCAAATTGCGGTCGCTGTCGTAGGTGGTTGACCAATTCGTATACGCGTCACGAACATTCATTGGTCCGCCCACATCAGCCGCGCCAACGCGAGCCGCACAATATATTCGTACGCGCCCTGCCGATTCAACAAGCCGCCCGTCAAAATACCAATCGCGCCTTGCCCGCGTTTTACGTCAGGGGCGTTCGCGAATTCGTCCATCGCATCGCCCAATTCCAAGCCGTCCTGCAAAACGCGTTGCGCGACAATGTGCGGCAGTAACATGTTCGCGGAACCGCCAACGCCGATTCGTCCATCGCGCGCGACAATCACACACCAGGCGTTTGTCATCAAGCCGAATTCGGTGCGAACGACGCCGCCCTCCAAGCCAAAGCCCCAATCTGCGTCAGTGAGTTTCAACGCGGCACGCGCGCGGTTCAACGCGCCGCGCCGCGTTTCCTCATCACCAATCGGCTGCGCGGAAATTCCGGACGGCACAGCGCAGGAAATGAATTCGACTTGAGAATACAACACGCGTAGTACGTTTTCGACTGCGCGCGTTTTGGTGGGATTGGTGGAACCGATGGCGATTTTCATTTCGATTAGCGTTTCTTGAAATTTTGTTTGCCTTTGCGACAACCACTGTCGAAATGAAATTTCACAAAGGGCGAGACTTGATGGCGACCCGCGTCAACCATCCAGATATAAAAATCGCCGTTGCACGCCTTGCCGCTGCAAAGGAACGTGACTTTGTAATTTCCGTGTTTGTCGGATTCGGCGGGATTCTCACTAATCGGTTCGCCGCCGGGACCGGAAGATGCTTGCACTTTTTGCCCCACCGCGCCCGTGTTGTTGGCCGTGATTTTGCCGGTGACCGAAGATTCACTGTCGCCGCCGCCTTCACACGATTGCGCGCCGTCTTGAATCCACGCGAACGCGGTGGTTGGAGTAGGTGACGGCTGGGGTGTTTTGGTCGGCGGCACGTTTGTGTTCGTCGGACGCGGGCGCGCGGTGGGCGGACGACGCGTGGCTGTCGGCGGCAGCGGCTCATCGGTTGGTGGCGGCGGTTCCGACGGTTCGGGAGTCTCGGTTGGCTCGGGCGTATCGCTCGGCGGCGGAATCGGCGTAAAGGTCGGACGCTGTGAGGCGCGCGTAACGCGCGCGCGCGTCGGCGTCTCTTGGGCGACGCCTTCGCCCGAAAGCAAGCTCGCGGTGCGACATGCCAGAAAAAATGCGCTGATGCTCAAAAGCAAGAGCGCAATGCGAATAAAATTTCGTTGCATGGGTTGGTTTATCATAGCTCGTTACTGCGCGGCAAAGTTGACGGTCCCGCGTCGGCATTGTTTGTCAAAAATAAATTCTACAAAAGGCGAGATTTGTTCATTGTTGTCGTTGATGAGCCAAACCCAAAACGCGCCGTTGCACGCTTTGCCGTCACACACAAACGTCACTTGAAAATTTCCTTTGTCATCCGATTGTGCCGGTGTCTCGCTGATTGGTTCTGCGCCGGGTCCGGAGGACGCCTGCACTTGTTGTGCGACAACGGGCGCGCCATCTTGGACGATGCGTCCTTGTACGATGGACGCCGTTTCATCGCCCGCCGCACAGCGCGGCGTACCGACGGTTTCAAAATCAAATGGCGCGTCGGGAGCACGCGTTGGTTTTTCGGTCGGCTCTCGTGGAATCGTTCGCGTGTGAGTGGGGCGCGCCGAAACGTTTCGAATCAAATCTGCGGTTTCACAACCAAGCAGCAAAAACACCGCGCACGCCAAAAGCACAAGCGGCGCGCGCCAATTACGGTTCGACATGAGCGGATATACATTTCTCGACAGAGCGATTTGAATTATCGCACTGTTGGACAAACGACAGAAATTTTATGCCGCGCCAAGTTGCATGGTTAGCGATAAAAATCGGTGACGCCGACTTGACACGATGATGCCGTGCGTTCGCCCTGCGTGTTGAACAAGCGTCCTTCGGAAAGGACATCGCCGTCGTCATTGACCACAAAGACCCACCAATTCCCCGCGAGCGCGCCGCCTTCCAACAGACCGAGTTGATAATAACCGGGGTGCTGTGGGTCGGGCGCGTTGGGACTGTACGGATTGTTGCCCGACACGAAATCGGGAATGACCGGCGGTCCGCCCATTGCGTACGAGACGCGCACACGCACTCCATTTTTCGGACGGTCATTTTCATAAATCGTTCCTACTGCGCGCGTATTTTCGCCGGGTTCGCAACGCTGCATGATAACGCAGTACTCTTGGGGACAATGCGTAGGAATGCGCGTCGGCGTGTACGTGTTGGTCGGCGTCGGCGTTAACGTCGGAGTGAAGGTTGGCGTGTCGGTGGGAATCGGTGTGCTGGTCGGTTCGGGCGTATCGGTCGGAAGCGGAGTAAAAGTCGGCGGCGGAATTTCGGTGGGCGCGACTTGAATAATGATGACAGCCGTTGGCGGAACCGGAGTCCGCGCGGGACGCGCGGTCGTTGGAGTGAACGGCGCTTCAGTTGGCTGCTGCGTCAATAACGCTTGTGCGACGAGGGTGTTGACACTGGCAGCAATGGCGGTGGCGTTGGGTGTAATTTGTTCAGTGCCCGAATTATTTTCGTTTTCCTGCGCGAGTGCGGTGAGGGTGCGTTGTACGGCGCGATTCACCGATTCTTGAATGTCGGTCGGCGTGGGATTGTCGCCGGGTCCGTTCACATTGAGCGAAAGCGAACAGCTCAGCGAAAAAAGCGCGCCGCCTAAAACAAGCAGCGCGAGTTTGAAACGCACCATCTTCAACGGACAAAGTCCACGTAGGCGTGTTGACAATTTCCGGGATTGTACGGGTCGTCGTTGGTGTGAATCAATTTCGCTTCGGAGAGTTGTTTGGTGCCGTTGGGCACGTCCACGATAAAAACCCACCAGTTCCCCTCACGCGGCGCGCCTGCCACAATTTGTAAAAAATAGTGTCCCGGATTTTTCGGGTCCGGTTTGCCGCGATTTATGATTTCGGTGCCACTGATAAAATCATCCACTTCGGGATAGGCGCCCGGTTCTTTGGCAACGCGGACGGCAATCCCATTTTCAGGTTCACCGTTGTTATAGACGACGCCTTCGACGATTGTGTTCCCTGCATCAGTTTCGCAGCCGCGATAGACGACACAATATTGCTGCGGGCAGCGTGTGGGCGCGGGGGTCGCAGTCGGTCCGGCGGGCGTTGGCGTATGCGTGGGCAATAGTACGCGCGTGGGCGCCGCTCTATTGGTAGGAGGAACGCGCGTCGGCGGTTCATCCGTTGGCGGCGCGGGTTCGGTCGGCGGGGGCTCGGTGGGCGGCGGCGCTTCGGTGGGAATTATTTGCGGCGGCAGGTGCGGCGCGCGCGTCCAAGTGGGGCGCACGCGCGGGCGCGTGGGTGTGTGCGCGAGCGTTTTTTGCGCGTCCGCTGCAACAAGAGTGGGATGCGCGGGATTGGTGCCGGTGATGAGGTCAGCGGTGCGACATGCCAGAAGAATCGCCAGAGTGAGACAAGTCAAAAGCAACGAACGCGACAGGTGAAAAAGAGTTTTGGAACGCAAAACACAAACACGGAAAGCAAAAAGCGCGTGGCTCTTTGTTTTCTAGTGATACCTTTGCACACGAAATCGAAAAAGTTTTACGGGCTCGTCAACGCCAATGTATGCTTTTTGTCGCGCAATGTCCACCTGCTCTTGCGCGGATTGCACTTGCTCCAGCATCGGCAGCAAGAGTCCGCGTCGCGTGCCTTGGCTATCGGTGACGATAACGCCATACACGTTCGGGTCAAGTTCGTCAAGTGAGTTAATGGGTTCGGGTTCGCTCAAGACATCTACCGAAATGTCAAGGTCGCCGAGTTCCCATTCTTGAATCGGATAAAAGCGCGGGTCACGCGACGCGGACGCGATTGCGTTCTCGATGATTTCATCCGCCAACGTGGGATATACGGGTTTGAACGTGCCGATGCAGCCGCGCAAGTCGCCATTTTTTTTGTGAATCGAGACAAAGGTGCCGGCGCGCGTATCGCGCGCTGCCGTCAGCGCCTCGTCATGTGGCGTTTCAAGACGCTGACCATGGCGAACATATTCTTGGACAGCGCGATGCGCGAGCGAAACAAAAGGGTGGAGTGTTGGCATCGGCATCGTTCAGAAATTTTACTTGCCGCCGGCGAAATAAAACTTGGCAACGTGACAGGTGCCCGGGTCGTCCGGTCCTTTGTCGTTGAGCTCTACCGGTCCGCCAATGTCTGAAATGCGCGTGTTGTTTCGGTCCACCACCCAGGCATAGGCGGTGCCCGTCCATACGCCCGGTTCGCGCATCACATAGTCAAATTTGCCTTCCGCATCGGTTTCGCCAACCTGGTCTCCGAAGGGAGGCGAGTCGGGCGCATACGAAGCGATTACGCGCGCGCCGGGCAATTGACTGTTGGGATTTTTGTAATCCGAATAGACCACAACAAAAACGTGGCTGCCTCCCGAATGCACACATTCGGATTTAATAAAGCTGTAGCGATATGGATTCGTGGTGGGCTGCGGCGGCGTAGTGGGTTGCGGTGGGGGCGGCGCAGGCGGATTGGTTGGCTTGGGCGCGGGCTTTTTCGTCGGCGGCGGCGCTTCGGTCACCGGAACCGGGGACGGTTCAACCGTCGGTTCTTTCGTAGGTTCTTGAGTTGGTTTTGGAATTGGCGTATCGGTTACTTGCGGGCGCGGGGTAAAGGTCGCGCGCGCGACGCGCGTTATGCGTCGCGTTGCGGTCGGTTCGGCTTGCGCGAGAAACGGGACATTGCCACTAATGCTGCACGCCAATATGACAGTGAGCGCGGCAAACGAAAAAAGCAGCATCGAGACGATGCGTTTCCATTTGAGTACGGTCAAACTTCCTCCAATGCAATTCGTGCGTGAGAAAATTTCGGCGGGTGAAACGGATGGTGCCCATGCGAGCAGGCAGAGATGCGAGGTCGAACATCCACGAGCGCGGACGATTATACAGAGGTTAAATAAATTCACAAAAAAACGCACAAAGGGCTCATGCGTTTTTTTGTGAATCAAGTTTTGCGTTTTCCTTTACGGTTCTCACTCGCGGGTTTCACATCGCCGCCGCGATAACTGGGGGCGAAATCGCTGATAATGGTACAGCGGCGCAAATCGTACATGCGCGAGCGCAAACGCGGCTCGATTTCGTCAAGCGCTTGCGTGGTGGTGAAAACGGTGGGCAAGCGCGCCGCGTAGCGATGATTGACGATTTGGAATAATTTTTCTTTCGCCCACGGCGTCGCGCTCTCTGTGCCCAAATCGTCGAGCACCAAAATTTGCGCGTTGCGGATTTCGTCAAAGCGGCGGTCAAACGCGACGGGGCTGTTTGGGTTAAACGTCGCGCGCAAGTGGTCGAGTAAATCCGGCACCACAATAAACAGCGCGGTATCGCCCAGCTCTTCGCGTTGATTGGCGATTGCCGCCGCGAGATGCGTTTTGCCGCAGCCGTACTCACCGCTCAGGACGAGCCACCCTTCGGGCGCGTCGGCAAAATGTTTGCATGTTTCGTACGCCATGCGTAACGCATCGCGCTCGTCGCGATTCAATTCGCGCGCGCGCAAATCGAAATTATCAAAGCGTTGGTCGCGATGCAGATGCAAAGTGGACAATTCCGATTCCATGCGGTTCGCGCCGCTCTGGCGAAAATCGGGCGCGTTGATGTGAACGATTTGGCACAGCGTCACATCGGCGAGGCGCGAGCGCAAGCGCAAATCAATTTCTTCGAGTTCCTGATTTGTGGTAATGACGGTGGGCAGTTGCGCGTTGTAACGAAAGTTCAACAGCTGAAATAATTTTTCTTGCGCCCACGGCGTCGCGCTGTGCGCGCCGTAATCGTCCAACAAGAGCAGCGGCGCGCCGCGCAGCGCTTCAAAGCGTTCGTCGTACGTTACCGCGCTGTTGGGTGAATAGGTCGCGCGCAAATAGTCCAACAAATCGGGAACGACGATAAAGAGCGCGGGCTGTCCGATTTGCAAACGATAGTTCGCAATCGCCGCCGCGAGGTGTGTTTTGCCCGCGCCGAATCCGCCTTTGATGAGCAACCAACCGCGCGGCTCTTGCGCGAACTCGAAGGTCAAATCATACGCGCGCTGTAAATTTTTTTGTTTTTCCGGTGACAAGCCCAAACCTTGCGGCATGAAATTGTCAAACGTCATGTGGGAGAGGACGACGAGATTGGACGAATCATTGAGCGCGCCGACAACGGCAGTGGTGCGCGACGGGGGACGCGCCGGACAGGGAAATGCCTTGCCGAAATCGGGATGCTCCAGCGGCACGTCCTTGCGCACAAAACCGACATCGTTACAACGCGCGGGACCGCCGCAAATGGCGCAAATTCTATTTTGATTTGGCGACGTGAGCCAGCTTGCCGGTAATGCTAGGTCGTCGCTGGGAGGAAGAAGGTCTGCGAGCTTTTTCATTTTTGTTTTTGCGCGTCCAGTCCAAAAGTATTTTGCTCACGTATTTCCATGAGCGCACGTTGTTTTCGGCTGCAATTCTGAACGCGTCCATGATTACTTCGGGCGGATACTCTTGCTCCGCCTCTTTGAGTTCGTCGGCGATGATGGGCGTCAAGGTCCCAATGTTTTGTTCGTACAACTTGAAAATGTTTGGCGCTGCCTCCACCGCGTCCGCGCGGACGCGAACATTTGCCGCGAGGTGCAATTCGCCGTTCTGAATTTTCTCCAATGCGCGGCGGCTTTCGGCAGTATTGAAAAAGTACCATGCCGCGCCATCCGCTTCGGCTTGCAAGAGCGCACCGCACGCCACCGCCTTGTCCAGACCGCGTTTCAGATTTTCCGTCTTGAAATCCAGCGCTTGCATCAGCGTCGCATCCCCGCGCAATTCGTCGAGTGTGACAAAACGCGGGCTGCCTTTTTTTTGAGAAAGCAAATAGAAAATGTGCAGCGTCACGCGAATTTGCGCCGCGTCGTCCATCAACGGCAAGAGCTCGCTAAAGATAACGTTCGGCAGCGGCGTAACTTTGAGCTGTCCTGCGGGGATGCCTTGAAAGATGCTCATGCGCTGCTAGACCCACGATTCGCGCAAGTCTGCGAACTTGGCGCGCTTTTCATCAAAATACATTTTGAATTCGCCGGTCGGTCCGTGACGATGTTTGGCAACAATAATGTCCGCCACATTCTCGGGATACTCTTTGTTGGGAAAGGCGCGCTCCCATGATTCTTTGGTCGGATAGTATGTCTTGTCGCGGTGCAGCATAATCACCACATCCGCGTCCTGTTCGATAGAGCCCGATTCGCGCAAATCGGAAAGCATCGGGCGTTTGTCGTTGCGCGCCTCGACGGCGCGCGAAAGCTGCGAACCCGCCAGTACCGGCACATCCAAATCGCGCGCCAGAAATTTCAACTGACGCGAAATGTTGGACATTTCCTGCACGCGATTTTCGCTGCGGGTGCGGTCCGTCATCAATTGCAAATAGTCTACGATGATAAGGTCCAGCCCGCCCAACTCGGCGGCGAGGCGGCGCGCTTTACTGCGCATTTCGAGCGGAGTCACCAGCGAAGTCTCGTCAATGTAAATGTGCGCTTGGGCGAGTTCCCCAATCGCTTTGGCGAGGACGCTGTATTGTTCATCGGTAATGTCGCCCTTGCGCAGCTTTTGCGAGTCCACGCGAAAGCGTTCGTAATCGCCGGGGTATTCCGTAATAATCGAGTCCGCAACCTGTGCGATGAGACGCTCGACCAACTGCGAAGCAGACATTTCGAGCGTAAAAATGGCAATGCGTTTGTGCGAGCGCACGGATACGTTATATGCAATCGAAAGCGCGAAACTCGTCTTGCCCGCACCGGGACGTCCCGCCACAATAATCAAATCGCTCTTTTGCAATCCGCCCAACACCTTGTCCAGTTCGATGAACCCGCTGCTAATGCCCAACAAGTCGGTTTCATTGTCGCGCAAGCGTTCGATGCGGTCTGCCCAGCTATCCACCGCTTTGCGAATCGCAATCATGTCGCGCGATTCGCGCTGCTGCGCCACATCGAACACCAATTTTTCGGCGCGATTGATTTTGTCCTGCAAGTCCACTTCGCCATCGTACGCCAGTTCCGCGATTTCGGTGGACGCTTGAATCAAGCGGCGTTCGACGGACGCGCGTTCCACGAGCCGCGCATAGTGTTCAATGTGTGCGGCAGTGGGCACCGCGTTCAAGAGCGATGTGATATACGCCGCGCCGCCGAGCGCGTTGAGGTGCCCGGCTTTGTCGAGCGCTGACGTGACGCTCAAGAAATCAATCGGCTCGCGATGTTCGTGCAGGTCCCAAATCTCTTCATAAATCCAGCGATGCTTTTCGAGATAGAAATCGGTGGCACGCAAAAAACTGACGACGCGCGTAATAGCTTCGCCATCGAGCAAGATGGAGCCGAGCACCGCCTGTTCGGCTTCGACGTTCGAAGGCGTCTGGCGTTCGATGGAGCGGGGCAGAGATTCAATCACAGAGCGCGAAAGGGTTTCCATAGAATCTTTGTTCTGTATTATACGCGCAGCAACGCAATCGGTAAAGATAGAAACAGGTAGACAAGTACAAGACACCTACCTGTCTACCTGCGCTTCTTGCTACTTGCATACGGTCACGCTATTCTTCAGTTTTTGGCAAATCTTCGCCGGGGTCCAAATCCGAAAGGTCGAGGTCTTCGATGAGATCGCGAAACGCCGAAAGTTTTTCCACTTCTTCGGGAGATACCATTTCGCCCATGTTGCTGCTGGGCACAATGGACGCCTTGTCCATCACACTGTCCGCGACATAGATGGGACATTTCAGGCGCACCGCGAGCGCGATGGCATCACTGGGACGTGAATCTACTTCGACGTGACGCCCGTCCACGTCCAATACAATTCGCGCAAAGAATATATCATCGCGCAGTTCGCTGACGAGAATGTGTTGTGCCGCCGCGCCCGTTTCGGAAATGAGGTTCCGCATCAAGTCGTGCGTAAGGGGACGCGCCACATCACCGCCCTGTAACGCGATGGTGATGGCATCGGCTTCAAAGGGTCCAATCCAAATGGGCAAATAGCGGTCTTCGGGGTCCTTGAGTACAACGATGCGATGATGCGATACCAATGATACGCGAATGCTGTCAATTGTAACTTCAACCAGTTCCATACGAAAAACCTCCGCGCCGTCGTGCGCGCGATGCGTCAAAATGCAAAAGAGGGATGTGGGCAAAATTATATCACACTCTGGCAGAATAGAATCGGGAACGCGTACAGACCTTTTAACGTCTGATTTCCGCGTTCGGTGCGGCGCACGCGTTTTTTTTCTATCACGCGGTTGATGCTATAATCGCCGTCACGATTCTGAAAAGCCCGTTGACGCGGGCGCCGTGCGGCGCCCGATACCCTTTGCGCGTTGCGGGACCCACGCCGCAATGAAGGAAATGGAATGCCTGATATTTCTGGAATTCTGTCACAGTTCGGTTCGATTCTCCAATTTCTGGTCGCGTGCATCGGCGCGTATTTGTTCGCGCTGTGGATTGCGATGATTGTATGGACCTTTCGCGATGCGCGTTCGCGGTCGCGCGATATTTTCACACAGGTCTTGTCGGTGGCGCTCGTCGTCGCGTTCAATCTGCCCGGCTTGTTGTTGTACATGATTTTGCGCCCGCGCGAAACGCTGGCGGAAAAATATGAACGCGAACTCGCGGGCGAAGCGATGCTCCAAGATATTGAGGAGCGCCAGGTTTGTCCCGTGTGTCATCACAAAATCGCGCCGGACTTTTTGGTCTGCCCCAACTGCCACACTAAATTGCACAAAAAGTGCGACCACTGCGGACGCGTGTTGAATTTGAAATGGGGCGTGTGTCCCTACTGCGGCGAAGCGCAAGGCACACCGGTTGCCGGACGCACCATCACAACACCGCCGCCGCCACCGCCCGCGCGTTTGCCACAGCGTCAACCAACCACCTTGCCCTCACCCGAAACACCCAAAGCCATTCCGCCGACGGCACAAGCCGCTGAAGGTCAATAAAATCAAAAACCCCGTTCCTTCGAGAACGGGGTTTTTTTTACCCTACGGTTTTATCAATCCGAACCGGATTGCTTCTTCGCGCGTGATTCAACAGCCGGGCTCGCCATAATTGCCACAGCACTCGGACATTTGCACTGCGCGGCGGTACATATTTTTCGGAATCATCACCACTTTTTTTGTCAGCGGTTCGTCGGACGTAAAAAAAATAAACGTGGCAGATTTCACCGCGCCTGTCCACCGTTCAAAAATGTTCCCTTGGCGTTTCGGTTTCCCGTGTGGATTGTTCGCGCACATCGGTTTTCAGCTCCTTATGCAGTACGCACCTGCAGCATATTCGTCGTACCCGAAATGCCTGCGGGCACGCCCGCCGTGATAACAACGCGGTCACCGGGCATTGCCATATTCACGCGCCGCGCGGCTTGGAGCGCTTCGGCAACCATTTGTTCGCCGTCTGTGTGTTCATGTACACAAACACTCGTCACACCCCACACCAGCGCGAGACGGCGGCGCACGCGTTCGTCCATCGTCACCGCGAGCAATGGAATGCGCGGGCGATGTCGAGCCACCATGCGCGCGCTATAGCCCGAAGAGGTAAGCGTAATAATCAATTTGGCATTCAAATCTTTTGCGAGTTCGACCGTGTTTTCGCCAATCGCATCCGTCACCGTTTGCCCATGGTCGAGCAATGCCGGCAAGTTGATATGCTCTTGCTGCATGAAATGTTCGGTGTACTGCGCGATGCGCGCCATCACCTGCGCCGCTTCAATCGGATATTGTCCCGCCGCCGTTTCACCCGAAAGCATCACGGCATCACTGCCATCGAGCACCGCGTTCGCCACATCACTCGCTTCCGCGCGCGTCGGACGCGGATTGGACATCATGGACTCGAGCATTTGCGTTGCCGTAATCACGGGAATGCCGAGCGAGTTCGCTTTGTGAATAATCATCTTTTGCGTAATCGGCACTTGCTCGACTGCCATCTCGACGCCGAGGTCGCCGCGCGCCACCATCACGGCGTCGCTCTCGCGCAAAATCGCGTCAATGTCCTCCACCGCTTCCGGTTTTTCAATTTTCGAAATGATCGGGATACGCGCATTGTGTTCGCGCAGAAAATTTCGCAATTCCGAAACATCCGCCGCGCGCCGGACAAACGACATGGCAAGATAATCGAATTGTTCCTCAATTGCCCATTCCGCGTTCACGCGGTCTTGCGCGGTAAGACTGGGGATGGGCAGTATCACGTTCGGCAAGTTGACGCCTTTGCGCGATTTCAATTCGCCGCCGGTAATCACGCGCGCCTGAATTTCGTGTGAGTCGGCATGGAGCACCTGCACTTGTTTGGTGCCGTCGTCAAGCAGCATGTGGTCGCCGGGGCGCAGTGTGTCGCCGAGAAAGGGGAAATCGAGCGGAATGGTAAACGGAGTCTGCGTGCGGTCAAGCAAAAAGCGCACCGTTTCGCCGGAGCGGAGTATGAACGAGTTGTTGGGCAATTCACCCACGCGTAATTTTGGTCCTGACAAATCGCCCAAAATCGCAAGGACCGTGCCTTCTTGCGCGGCAATGCGTCGCAAAAGTTCGACGCGTGCTTTGTGTTCCTCGCGCGTGCCGTGCGAAAAATTGATACGCGCCACATTCATTCCGGCTTGCAAGAGCCCGCGTATCTTGTCTTCGGAGGACGTTGCGGGTCCGATTGTACAGACAATGCGTGTGCGAGGCATCGGCAGTTCTCAACGTGCAAGCTGCAGCTTGCAATTCCACAGCGCGCGGTTTGGGACGCGCGGCTAGATTTTTGTCACCCACACCGCATCGGCAATCTGCGATGTAATCGAAAAATGTTTTTGACCGTTCGACAGGGTGAGCGCGCGGTTAATGGGCGAGACATCCGTCACGCGAATCTCGGCGCCGGGACGCAAACCGCGTTCGCCCAGGTGCATCAACAAGTCACTCGCATTTTCCGCGTATTCGGAGATTCGTACGATGCGCGCGCGTTCGCCTTCACTCAATTGTGAAAGCGGCAACGTAATGGCAGAGGTCCCGTTGCGCTGATTGCCCGGAATCGGATTCCCATGCGGGCACGTTTCGGGGCGCCCCATCATTTCGTTCAAGCGGTCTACGATTTCGTCCGAAAAGACATGCTCGAGGCGATGCGATTCGGCATCCGATTTTGCCCAATC
>JAKOPZ010000148.1 GCA_029778615.1 Chloroflexota bacterium | reverse complement strand
TGGAACGCGACGACGCGGCGTGAGCGCGCGGAAAAAATTTGGCGCATCGCCGCGCGGCGTTCGTGCCGTACAAGCGCCGTGCAGCGCGCGGCAGCGTTTCCGCAATTCCTCCAAGATTGGTGGGGCTTGGAGAACGGGGCGCAATTGCCACGGCGCGCTTTTTCCGCATTCAAGCTGCGGCAAGCGCGGTAGGAATTGAGCGACGAGTGGAAAATTCGGCAGCTACGAATATAATACGCGACGTTTCCGCCCCATAGTTCTCCTCCTTGGTCACCCGGCGCAACAAAAATCAATCCCCTCTGAAAAAAATATGTCATCTTTGTTTTCAACCATTCCGGAATTGCTCATCACGCGCGCACGCGAACAACCCGCGCGGCGTCCGTTCACGTACTTGTCCGAACGCGGTGCGCGCGAACAAACGCTTTCGTACGCGGAATTAGACCAACAAGCGCGCGCCATCGGCGCGCATCTGGCAGCTCTCGCCGCGCCGGGCGAACGCGTCATCCTTTTGTATCCGCCGGGAATGGACAGCGTGCCGGCATTTCTCGGCGCGCTGTACGCGGGACTGGTCGCCGTGCCGGTTGTTCCGCCGCGCCCCGGACAGCCGACGACGACGATGGCGGTGACGATGGCGGACGCGCAGACAAATATCGTTCTCACCACCGCCGCCACGCACCAACGCGCGCAAGAGCAGTACGGCGATTCGGGCTATTTAGAAATGTTTCAATGGATTGCGACGGATGTCCTCGCGCGCGAAACGCCGCCGCGCGTGTGGCAGCCCGTGACGCGTCAGTCCGATGACCTTGCGGTATTGATGTACACATCAGGTTCCACAAATTTTCCCAAAGGCGTCATGCTCACACACGCGAACATTCTGGCAGCGATAGACGCCGCGCATCAAATTTTTCAGCCGCCGCCAACGGCGACGATGGTCGCGTGGACGCCGTTGTATCACACCGCCGGTCTCATCGGTTCGATTTTGAATCCGCTGTTCAGCAACGTGAACGTTGTCATCCTTTCGCCGCTCGACGTGTTGGAACGCCCCGCGTATGTATTGGAAACAATCTCGCGCACGCGCGCGCAGATTGTTACCGGCGGCAGTTTTTTGTATCAATGGTTTGTCGAGCGCACGACGCCCGCAGAACGCGCAAACCTCGACTTGTCATCCTTACGGCTCGCGTTCTGTGGATTTGAACCGGTGCGCGTGAATGCGCTGCGGCGTTTTGCAGACCTGTACGAACCGCACGGTTTCGAGCGTCAAGCATTCTGCACCGCGTACGGACAATCGGAAACAACGCTCTTGACCACGTATCGGCGCGGGGAACCTATCGCGCTCACGTTGAATGCGCGCGCATTGACGCAAGGGCGCGTCGTCATTTTGGAAAAGGATGCGTCGGGACCGACGTTCGCCAGCTGCGGCACACCGATTCCGCAAGCGACGATGTCTATCGTGAATCCGGAAACGCGCACGCTTTGCGCGGCGGACGAGATTGGCGAAATTTGGGCGGCGGGTCCCACAGTGGGACGCGGGTATTGGAACAATGAACAGGCGACGGAGGAATTTTTCAACGCGCACATCGCCGACACAAACGAGGGACCTTTTTTGCGCAGCGGTGATTTGGGATTTTTCCACGACGGCGAATTGTATGTTGTGGGACGGTTGAAAGATTTAATCATCGTGCGCGGCAAAAATTTTTACGCGCAAGATGTCGAAGTCGCCGTCGCCGCCGCGCATCCCGCGCTGCAAGGCGGCGCGAGCGCCGCCTTCGGGATTGATGTGAACGGCACAGAAGAAATTGTGTTGATGCACGAAGTTGGAACGAATGCTGAAAATATCAACGTGGAGGAAATCGCGCACGCAATTCGCGCGACGGCGGCAACAACGCTTGACCTACCGCTGTACGCCGTCGTCATCGTCGCCGCGAATTCGCTGCCGCGCACCGCGACGGGAAAAATCCAACGCTTTTTGTGCAAGCAAGAATTTTTGGACGCACAACAAAACTGACATGCAAATCATCGGCATCAGTTTTCTCCCTCATGCCGCGCCGACACGGACGCGCGCCATCACACCGCCGCGCACGCCGCTCGAACAAGAACTCGTTTCGCTCCTGCAAAGCGTTTTGGAAATTCCCGAAATCGGAATTGACGACCATTTCATCGAACTCGGCGGCGATTCGCTGCGCGCGACGCAATTTCTTTCGCGCGTGCGCGCGCAGCTGGGCATTTCGCTTTCGTTTTCCGACCTCTATCAAGAGCCGACAATTCGCGGCGTCGCACAACGCATTCAAGAAACGCAGCACGCGGCGCGCCCGCTGCTTCCCGCCATCGAACGACGCGCCGATTCATCCTCCATTCCACTCTCATTTTCCCAAGAGCGCATGTGGTTCATTCACGAACTCGCGCCCGAAAACACCGCGTATCATGTACAAATCACCGTGCGTTTGCGCGGCGCGCTCGACGTGAACGCGCTCGTCTATGCGTTCGATGAATTGACGCGCCGTCATGAAATTCTCCGCACCACCTTTCCCAAACGCGACGGCGCGCCCGTGCAGCACATCGCGGCGCACACACCTTTTCGCATCGCCTGCGCGGATTTGCAAAATTTCCCCGACGCGGAACGTCTGACGCGCGCGATGGAATTTGTGACGCGCGACGCGCAGCAGTCGTTCGATTTGGAAAACGGTCCGCTCTTGCGCGTACACTTGTATAAACTCGCGCCCGCCGAACATATTTTGCTGCTCGTGATGCACCACATTCTTTGTGATGCGTGGTCGCTCGGCGTAATGATGCGCGAGTTGACGGAACTCTATCGCGCGCACTCACGCGGCGCGTCCGCGTCCCTCCCCGCGCTGCCGATTCAATTTTCCGATTACGCGGTGTGGCAGCGCGCGTGGCTGCAAGGCGATGCACTCGAAGCAGAGCTCGCGTATTGGCGCCGACAACTCACGGGCGCGCCGCCGCTCGAACTCCCGACCGACCATCCGCGTCCCGCGCTGCAAACCTATCGTGGTTCCTCCGCGTCCGCCGCACTCGACGCCGAGTTGCACGCGCGTTTGTCAGAAATCTGTCAGCGCGCGAATGGAACGCTCGCCATGTTGTTCCTCGCCGCGTTTTTTGTTTTGCTCCGGCGATACACCGCGCAAGATGACCTCGTCGTCGGCATGCCCATTGCGAATCGTCACCACGACGCGACGGAACAACTCATCGGCGCGTTCGTCAACACGCTCGCGCTGCGCGCGAATGTTTCCGACAATCCGACCTTTGCGGAATTTTTGCAGCGCGTACGCGCGACCGCGCTCGACGCGTACGCGCATCAAGACATGCCGTTCGCCAAACTCGTCGCCGACTTGAATCCGCCGCGCAATTTGCAGCAAGCGCCGCTCGTCCAGGTCATGTTCAACGTCATTAACGTCCCGATGCCTTTACTCGGTTTTGCGGATATGGAAACGGATTTGATTGAATGGGACCGCGGCGCCGCGCAGTTTGACCTCACGCTCACTATCACCGATTTGCCGCAGTTGAAACGGCTCACGCTCGAATACAATCGCGATTTGTTTGAACCGGAAACGATGGCGCGATGTTTGGAACATTATCAAACGCTGCTGCAAAGCATCGCAACGAATCCCGACGTGTGCCTTGCGGAATTGGAAATTTTGCCCGAACGCGAACGCGCGCAGTTGCGCGCGTGGAACGAGACGGCGCGCGAGATTCCGAACGCGTCTCTCGCGGAATGGTTCGAGTCTCAAGTGAAACGCACGCCGCACGCGCTCGCCCTGCGCGACGGCGAACGCACCATCCCGTACGCGGAATTGAACGCGCGCGCGAATCAACTCGCGCGCGTGCTGCAAAGCGGCGGCGTCACAGCCGAAACGCGCGTCGTCGTCGGCATGGAACGCTCCATCGAAATGGTCATCGCGCAGCTCGCGATTCTCAAAGCGGGCGGTGCGTACGTGCCGCTTGACATGACGCATCCGCAAACGCGTCTCGATTTTATATTGAACGACACGCAAGCTCCTATCATTCTTACACAGCAAAAACATCGCGCGCGTTTTCAAAAACAGTCTCCGGTCTCTAATCTCCAATCTCCCCGCGTCATTGCCCTCGACGCGGATTGGGAACGCATCGCGCGCGCACGTGACGCAAATTTGAATTTGTCCATCGCGCTCGACGATGCCGCGTACGTGATTTACACATCGGGCTCGACAGGCAATCCGAAAGGTGTGATGGGTTTGCAGCGCGGCGCGGTGAATGTGATGCACTGGCTCTGGCGCGAATTTCCATTTCGCGCGCACGACGTTTGCTGTTTGAAAACCGCGCCGGGTTTTGTGGATGCGATGTGGGAAACCTTTGCGCCGCTCTTAATGGGCGTTCCGCTTGTGATTTTCGACAATGCGACGGTGCAAGACCTGAACGCGTTCGTGAACGCGCTCGCGCAGCATCGCGTCACGCGCGTCGTATTGGTGCCGTCGCTGCTGCGCGCATTGCTCGATACACAAACGAATTTGCGCGAACGTTTGCCGCACCTCGAGTACTGGATTGCAGGCGGCGAGGCGTTGACGCCCGAACTTGTGCGCGCGTTCTATGAGAAATTTCCGGAACGCGCGCTGTTGAATTTTTATGGCGCGACCGAAGCGAGCGCGAATTCGACATGGTTCGACACACGCGCAATGAATTCACATCATAGCGTTCCCATCGGCAGACCGATTGACAACACGCAAACGTACATCCTCGACGCGCAGCGCAATCCCGTACCCATCGGCGTCGTCGGCGAACTCTACATCGGCGGCGCAGGCATCGCGCGCGGATATTTGAATCAGCCGGAACTCACACGCGAAAAATTTATTTCCCTGCCCAATCTCGAATCTCCAGTCTCCGGTCTCCAATCTCTCTATCGCACCGGCGACCTCGCGCGTTTTCTCCCGGACGGCAATATCGAATATCGCGGACGTGCAGATTCGCAAATCAAAATTCGCGGGATGCGCGTCGAGTTGAGTGAAATCGAAAATGCGATACGTGAAACGTCAAACGTGAATGAGGCGATTGTGGTCGCGCAAGCGGAGGAGTTGAGCGGTGCGCGCTTGATTGCGTACGTAACGCCCGCACGTGTTGACGTGAAATCGCTGCGCGCACAATTGCAACAGAAATTGCCGCCGCACATGATTCCGTCCGCGTTCGTCACTCTCGACGAATTGCCGCACAATTCGAGCGGCAAAGTGGACCGCCGCGCGCTGGCAGAGCGTCCCATTGAACGCACGCACAGCGAACGCGTCCTCACACGACCGCGCGATGAAATCGAACGCGCACTTGTACCTATTTGGGAACGCGCGTTGAATGTGCAGCCGCTCGGCGTTGACGACGACTTTTTTGAACTCGGTGGACATTCACTGCTTGCCGTGCGCGTGTTTGCGGAAATGCAGCAAACGCTCGGCGCGACGCTGCCCATCACGGCACTGTTTCGCGCGCCGACGATTGCGGGACTTGCGAACGAATTGCGCGCGGCGGGCGTGCGCGCGCCGTGGTCACCGCTCGCGCCGATTCAAATTCACGGGACGCGTCCGCCGTTCTTTTGTGTACATGGGTTGGGCGGCGGCGTCATCGGTTATGTTTCGTTGGCGCGACATTTGGGCAACGCACAGCCGTTTTATGGGCTGCAAGCGTTCGGCGTGGAAGCGGGACAAATTCCCGACGCGACGATTGAGCAAATGGCGGCGCGTTATCTTGACGCAATGCGTCATGTGCAGCCGCACGGTCCGTATCATCTCGGCGGCTATTCGTACGGCGGGACCGTTGCGTTTGAAATGGCGCAGCAATTGCGCGCGCAAGGTCAAGCGGTTGCGCTGCTTGCCATGTTCGACACGCCCGCGCCGAACGCCGAATACTGGCGCGTGAAATTCAATGCAGAATTTTTCAAAGGATTCGCGCGCAATTTACCCGCGTGGTGGAACGATTACGCGCGTTTGGCAGCGCGTGAACAATGGGGACGTGTGGTGCGCCAAACGCGTTCTCGGTGGAACACGCCGCGCGGCGAAAATGGAAAGAGCGCGAATGTGGATTTACGCCATTACGTGGATAACATTCAAGCCGTTCCGCCCGAACGCGTGGACTTGATGCGCGCGGAACTTGCTGCGTTCGCGCACTATCATCCAAAATTCTATGACGGACGCGTCACAGTGTTTCGCGCGCCGCGTCATCCGTTGTGGTGTTCGTACGACGACGCGTTGGGCTGGCGTTCGCTCGCGCGCGAGGTCGAGGTGCGTCTGATTGCGGGCGCGCATCGTAATTTGTTAGAGGAACCGCATGTACAAGTTTTGGCGCAAGAACTGAACGCGTCTTTATTGTATAATGGCACGGCGATTGCCGAGTACTAAGATTTTAGGGGTAAAAACTTTACGGAAACCCAAATCGCCGACCGCGTTTTATTCTTCACTTTGGCGGAAAGGGTTGGGTGACGAAACACCGCACGCTTGTGCACAGTGAGTCGGCAGCAGGAGAAAAATCATGGCACAGTTCCAGCAGGGCTATGCGCTCGTCGTCGGCGTCGGAAATTATCAACAAACCAAATACAGTGTGCCCATTACGTTCAACGACGCGCAAGGCGTATATGACGCGCTGGTGAATCCACAGCTCGCCGCGTATCCCGCGAACCAAATTACGTTCTTGCACGATGAGGCAGCGACGCGTCAAAACATTCTCGACGCGTTGGCAGATTTGGCGCAGCGCGCGGCAGAGACTGACAGTGTGTTGATTTTTCTCGCGGGGCACGGCGCGCCCGCCGACGACGGCACGTGGCATTTCGCCACACACGAAACGGAATTCCAATCCATCAAAAGTGTCAAAAGCGGCAACGCGCTCGGGCAAACGGAATTGCTCGACGCGCTGCGAAAAATTCAAGCGCAAAAAATTCTCGTCATTATCAACGCGTGTTTTTCGGGGCTCGTCAGTCCCACGCTCGCGGCGACGAGAGAAATACCGCAAACGCTCGGCGCACCGCCGCCCGATTCACTGTCCAATTCCATTCTCGCCACCGGCGAAGGGCGCGCGATTATTACGGCGAGTCGCGGCAATCAATATTCCATGTTTGACATGGGCGCGCCGCGCACCTTTTTTGGCAACGCGCTCGTGGATGGCTTGAACGGCAACGGCGTCGTCAACAAAAACGGCTACATCGGACTGTTTGAATTGTACGAATATGTGTACACTCAATCGCGCGCGGGCGCGAGCAAGTACGGAGAATTACAAGAACCCGTGTTGACGATTCTGCAAGGCATCGGTCCATTTCCGGTCGCGTTATACAAAGGCAGTACGCCCGGCAACCTCGCCGATGCGAACCTGCTCACGTCCCCCCCCCCCAACACCGCCGCGCGCGTGGTGAACGTTGGCGCGGGCGCGTCCTACGCGAACATTGACGGTTCGCACAACACGGTTTCGCAAACCACGCGCACCGAAAATATCGGGCGCAATCGCAATACGATTGTCATCGGCGCAGGCGCGACGGTGAGCCAAGCCGCCGCCGGAGAAAACATCCAGCAGACGATTCAACAAGGCGCGAGCGCAAACGAGTTGGCAAATTTGTTTCAAGCGATTTATCAGCAAGTGGACGCGCGTCCTCCCAGTCCCGATGCAGACAATGGCGAAATCAAAACTCAGGTGCGCCAAATCGAGACCGAAGCAGCAAAGGGCGACGACGCGAATCCGAAAAAAATCGAACGCTGGTTGAAAACCCTCGCCGACATCGCGCCCGACATTTTGGATGTCACCACTGCCGCGCTGTTGAATCCCGCCGCGGGCGTCGCCAAGGCGATTGTGCTTGTGGCAAAACAAGTGCGCGGCGGATGAAAGAGACATGCCCGACCCGCCAAGCATTTTTCAAATACTTGGCGGTATAATCTCGCCCACCACTTTTCAGGAGCAAATTTTTCAATGGAAACGTACCCCCAAACGCGTTGGGACTTGACCGAGTTGTTGAGTGCGCCGACCGGCGAACCCGTCGAACGCACGCTGCAAGATATTGAAACGCGCACCGCAAATTTTGAACAAGCGCGCGCGAAATTGAAACCCGACATGGACGAAGAAGAATTTTTGGATTTCGTTCACGAGTACGACGGTTTGAATCGCGTGCTGCGGAACATCGGCTATTACGCGGAATTGTGGTTCACCGAAGACACGCAAAATCAACAGGCGCTCGCGTTCAAAACAAAAATTGAACAAATGACCACGCAGGTCGCCAACCGCGTCATGTTCTTTACCCTGTGGTGGAAAGAAATTGACGAAGCGAATGCCGCGCGCTTGATGCGGAACGCGGGCGATTACACGTACTTTCTCGAAAGTGAGCGCATGTTCAAACCGCACACGCTCGCGGAACGTGAAGAACAAATCATCAACCTCAAAGATGTGAACGGCATGGGCGGCTTGTTGAACGTGTACGACATGCTCACAAACAAGTACATGTACAACCTCACCGTTGACGGGCAAGAGAAAAAATTGACGTACGGTGAATTGATGACGTATGCGCGTCATCCCGACCCCGAAGTTCGCGCGGCGGTATACAAAGAAGTGTTTCGCGTGTACGGCGAGGACGGCGGCATTCTCGCGCAAATTTACGCGAGCCGCATCAACGATTGGAAAAGCGAGCAAGTGGATTTGCGAAAATTCAAGACGCCCATCGCTGCGCGCAATCTCGGCAATGATGTGCCCGACGCGGCGGTGGACACGATGCTCGACGTATGCAAGAAAAACGCGACGGTGTTTCAACGCTATTTCAAACTCAAAGCCAAGTGGCTCGGTTTGAATCCGATGCGCCGCAGTGATATTTACGCGCCGCTCGCGCCCGTTGACACGGATTTTCCTTGGGAACAAGGCGTCACGCTCGTCCTCGACAGTTTTGAAAAATTTTCACCGCGCCTCGCCGCCGAAGCGCGCACGGTGTTTGACAACGGACACATTGATTCCGAAATTCGTCCCGGCAAACGCAGTGGCGCGTTCTGCGCGAGTGTCTTGCCCGAAATGGCGCCGTATGTGATGATTAACTATGCGGGCAAAGCGCGCGATGTTTCCACGCTCGCGCACGAACTGGGACACGCCATTCACGCGCGGTTGGCAAAAGAACATTCCGTTTTGACGTTCCATTCTGCGCTGCCATTAGCAGAAACCGCGTCGGTCTTTGCGGAAATGATTTTGAACGAACGACTGCTGCATGATACGAGTGACCCGGCCGTGAAACGCGATATTCTCGCGCGCATGGTAGATGACGCATACGCGACAGTGATGCGCCAAGCATTTTTTGCGATGTTTGAAAAAACCGCGCACGAAGCATTTGCCAACAATGCGACGGCGGACGAGGTGCGCGAGTTGTATTGGGAAAATCTCAAAACCCAATTCGGCGACGCGTTGGAGATTCACGAAGATTTCAAATGGGAATGGGTGGTGATTAACCATTTCTATCACGTGCCGTTTTATGTGTATGCGTACAGTTTTGGGCAACTGCTGACGCTCGCGTTGTACAAACGCTATCGTGAACAAGGCGAAGCGTTCCAGCCCAACTATTTCAAAATTCTCGCGTACGGCGGTTCCGCGTCACCCAAACACATTTTGGAAGAAGCGGGGATTGACATGGCATCGGCAGAATTTTGGCAAGGCGGGTTTGATGTGATAAGCGAGTGGATTGACCAGCTCGAGGGACTCGAAAGTTAAAACTCACCTTACGCATGTCATTTCGAACCCCTCAATCCTTCGGGGTAAACTCTGTGAGAAATCTCGGTTTTCCCATTGAGATTTCTCGCAAACACGGCTCGAAATGACAATTCTGCGTAACGTGAGTTAAAAGTCAAAAGTTTCAAGCTAAAAGCTCAAAATGAAACTTTTAGCTTGAAACTTTTAGCTTGGCTCAATGCCTTTTCTCTACAACCACCACTATACTCCTCTCGAACTCAAACAATTCGCGGGCGACCTGTCGCAGCTTGCGGGCGTGCGGCTTGTCGAATATCAAGAAGGCAAAGCGCGCGGGCTCCGCGTCGCACAAGTGTGGACGGGCAGCGGATTCCGTTTTGAAATTTTGCTCGATAGGGGAATGGACATTGGCGCGGCGGAACACAACGGACGCGCGCTGGCGTGGACGTTTCCCGCGCTCGCGACGCCGCCGTATCACGACCCGTACAAATATGCGTGGGCGCGCACGTGGGGCGGCGGCTTGGTGACAACGTGCGGTCTCGATTTTTTTGGGCAGCCCGAAAACGACAATGGACAAGCACTCGGACTGCACGGACGCATTTCACATTCGCCTGCGGAACATGTGCGCGTAACGCAAGAGTTTCGCGGCGACGATTACGTTTTGGAAATTGAAGGGCGCGTGCGCCAGTCGGTGGTGTTTGGCGAAAATTTAGTTTTGACGCGTCGCATCTCAACAAAACTCGGCGCGAACCATTTTACAATTCACGACACGATTACGAACGACGGTTTTCGCGCGACGCCGCACATGATTTTGTATCACTGCAATTTCGGTTTCCCCGTCGTCTCGCCCGACAGTGAAATTTTGCTCGATGAAGAATCGGTACGCCCGCGCGATGCCCGCGCGGAAAAAGGATTCGGACAGCAGAATCATTTCGAGAATCCTGTGCTCGATTATCCCGAACAAGTTTTTTTTCACAAACCCCGCGCCGACGCGAATGGTTTCGCACAGGGCAGCATCGTCAATCGCGCGCTGCATTTTGGCGCGTACATCAAGTGGCAAATTGAAAATTTGCCGTACATGGGACAATGGAAATTGATGCAAGCAGGCGAATACGTCTGCGCGCTCGAACCCGCGAACTATTGGGAAACGCCGCGCGCGAAATTGCGCAAAGAGGGCAGATTGAAAATGTTGGGCGCGCAAGAGAGTATCGAGTACGTGTTGGAATTGGGCGCAATGGTGGGTGCGTAGGGAACGTTCGCCGTAACGTTCAGCCGCGAAACGAGAAACATCAAACGATTGACGATAGAGTGGATGCGCGTACAATTTGGGCAGGAGTACGAACATGGCAGTCACGGAAGCCGATTTGAAAAAATTACAAACACAGGTAAATTAGTTGCAGCAACAGGTTCAAGAGTTGCAAAACAACTTGAAGGAACTTGTGCGCGAGCGACAATCTTCGGCAGTCTCTCCAGAACCGCGCCGCGAATTGTCGGAACGCGAGCGCGCGATTCAAGTTTTGGAGCGCGCGAAAGTGACACGCGAAATTATCCCCGCGCAAGAGAATAAACCGCGCGCAGCGCGCCCGCCCAAAACGAACAAAGAAATTATCGAATTGCTCAAAAGCAAGGGATTGATTCGCGATCTGACTGCTGAAGAAAAAAATTGGGCAGAGGAATGGCGTGCTTTGCCCGAAGAAGAAAAAGAAAAAGTTAATCGGGCATTGCGTAATATCCACCTTGACCAAACAGTTGCAGAACTCATTGCAGAAGTCAGGTCCTAACGAGAATGGCGCTCTACTATTTTGACACAAGCGCATTGGTCAAACGCTACATTAACGAACCGGGCAGCACATGGATTCGTCAAATCTGCAACGCAAGAAATCAGAATGATGAGGCGCTACATGTTCTTTTGGCGGGGAGCATTGCGATGGTTGAATTTGCTGCCGCCTTTGCCATTCTCCAAAGACGCCAAATAATTCTGAAAGGTGTTGCAAACCACGCATTCCAAAGATTCATTTCTGACTGGGATAATGAGTATCGCGCAAGTGATTTCACCCTAAACACCATTAAATCCGCTACAACTTTCGGACAGCGCCATCCCCTCAAAGCATACGATGCCGTGCATCTCGCGCTGGCATTGGAAACACGACAACTGCTCATCGAAAACGAGCTCGACTTGATTTTTGTCAGCGGTGACGCGCGTTTACTCCAAGCCGCGCAAGCCGAAGGTCTCACCGTCGAAAATCCATTTACGTACTCTCAACTCGACAATCCCCCAATTCAAGAAAATTCACAATGACTCAACCCACTTTTCTCGTCACCGGCGCGCTCGGTTGTCTCGGCGCGTGGACCATGAAAAATTTATTGGAATCGAACGCAAATGTGGTCGCGTTTGATTTGGGAACGGACGCGTATCGTTGGCGCGCGTTGATGGATGATGAAACGCTTGCGCGCGCGAAATTGGTACACGGCGACATTAGCGATTACAACGCGGTCGAACGCGTGGTGTTGGAAAATGGCATCACGCATATTTTGCATCTTGCCGCGCTGCAAATTCCGTTTTGTCGTGCAAATCCCGTCGTCGGCGCGCAGGTGAATGTAGTGGGAACGGTGAATGTGTTGCAGGTCGCGGCAAAACAGCGCGAACAAATTAAACGCATCGTGTATGCGAGTTCGACGGCGGTGTATGGTCCGCCGCATTTGTATCCCACTCTGCCCGCGCCTGTTGATGCGGTGCTTGCGCCCGAAACATTGTACGGTTCGTTCAAACAGGACAATGAAAACTGTGCGCGCGTGTTCTTTAATGAAAACGGCGTCGAAAGCATTGGGATTCGTCCGTTTGTGATTTATGGCGTCGGACGCGACCGCGGCGCAACCTCATCGCCAACCAAAGCGATGCTCGCGGCGGTGTTGGGGCGCGAGTGGAAAATTCCTCACGGCGGGCGTTTTCATTTTCAACTCGCGGACGACGCGGCGAAAACATTTATTCGCTGCGCGACCGGAGAATTTCACGGCGCGGCAGTTTTCAATTTGAATGGCATTGTCGCGTCGGTTCCCGAAATTATTGACGCGATTGAACGCGTGGCGCCGGAGGCGCGCGGAAAAATTTCGTTTGACCCAAAACCGTTGGCGTTTCCCGAAGAATTGGATTCGAGTACGCTCAAAGCCGCGTTCGGCGATTTGCCCGAAACGCCGTTAGGCGAAGGGGTCGCTTCGACGATTGAACATTTTCGCGGGTTGGTGGAGCAAAAGAGAATTGATATAGAAAACGCGCTCGCATAAAAAAATGGGGCACAATGAAACGCGGTTCCGTTGCTCCCCATTTTCATAACCAAAAACATCTGACCCGTTTGCGAGTCAGATGTTTTTTTTGAGTTTATTGGAAATTGGCGACCAACACCTTGTCATTGGTCAACGCGTACACATTTCCTTTTTGGATTTGCAGTCGCGTCACGTATTGCCCTTGCTCCAAGTCCATCACATTGCCCCACGTTTTGCCGCCGTCGTTGCTGAACAAAATACCGAGCGGGAAAAATTCACTGCCGGTATCGCCAATGCGAATGCCGTGTGCCATGACCACGCGCATCGGGTTCGTCGGGTCAACGGTAATCGCCGTGACGGTGCTCTGCCCAATTGCTTCGTTGCTAAAATTGCGCGTGAGCGATTGCCACGTTTTACCGCCGTCGGTCGAAAGATACATGCCTTGCGAATGCGTTCCCGCGTAAATGATATTTTCGTTCGTCGGATTTACTGCCATGGAGGCGACCACACTCGGCAGTACTTGCGTCAACGTCTGCCACGTCGCGCCCTTGTCATGACTGATGAGCAAATCACGTCCGCTGGCAAGATACAATGTGTTGGGCGAATTCGGCGCCGCCGTCGCAAGATTTACTTGCGAAACATCGCGTCCGGCGCGTTGCACCAGCGCATCTTGAATGCTCGCCAGCGCATCATTCGCATTGGTGCGAACTTGTGGGCTCGTGTCAAGGACGGACGCGCGTTCCAGCGCAGCCCAAGCCGCTGCATCTTGAATGCCGCCCAATGCGCGTGCCGCGTTCGCGCGCACTGCCGACGCAGGGTCGGTGCCGAGCGTTTGAATCAATGCGTTCGTCGCGCGCGTAGAGGCGATATAGCCCAGCACATCCGCCGCATTCGCGCGGATATTCACATTGTCGGAATGCAGTGCGGTCACCAACGCCGGCACTGCCTCTTCGCCCGCTGCTTCCAGCTGCGTTTGCGCCGCCTGACGTTCCGAAGTGAGACCTGCCGCGCTCAAATTGCTAATCCAGCCGCGAATTTGCACTTGGCGCGGGGACGCCGGTGTGGCGACCACGTTGTTCAGCAGCACCATAGAAACGCCGAGCAGCAAGAGGAATGCCAACAGCACACCGAAAATTCGCAGACCGCGCATTTTCATTTCCGTAGACATCCAGTTCATTTCCATTTTTTTCAACATGGGGCACCTCGTAAGGTTCAATTGTTTGTCATTCGATAGACGCCGCAGACAGCATTTCGGTTCCGCAGCCAGACCACACACACTATATGAAAAGAAGCGGCGCGCGTCTGTCAGTCATTTCCTACAAAGGGGTACATTTCGGGATATACGCGCAAAAAAAATGCCCTTCATTAAAGGGCATTTTTACGTTTCCGGATGAACGGTGAGCTCCATGTGTTGCAATGCTTTGTACGCCTGAGAGCGCCGAAAAAGGGGAAACCATTCCAGCAAAAAAGCGCTTAGCGGCGTCCACAACGCTACCCACAATAAAACATCCAACCCGTACGCGAGCACGCCGCGCGTGGTTTCGTCAAATTGCCGGGGATTGTTGATTTCGCCTTGCGCCCACACATTGAACGTTAACACTGCGAGCGCGACCGCCAAAAAAATTGTGTTGTTGATTAAAAACTCGGTGCGTTCGCGCCCGTTGGCGACAACCAAGTCCTCGCACCAACTTGACATCGCGCGCCGCATTCGCATTTCGGTTTCCGCTTCAATCTTGGCGGCGGGCAAAAAAACGCGCGTGTACACGCGCGGCGCGCGAAACCAAAAGCCGATGATGCGCGCCGTCAAATAATCAAAACCGGATTCGCCGAGCGCATTGTCGTCGAACGGGTCATACGTTCGCGCGTCAAACACAAACAACTCTTTCGGTTCTTTGAGATGCAAATCAAATTGCATGGCCACGGGCTATTCCTCTGGGGGCACGTCCCAATCTTCTTGGATGTTGGTGGGGTCATAGTCGCCCCACTTGCTGTCAAAGGTGAGCGCAAAACTGACCATGTTGGCGTGTTGGGCTTTGTCACGCGCGCGGCGCAAGGTTTCCTCGCGCGTCTCGGCGGCGATGGGTGCAGACGTTGGCGCGTTTGCCTGAACATCAAGAATTTTGATTTCGACAATATCGCCGCGTGCGTACGCGAGCGTTTCGCCCGCGCGGTGTCCGAGAATGGTTTTCGCAATCGGCGTGCCCACGCCCAACAAACCCCTGTCAAAATCTGCCGCGTCGTCCGGAACTAATACAAACGCTAACTTTTCGCGCGTTTTATTTTTGGAAACCAATTCGATTTCCACACGCGCGTTGGCGGCAATTGTAATTTCATTCATATTCACTGGCTCATTCCTGCAAAACCGCGTCTTGGACCCGCTAACGGATTGCGCGCACCAAGACAGGATGCAAATCGGTAGAGGATTAATTTTACTACTTCACCTTACGCATGTCATTTCGAACCCCTCAATCCTTCGGGGTAAACTCTGTGAGAAATCTCAGTTTTTTCCACCGAGATTTCTCGCAAGACCGCTCGAAATGACAATTCTGCGTAACATGAGTTACTACGAGTTTGTGAAAACGCGCGGCAATTTCCATCTGCGAATCGCAATACACAAAAACAGCGCGGCGTACATACGTCGCGCTGTGCAATTTTCTTTTTGTCTTGGCAAAACTTTCGGCGGCGCTAATCCGCACGGTACTGCTGTGTCTGCGCCAATTTACTTTGCGTCATACGCAATCCGCGACGTTCCGCCTCGCGCATAATTTTTTCCTCATCCAGCGTTGTCAATTCACCTTGACGCAACAAAACCTTGCCGTTCACAATCACATAATTCACATCACCGCCGCGCGCAGAATGGACAATATTCGCGGCGAGATTATGACGCGGGACGAGATGTGGTTTGTCCAAATTAAACAAAATCAAATCCGCATCTGCGCCGACCTGAAGCACGCCACTGTTGCCAAAGCCCATCGCGCGCGCGCCGTGTTGTGTGGCAAGTTTCAACGCGTCCGTCGAAGGCAGCACGGTCGCATCGCCCGTGTCATGTTTTTGCAGCAGCGCGGCGAGACGCGCGACCTCCAACATATCCAAATCATTGTTCGACGCGGCGCCATCGGTGCCCAGCGCGACATGGACGCCCGCGCGCATCAAATCCACAATCCGCGTCGTTCGCATCGCCAGCTTGAGATGTGTTTTCGGACACGCCGCAACGGAAACATTTTTCGCGCGCAAAATTTCAATGTCGTCGTCACTCAAATAAATCGCGTGCGCGGCGATGGACGGATTGTCGAAAATTCCCAAAGCATTCAAATACGCGACGGGCGATTTCCCAAATTGTTTGAAGGAATTATTCACCTGCCCTTGCGATTCGCTGACGTGAATGTGACAGCCCACGCCGAGTTTGTGCGCAAGCGCGGCAGAACGCTCCAGCGCGCGTTCCGTACTGATGTACGGCGAATGCGGACCAAGCATTGTCTTGATGCGTCCGCCCGCGCTGTTTTGAAATTCCGCCACAAATTCTTCGGTGAGTTCGAGCGTCGTCGGACCCATTTCCGGCGCGAAATCCGAACCGAACACGCACCATGCGAGCAATGCCTTCATGCCCGATTCTTGCACCACGCGCGCGACTTGGTGCATCCAAAAATAATGGTCCGCAAACGCGACCGTCCCCGAACGAATCATTTCGCATGCTGCAAGCGCCGCGCCCCAATACACATCCTCTTCTTGGAGCGCCGATTCCGTCCGCCAGATGCCTTCGTTGAACCAACGGTCGAGCGGCAAATCTTCCGCCGAACCGCGCAGGAGCGTCATCGCCGCGTGTGTGTGCGCGTTAAAGAATCCCGGCAGCGCGACATGATTTTTTGCGTCAATGCTTTCGTCGGGCGCCAAGTCGCGCGGGATTTCGCCGAGCGCGAAAATGCGTCCATCCTTAATCGCAATCGCGGTGTCTTGTAACACGCGGTCTTGCGCATCGAGGGTGAGGAGATCCGCGTGTTGGATGAGAAGTGAGGGCATACGTTCGCGTTGAAGGATGCGCGCTTTAGTTTCGCAGCTGCGGATACAACACCACGTCGCGAATTGAATGTTGATTCGTGAGCAGCATTGTGAGGCGGTCAATGCCCATGCCCAAGCCGCCTGTCGGCGGCATACCGTGCTTTAACGCTTGCACGTAATCGTCATCCATCTGCTGCGCTTCCACATCACCGCGCGCGCGATTGCTCTGTTGTTCCATGAAACGCTGCCACTGGTCTTCGGGGTCATTCAATTCGGTGAACGCGTTGCCATATTCGCCGCCCGCGACATAAATTTCAAAACGTTCCGTCACGCGCGCATCGCCCGGTTTCTTTTTGGCGAACGGCGAAATGTCCGTCGGAAAATCAATGATGAACGTCGGCGCAATCAAGGTCGGTTCCACGTACGCGCCAAATAATTTTTCCACCAACTTGCCCCAACTCAATTGCGGCTCGACGCTCAATTCGCGCTCCGCGATGCGCGCCTGCAATTTTTCGAACGAATCGTCCACGTAAATATCAATGCCGGTTTTTTCCAAAATCGCGTCGCGCATTGCCACACGCGCAAAGGGCGGCGTCAAATCCACTTGATGTTCGCCGTAGGTAATTTGCAGAGTGCCGAGCGCCGCCTGCGCGCATTCGACAAAAATATCCTCGACCACTTGCATCATGTCCGACAAATCGCCGAACGCTTGATAACATTCCATCATTGTAAATTCGGGCAAGTGCGTCGCGTCCACGCCTTCGTTGCGAAAATCTTTCGAGATTTCGTACACGCGTTCATACATGCCCACGAGCAAACGCTTTAAATACAATTCGTCCGCGATGCGTAAATACAAATTGCGTTCAAGTTCATTGTGGTACGTGACAAAAGGTTTCGCGAGCGCGCCGCCGTACAGCGGTTGGAGCGCCGGCGTTTCCACTTCAATGAACCCCTTGCGGTCCAGATACGCGCGCATCGCGGTCACAATGCGTTGACGTGTGCGAAACACCGCGCGCACGTCTTCATTCACCATCAAATCCAAATAGCGTTGACGATAGCGCGTTTCTTTGTCCGTGAGCCCGTGATATTTTTCGGGCATCGGCGCAATGGCTTTGGCGAGCAGTTCGAGTTCGGCAACCTGAAGCGTCAGTTCCCCTGTTTTCGTTTGGAAGAGTGTGCCCGTTGCCTGAACAAAATCGCCGAGGTCATAGTCTTTGAGAAAATTTTTGTACGTCTCGTCGCCCAAATTGTTTTGACGCAAAAATAATTGAATGCGTCCGCTGCCATCGCGAATATCCGCAAATGTAATTTTTCCCGTCCACCGATTCGCGGTCATGCGCCCCACGAGCGTAATGATGCCCGGGTCCTCGCCTTTTTCAAAGGATTCGCGCGCCTCTGCAATCGTGTGTGTGCGTTTCGCGCGCGGCGGATACGGATTCACACCGCGTTCGCGCAGCCGTAACACTTTTTGATAACGTTCTTTTTCGAGGTCGTTGAGGGTTTCAATAAATTCAGTCATGAGCGTTGCGCGTCGAGCCACGAGAGTAGGATAGAGTTTTACTCAGCCCTCATGCCTCAATGCTGTCTTTACTCCCATTTGAAAAAGCGTACTGCCACCACGAGCGCGACGGCGAACCACGCGGCGAGCACGCCGACATCGAGCGGCATCGGAAACAACGGGTTCGTCCCAATCATAATTTGGCGAATTGCATCCACCAGATACGTCAGGGGCAGCGCGGCAATGACGGGCTGTAAAAACTGCGGAACAAATTCCACCGGAAAGAACAGTCCGGACAAAAACATCATCGGAAAATTGACGAGCGAACTGATGCCCGACGCGGTCTCTTGATTTTTGGAAAATGCCGCCACCACGTATCCGAGCGCGATAAAGGTGAGCGCACCGAGAATCACCATGCCGAGCAAGAACAACGGATTGCCCTTGAACGGCACCTGAAAGGCAATGACGCCAAAGCCAACGATGATGAGCGTTTGCGCGAGCGCGATAGTGAGCCGCATCGCGATTTGTGACGCCAGCACCGTCCAGCGCGGAAGCGGCGTCGCGCTCAAGCGGCGCAAAACGCCCTGGTCACGCAGCGCGACCAATGGCTGCGCGGTGCCGAACAAGCCCAACTGCATCAATGCCATCGCCAAAATGCCCGGCAGTAAAAAATCAATGGAACGCAATTGCGACGCTTGTACGGTTTCTTCTTGCACAATGAACGCGGGCTGCGTTCCCGAAATCTGGCGGTCCACGCGGTCCAACACCTGACGCGTAATTGTCAACACAATTTGCGAGGTTTGTTGATTCGCGGGGTCATAAAAAACGGAAATGCGCGTTGGTTGTTTCGCCGCTACCGCGTCGGACAAACCGGCGGGCAGCACAATCACGGCGCGCCGGTCACCGCGTTTCAACGCGGTCATCTCTGCATCGCGTCCCAATTCCGAAAGTTTGAACACGGACACTTGACGCAAAATTCCCGCGACCGTTTGCGCGGTGGCACCCGTATCCTCGACGACCAGTCCGACATCGAATTTGGAATCGCCGTTGAACGAAAACAACACGCCGAACATGACGACAAACACCAGTGGAAACGCGAGCGTCCAAAAAATCGTCATGCGGTCGCGGACAAATTCTTTGAGCGAAGCGAGATAGAGTTGGAGAAATGCTTTCATCTATCAAGTATTAGGTAGCAAGTAGCAGGGAACTGAATTCCTTGCTACTTTTTATTTACTACCTACTCCCTAATACGCCGACCCGTCAATTTCAAAAACACATCTTCCAATGTCGCGCGGCGTACGACGAGATTGTCGAAATGCAAAATGTTTTGCTGTGAAAGCGCGAGCAGTCCCGCCATGGTTACGGGAACGTTGGTAGTGAACACCGTAATTTGTTTGTCTCGAATTTCCGCGCGCGTGACGCCGGGGATGTTTTGCAAAGATTCC
>JAKOPZ010000016.1 GCA_029778615.1 Chloroflexota bacterium | reverse complement strand
TTAGGTAATTCAATAAATTGATGTAAAAAAAATCTGTGCGTTCCACAAGCGCACGGATTTTTTTTATGGTAGAGATTTTCTTTTGCGCGCGCGCGTGACGAGTACAAGTCCCAGCACCACAACCAAAACGATGCCGAGCGCCACTGCGCCGCCGATTAAATAAAATTCTCCGCGCATCGTTTCCGCGCCGTATTCGAGTGTGCGCGGCGCGTTCGGCGAGATAGTCCACTGGCGCGCAATGCCGCTACCTGCGTCCAATTCATAGTCGAGCGTGAGCGCGCTCAATTGTTTGTACCACCACTGCTGCGCGTGATGGAGCAGCGCGAGTTTCAACTGCGCTTCGGGGTCGTCGGGCGACGCGGTGCTCAATTCTCCCAGCGCCGCGCTCATTTCGTTCAGCGTGGTTTGCATCGCTTGTTGCCCCGCGCTCAAATCCACCTGTTCGCGATAACGCACCGTGCGCGCAAACGTATCATCCCTTACGGAAAATTCCAACAGCGCGGGCACGAGCGCGGCGCGCACCAACTGCCAATCACTGCGCGCGGGCATTGCCGCCGCAAGTTTTACAAGGCGCGTCCGCAAATCATTATCATTGGCAAAGGGAATGTTGAGCGTGAGCGTATAGCCGTTCGCGTCGGCGGACAATTCGGCTTTGCCCGCGCCGGTCTGATTGAGCGCGGTCACGACTTGGGTCGTCTCTTCGCGTGTCGCGTCGGAAGGCGCGGGGTAGGGGACGAAGTTGAACGTGATTTCGCGCGCGTCCGTGCGCTGTGTGATGCGCGCATGATTCAACGCGAGCGCGTCGGTGGGCAAATTGCTCGCGGGTTGAAAGGAATCCCCATACGCGGCGCGCACATGCGCGAGCGCGTTCGCCACGGCGTTGTTTTGAATTTCTGCGCGGGCGGCAGCAACGTGCGTGAGTTTGATTTGATTGGCGAGCCGTTCGCGCGTATAGAGCGGACCCGCGCCGTCGGGCGCAAACGTGCGCGCGTCGTCCAATAATTTCAACGCGCGGTCGTACTCGTTTCGCGCGAGCGCGTCGAGCGCGAGATAAAAACTGTCCTCGCCCAATTGTTTCCGCGCGTCCGCATCGCCCGCCGTCCCAATCAACTTGTTCCATTGTTCCATCGCGAGCGCAATGTAATTGACATCGCGCGGACCGTTCGCCGCGCCCGCGCGTTGTTCGTACAACTGCGCGAGGGTCTTGACCGCGTCAACGTTATTGGGCGCGAGCCGCGCGGCGGTTTCCAATTCCGCCACCGCTTGCGCGAGAAAATTATCGCGGCGCGGCGATTCTTGGGAGGCGAGTAGTTGATAGACGCGTCCGAGCGCGAGATGCGCGTTCGCGTCATCGGGATTCTGTGTCGCGGCGGCGCGCGCATCCAACAAATTTTGCCAAACGGACGGGCGAATGAACGTGACCCCGGGGTCGGCTTCGGGATGATGGCTCTCCCACAGCCACGTCAAATTTTTCCCATCGAATTTTGGAAGGTCGGGGTCGAGCGCGATGAATTGTTCGCCGGTTGTTTCGGCAGGCAAGTTCACCGTGATGCGCGCCGAGCCGATGGAATTTTTCCAGCGATTGCCGACGAGCGTGCCGTACGTGAAACGCGGAAATAACGCGTCGCCCAAATCTTGCGTAAATTCGCCGGTCAGCGTTTTCTTTTCATCGGGCGCGAGGGTGAGTTCGAATGTGAACCAATTGATGTCGCGCGGCGCGTCGCTGTACACTACATCGGCGACGGCGGGCGCGAACGCGACGGGCTTGTTATTGAGCAAGACGCGAAAGGCGGAAAATTTTGTGGGGTCGAACTGCGCGCTCGCGCTTGCCCATTCGGGAAAGCCGACGACGATAGTCGTTTCGTTTATCGTGTCGGTGTTGTGCACAATCCATGTTTGGGTGCCTTGCGCAAAGGTGTGTCCCTGCGTTTCGTAAATGTTGGCGTCCACGATGAGCGCCGAGAGTTCCACACTCGTCTTGCGGTCGAGCGGCGCGAGTGTGACGAGAATGTTCGGCGCGGGCGTTTGCGCGTGCGCGCCGGCAACGCAGAGCGCGAGAATGCCAAGCGCAAACAAAAAGCGTACCGCGTGATGCGTGATACGCGATACCTGATACGTGATACGTGATACGTAATACCTAAAACCTGATACGTGGCACATTGCGAGCATCTTAATTTGGATGAGAGAGGGGGTCAAATTGATTCGGCGTTGGAGACAAGACGCCATACACTGCTCAATGGTTCATTTTCTAATACGAGTCTCATGTTGGCGCGTCGGACGCTTTGACAATCGCCTTGCTCCAAATTAAACTAGCTGCGTGATGCTGCGTTCCGCAAAACGAAAACGAAAATGGCTCGCGTAATTTCCACACCTCATCCTGCCGCCGAAAAATCGGCGCGCGGCTTGTCACGGCACCTGCACGAAGGATGGATTGCAGCAATTCTGCTGGCGTTGATGCTTGTCAGTGTGACGACATCGGTCGCGACCGCGAATTGGGTGGACGGACTCTTTCAAGCAATGTGGGCGGCGCTCGGCGGCTTGTTGTTTGGCGCGCTGGTTACGCGTTTGCGCTTGAACGCGCTGGTCGCGTTCGTGTTGGCGGTCATTGTCGGCGCGGGCTTTTGTGCGTGGTTGGTGAGCGCGCACGTGGGCGCGCCGCCGAATGCCATTTGGAACGAAAAGATGTTGTTGATTCAAGACCGCATTGACCAATGGCTCGCGCATGTCATGTCCGGGGGCGTCGGCACAGACAATTTTGTTTTCTTGTGTGTGATGGCGGCGCTGGCGTGGCTGCTCGGTTATTTCAGTGCGTGGTCGGTCTTTCGCTATCACCAGCCGTGGGGCGCGATTTTGCCGTGCGGCGCCGCGCTCTTGGCAAATTTGTTTTACGCGCCGCCGCAATCGGGTTTGTACTTGATGCTGTTTTTGCTCACCACGCTTTTGCTGCTTGTGCGTACAACGCTGTTAAAGCGTCAACAAACGTGGTCTGCAACGGCGGTGCGTTTTGCAAATGACATCGGTTTGGATTTTTTAACGTATGGTGTGATTTTTTCGGGATTGATTATTTTGCTCGCGTGGCTTGTGCCGCCGACCGCGCCCGGTCCCGCGTGGCTCGGATTCATTTATGACCGCGTGCGCGAGCCCTGGCAAGATGTACAAGATGATGTGTCGCGCGCATTTTCCACCGTGCGCGGGACGGACAGCGCGGCGCCCACAACTTTTTTCAGCAGTTCGCTTTCGATGGGCGGACCCATTCGTTTGGGCGACCGCGAAGTATTTCAAATTCAATCCGAGTATGGCAGATATTGGCGCGCCGTCGTTTTCGATACGTACACGGGCGCGGGCTGGTTGAGCAACGCGCAAGAATCGGCGGGCTTGCTCATCGGCGACCCGCGCATGAAAACAATGCCGATGGCAAAGCGACGCGAAATTACGCAAACCGTCGAAGTGCGACTGCCGACAGATAATTTGGTCATTAACGCATCACAGCCCGTACGCGTGAACGAAGCGGTGGACGCCAAGTACACGGTGGGACGCACGCTGGACAATCAGGCGTATCTCGACATTGCGTCGCTGCGCTTGCAGCACGGCGTTCAGTTGGGCGAGCAATACATTGTCGTCTCTTCAATTTCGGCGGCGGACGAAAATAGTTTGCGGCGCGCGGACACACAGATTCCGCCGTACATTGCGGAAGAATATCTGCCCCTGCCGACGAGCGTGCCCGAACGCGTGCGCGAGCTCGCGCTGCAATTGACGGCGAACGAAACCAACAATTACGACAAGGCGCGCGCGATTGAAAAATATTTGCGCGAACATATCAAATACAACGATAGTGTGGAGCCCGTGCCTGCCGGCGTGGACGGCGTGGACTATGTGTTGTTCGAGCGTCCGGAAGGATATTGCAATTATTACGCGTCGGCGATGGCGGTGATGGCGCGCGCGATTGGTATCCCCGCGCGCGTCGCGTCGGGCTACGCGGTAGGCAGCGCGTCGGATGATGGGTATTATCACATCCGCGAAGCGAACGCGCATTCGTGGCCCGAATTGTATTTGGGCGAATTGGGCTGGATTGAATTTGAACCCACTTCGTCACAGCCGGAAATTTCGCGCCCCGTGCCGCAAGATGAACAAGCACAGCCCGAACAACCCAAGCAGCCGCAGCAGCCGGAACAATCCGACACGCGCGGCTTGGGGGACGAGCGTTTTCAGAATGCCGATGACCCGCAAGACCGCAATGCGCGTCCCGGAGTGCCGAACGATTTTTGGACTTTGGCATTGGCGCTTACAACGTACACGATTTTGTTTATCGGGCTTGTGGGCGCGGGCGCATATTCGTTTTTGCAATGGCGCTGGAAGCGTTATCTCAAAACTTTAAAGCCGGGCGCGCAAGCGGCGGCGGAAATGTTCCGTCTTGCACCGCTGGCAGGTTTTCACGAACGTCCCCACGCGACGGCGGACGAACGCGCGGAACAGTTGGCGGAAATGATGCCCGCGTCGCGCGAGCCGATTGCGAATGTGAACGCGTTGTATGTACGCGAACGCTACGGCGGCGTTGACCTTTCCGCGCAAGAAAGCGTAAACGTGCGTGCGCGCGCCTTGCGCATTCAGAAACAAATGTGGTGCGCGATTTACAATCGCTTTATCGGCGACAATATCCACGCGGCGCGCGCGTGGATTCAAAATCTGAAACAGCAGATGGAGAACGTGAAACGCAAATAGCAGATGGCGGATAACGCACAACGTATCGCAAATCGTAAAGCAAAAATTTCTGACCAATGCTGATTGGTCACTTTTTGGAATTATCGCATTCTCAATCTCTTTGTCTCGGAGAAACCATGTCAGACATTGCTCTCATTCAAAACATTGCCGAGTACGCGGGCAAGACCGTAACGATTCAAGGTTGGGTCGCCGACAAGACCGACAAGGGCAAGCTGCAATTTTTACGCGTGCGCGATGGCACGGGCGTCATTCAGGCAACGCTGTTTCACAAAGCGGTCTCGCCCGAAGCGTTCGATTTGGCGAAACGCGTGCCGCAAGAATCGTCGGTGCGCGTCACAGGCGAGGTGCGCCAAGAACCGCGCGCGCCGGGCGGTTACGAATTGGCGGTGACGGATTTTCAAGCGGTGCAGCTCGCGCGCGATGAATTTCCGATTACGCCCAAAGAACACGGCATCGAATTTTTGATGCACAATCGCCACTTGTGGCTCCGTTCGTCGCGCCAACATGCGATTCTGCGAATCCGCGCGACGATTATCAAAGCGATTCGCGATTGGCTGGACGACAACGGTTTCATGTTGATGGACACGCCGATTCTCACGCCCGCATCGGTGGAAGGCACGACGACGTTGTTTGAAACGGATTTTTACGGCGACCCCGCGTTCCTGACACAGAGCGGACAGTTGTACAACGAAGCGAACGCGATGGCGTTCGGCAAAGTGTATTGTTTCGGTCCAACCTTCCGCGCGGAAAAATCCAAAACGCGGCGGCACTTGTCGGAATTTTGGATGGTGGAGCCGGAATGGGCGTTCGGCACGTTGGACGATTATATGAATGTGGCGGAGCGGATGGTTTCGTACGTGGCGCAAACCGTTTTGCAACAACGCGCGGCGGAATTGCAAGTGTTGGAACGCGATACGAGTTTTCTCGAAAAAATTGTTCCGCCCTTTCCGCGCATCTCGTACGACGACGCGGTGAAAATCATTAAAGAAAAAGGCGATGCGAATTTCAAGTGGGGTGATGATTTTGGCGCGCCGGACGAAACGCTCATTAGCGAACAGTTTGACCGACCCGTTTTTGTGCATCATTATCCGACCGCGATGAAAGCATTTTATATGGCGCCCGACCCCGAACGTCCCGAAGTGTGTTTGAGTGCGGACTTGCTCGCGCCGGAAGGGTACGGCGAAATTATCGGCGGCGGTCAGCGCAGTGATAATTTGGAATATCTGGAAGCGCAATTGGAAAAACACAAACTGCCGCGCGAGCCGTACGAATGGTATTTGGATTTACGCAAGTACGGTTCGGTGCCGCACTGCGGCTTTGGGCTGGGCATCGAGCGCACCGTCGCGTGGATTTGTAAATTGGAGCATGTGCGCGAGACAATTCCCTTTCCGCGCATGTTGGACAAGATTTACCCGTGAGGTCAAGACCTGTTCGGTCTATGATGCGGTATAATGCACCGTATCGCGCGTAACGCCTCGCGCGGTGCGGTGTTTTGGTATGCAGAATCCTGATGGTGCGTTTCGCGACCCCGACGGACAAGATTCCACAAGTTTAGAAGAGGCACGCGTGGCTGAAGTAGCGTTAATCGAACGCGCAAAACTCGACCCGCTGGCGTTCGCGGATTTGTACGAACGTTATGTGGACCGCATTTACGCGTACATTTACTATCGCACGGGCGATGTGCGCGACGCCGAAGATTTAACGGCACGAGTGTTTTATCGCGCACTGTCGCATCTTCCCGATTTCAATCAAACGGGTGCGCCGTTTATCGCGTGGTTGTATCGCATCGCGCACAATCTGGTGGCGAATTGGCATCGCGACAATACGCGGCATCCGGAAGTGCCGCTGGATATGTATTTGCATTCGCCGCAGCAAGAGGGCGCCCCGCACGCGCAAGCGGAACGCGCCGAAGCCGAAAGCAAATTGCTCGAAGCGATTCGCGCGCTGCCGGATGACCGCCAGCAGCTGTTGTTGTTGAAATTTGTGGATGGTCTGTCTAATTTGGAAATCGGAAAGATTTTGGGGCGCAGTGAAGGCGCCATCAAATCGCTGTACCACCGCACGTTACTTTCGCTCCGCGAAGAAATGGAAAAGCGGGGCATTCTCGAATGGGAGTGAACAAATACCGCGCATTTTCCATACGGTAAAACGCGCGGCACAGAGGAAACCATGGACATTCTCGCAATCATTCTACGCATCATTCACATTTTTTCGGGTGTGTTTTGGGTCGGCTCAGCATGGATTATGGCGTTCTTTCTCGGACCCGCCGTGCAGGCGTTGGGCGCGGATGGCGGCAAGGTCATGGGGTATCTGATGGAAAAATTGCGCTTTTCGGTGTACATCACCATTGCCGCAATCTTGACCGTGCTCGCGGGGCTCGCCCTTTATTTCTTGCATTACGGCATCGCGGGTCTGAGCACGCCGGTCGGTTTGGCGTTCGCGCTTGGCGGTGTGTTTGGATTGATTGCGTTGGGCATTGGCGGCGGAATGGTCGGGCCGCTTTCGGGCAAGATGACGCGTCTCGGCGGCGAAATTGCGCGCGCGGGGAAACCGCCCTCGCCTGCACAAATGGCGGAAATGGCTGCGCTGCAAAAACGTCTGGGCTCGGCGAGTTTGTGGAACGCGATTGTTACATCGCTTGCGCTTTTGCTCATGGCGACCGCACGGTATGCTTGAAAAGGTGCGAAGGTGCAATCGTGCGGTCGTGCGATAGTTACCGTTCTACTATCGCACGATGTAACTATCGCACTCGTGTCGAGGTATCTATGCAAGAAACTTTTTGGGAAGAGAAAATGGCATCGAACATGCGGCGCGTGTTGACGCCGGTTCAGCCGTCAGATTCGTTTCGGCAGCATCTGCGGACGAATTTGCAGTTGGCGGGACAGCAGCAAGCGGCACAGCGCGCGATGCGGCTCCAGCGTCCCGCGCATGTGAATTACTGGGTGCTGGGCGCGGCGGCATTAGGCGTGACCGTCGCGGCGGGAAGTATGATTGCGTGGGCAATTCGCTCACGCGCGTATCCGCAATAAAAGAGCAGTTTGGCAATTTCACCCGTTCGCGCCTCACCCGACGCGAACGGGTTTTTTGTTATTTTATCGCGCGCGCATAGAATGAAATTTGCTGTGTATATTCGACCTAGACCACCGCGGCGGCGACCCGCTTTGATTGTTGCCATCGTTGCGTTCATCGCAACTCTGTTCGTCGTTTTCGGCTATGCCATTTTGCGCGAACCCGACCGGCTTGCCGCTTCGTTTCCGCTGCCGGATTTGATTACGCGTACTCCAACGCTCATCGGCGGTTTCGAGGCAACGGCAACGCACTTTCCGACCAATACGCGTGTGCCGACGAATACGCGCACGCCCACACCGACGGCAACGCCGATGGCAACCGTCGCGCCCACGCATACACCATATCCGACGGTTGAACATTTTCTGTTTGGGCGACCCGTGCAGCCCGATGCGGCAAGCAATAGTCCGGACCGTTACTATTTGTACGGAACGACCGGGCGCGGCGAGTACGAAGTGCATCACGGCGAAGAATTTGTGAATCCGCTCGGCACCACTGTTATTGCCGTTGCGAACGCGACCGTCGTCGTTGCCGGACATGACGATTTGCCCCAGTGCGGCGCGGGCGGGAATGAGATCTGCGGACGCAAGCCCGATTACTATGGCAACGTCATCATTTTGAAACTGGACGACACGTATCAAGGTCAACCCGTCTATGTCGCGTACGGACACGTGCGCGCGTACTATGTGAAACCGGGACAGCATGTCCGCGCCGGTGAACCGCTTGGCGAAGTGGGGCAAGAAGGCATCGCCGTCGGTCCGCACGTGCATTTTGAAACGCGGCTCGGCGCCAACAGTTACGCGTCCACGCGCAATTCCATTTTGTGGATGCGTCCGTTACCCGGCACGGGCGCGATTGCGGGACGTTTACAAGACCGCAACGGCGCGCCGGTCCGCGCGGCGAGCGTTTTGATTTATGCGGATGATGTGGACGGCACGTACATTGGCGACACCGAAACGTATTCGCGCGACCAATATCCGCCCGTGAATTCGGATGATGTCCTGCAAGAAAATTTCGCGTTTCCTGATTTGCCCGAAGGCAGTTACATCGTGCGCGCGTATGTGGGGAGTCTGATTTATTCTCGCCGCGTGTTTGTGAAAGCAGGACATTTAACGTTTGTGGTATTTGGAGGATGAGGGAATTTGTGATTTATGATTTATGATTTTGGATTTCTGATTCGAACATTCATCAGAAAAAATCATAAATCGAAAATCTAAAATCAAAAATCAAAAATGTCTTTCGTTCGCGTTCGTTACGCGCCTTCGCCCACCGGCGCGCCGCATATTGGAAATTTACGCACCGCGCTTTTTAATTGGCTGTGGGCGCGGCACAATGACGGAAAATTTATTTTGCGCGTCGAGGACACCGACCAAGCGCGCGAAGTGGACAATGGGCTTGAGCTCATTATGGAGTCGCTGCGTTTTCTTGGGATGAATTGGGATGAGGGACCCGACATTGGCGGCGCGTACGGACCGTATCATCAATCGGAACGTTTGGCGATTTACAAAAAATACGCGGACGAACTGATTGAAAAAGGCGCGGCGTATTATTGCTACTGCACACCGGATGAATTGAAACAGATGCGCCAAGAACAAGAAGCGCGCGGCGAACCAACGCGTTATGACCGCCGCTGTCGTTGGCTCACACCAGAACAACGCGCGGAACGCGAAGCAAAAGGATTGCCGCGCGTCGTTCGTCTCGCCGTGCCGTTGGAAGGTTCCACAACGCTGCCAGATTTTATTCATGGCGACATTACGATTCCGAACGCGGATGTGGACGACCAAGTGTTGATGAAAAGCGACGGCTTTCCAACGTACCACATGGCGGTTGTGGTTGACGACCACTTGATGGAAATCACGCACGTCATGCGCGGCGATGAATGGATTTCGTCATTTCCAAAACACATTCTCTTGTACAACGCGTTCGGTTGGACGCCGCCGCAATTCGGACACATGCCCGTCGTTCTCGGACCCGACAAGAAAAAATTGTCCAAGCGTCACGGCGCGACGAGCATCACCCAATTCCGCGACGAGGGATATTTGGTGGAAGCGCTTGTGAATTTCATGGCGCTGCTCGGCTGGGCATACGACGGCGAACGCGAATTATTTTCGCGCGACGAGCTGATTCAAGCATTCACACTCGACCACATTCATTCTTCGCCCGCCGTGTTTGACCGCGCGAAATTGGATTGGATGAATGGGTATTACATTCGGGGACTGGAGACTGGAGACTTGGCGGAGAGATTGCTGCCGTTTTTGACGCGTGCAGGTATCGAGGCGGATTTGGAAACGGTGAAGAAAATCGCGCCGTTGGTGCAAGAGCGTTTGAAACGCCTCGACGAAATCGCGCCGCTGGTGGATTTTATTTTCCAACAAGAAATCGAGTACGACCCGAAACTTTTGCTCGGCAATAAAATGAACGCGGCGGAATCGTTGAACGCGTTACGCAACGCGGGCGAGGTGTTGGACAATTTCCCATCATTCGACGACGAACACGCTCTGGAGCAAGAACTGCGTGCCGCGTCAGAAAAACTCGGTTTGAAACCCGCGCAGTTTTTTGGAATCTTGCGAGTCGCCGTCACAGGCAAAACAGTCACGCCGCCGTTGGTGGGAACGATGAAGGTAATGGGGAAGGGGAAGGTGATGGAGAGAGTGGAGAGGGCGTTGAGAGAGTTGGAGAAAATGGCAAGGGCAGGTTCCGTAGTATAGCGTCTCGTGCGCGTTTTGAGTTTGCAAGAAGGAGTAACGAAAATGCGACAAATCAAAATTATTGTAGAAAAACATTCCGACGGATATGTTGCATATCCCATCGGGCTCAAAGGCGTCGTCGTTGGCGAAGGCGATACCTACGAGGAAGCGATGGCAGATGTGAAATCCGCGATTCAATTTCACATTGAAACTTTTGGTCCAGAAATCATCGAGACTGAGGAACCTGTGTGTTAGAAGCATTTGTCTCGGAAGCAGGAGTCATGGTCTGATGGGGGAAATTTCATGTGGACGCGCCGAAAGCGAAAGTAATCAAAGCATTTGAGCAACTCGACTTTCGAGTCGTGCGCGAAGGAAACCATATTTCGATGGTGCGAGAGAATCAAGATGGAACGCGAACACCTTTGACCTTGCCGAACCATCGAACGATTAAAGGGTCAACGCTGCGAACGATTTTGACACAATCAGGTATTTCAAGAGACGAGTTTTTGAGTGCATACGAAAATTCATAACAAAGTTGAGTGGATAAAAAATGAGTACCCCCGAACCCAAAGATTTTATTCGTGAAGCAGTCATTCAAGACAACGAGACAAAACGTTTCGATGGACGCGTCGTCACGCGCTTTCCGCCGGAACCGAACGGCTATTTGCACATCGGTCATGCGAAAGCGATTTGCGTAGATTTTGGCATCGCGCAGGAATTTGGTGGCTATTGCAATTTGCGTTTCGACGACACGAATCCGACCAAAGAAGAACAAGAATATGTGGACGCGATTCAACAAGATATTCGCTGGCTCGGTTTTGAATGGCAAGGCGAAGCAAAATTCGCGTCCGATTATTTTGAACAATTGTATCAGTGGGCAGAAGAACTGATTTTGCAAAACAAGGCGTACGTGGACGATTTGACGATGGAAGAAATTCGCGCGTATCGCGGCACGCTCACCGAACCCGGACGCGAATCGCCGTATCGCAATCGCAGCATCGAGGAAAATTTGGATTTGTTCCGTCGAATGAGAGCGGGCGAATTTCCTGATGGCGCGCGTGTGTTGCGCGCAAAAGTTGATATGGCGTCAGGAAATCTCAACATGCGCGACCCGGTGATGTATCGCATTCGTCATGCGACGCATCATCGCACGGGCGACGCGTGGTGCATTTATCCCATGTACGATTGGGCGCACGGGCAATCCGATTCGATTGAAGGCGTGACCCATTCATTGTGTTCGCTCGAGTACGAAGACCATCGTCCGTTGTACGATTGGTATTTGGACAATCTCGAAATTTATCATCCGCGCCAAATCGAATTTTCGCGTTTGAACCTCTCGAACACCGTGATGAGCAAACGCAAACTGTTGCAATTGGTGAATGAAAATATCGTCGCGGGTTGGGATGACCCGCGCATGCCAACGCTTTCGGGTTTGCGCCGACGCGGTTATACGCCCGCTTCCATCCGCGATTTCATTGAACGCGTGGGCGTGACGAAAAATCAAAATCTCGTCGAAGTGGCATTGCTCGAAGCGTGCATCCGCGAAGAATTGAACAAGACCGCGCCGCGCGTGATGGGCGTCTTGAATCCGTTAAAAGTGGTGATTGAAAATTATCCCGAAGGAAAAATCGAGGAACTCGACGCGGTGAACAATCCCGAAGACCCGAGCGCGGGTTCGCGCAAAATTCCTTTCACGCGCGAATTGTGGATTGAACAATCCGATTTCATGGAGAACCCGTCGAAAAAATATTTTCGTTTGTCGCCGGGCGCGGAGGTGCGTTTGCGTTGGGCGTACATTATCAAATGTACAAGCGTTGTGAAAAACGAAAACGGTGAGGTGACGGAACTGCGTTGTACGTACGACCCCGCGACATTGAACGCGCAGCCCACCGACCGCAAAGTTAAAGGCACGATTCACTGGATTTCCGCACAACACGCGATTCCCGCCGAGATGCGTTTGTACGAAAATTTATTCCCGATGCCGAAACCCGATGAAGCGGAAGATTGGAAAGAAAACATCAATCCCAACTCGCTTCAAGTGGTGCAAGGTTTTGTCGAACCATCGCTCGCAAACGCGGAAACGGGAATGCGCTATCAATTTGAACGCAACGGCTATTTCGTCGTTGACCCCGATTCCACGCGCGAAAAATTGGTGTTTAATCGTACGGTGACTCTGCGGGATACGTGGGGCAAGATTGAGAAACAAGAGCAATAGACTTGACGCGTTGTGCTAGAATTATGGCAGAGATACGAACATGGACATTGCCAAAATCGTTATTCTCGATGCGGACAACCTCGAGCGAAAACACGATGTCTATGCGTACGAAGCGGAAGAAGTATTGCTTGGCAAACCACGCTTCTTTTTCGCACAAGAGGGAAACGTTAAAGGCGAAGATGTTTATCGCGCGTTAGGAAGAACGGAAGAAGGACGCTATTTGGTGGTGTTTTTTGTGTAAAAGCGAAACCGTTCCGCTCTTGTTCTGAGCGCGCGTGACATGACACAAAAAGAAAGAAAGCGATATGGAAAAAAGTAAAAACCAGCGGGATCCGTTACCTGCAACATTTTCTTCCCTCGAAGAGTTGGCAGAATTTTGGGATTCACACGATACCGAAGAATATCCTGAGGCATGGCGTGAAGTAGAGTTTCGCGTGACGACGCATGAACGACGTTATCCGCGTATCACACTCGAACCAAAAGTGCTAGAGCAACTGGAAAGTCGCGCGCGTGATTTAGACGTGTCATTGAACGTTTTGGTGAATCGCATGTTGAAGGAATCACTGACGCACAGTTCGAGATAGTCAGGATTCGCTTTGTAAAAGAGCAGAGAAATCACTCTGCTCTTTTTTTTCGCGCATGTATCCCCATTCGCCATTCCGTATCTTTTTCAGTATGATGCGCTCATTCTGTTCCCTCTCCTCAGAGGAGGAGACGGTTAGGGTGAGGTGGAAATTATGAAAATCGGAATTGTCGGTAGTGGCTTTGTCGGGGCAACCGCTGCGTACGCGCTCGTGATGCGCGGCGTTGGGCGCGAAATCGTTTTGGTGGATGCGAATCGTGAACGCGCGTCGGCGGAAGCGGACGACATCGCGCACGCGGTGCCGTTTGCCAACGCGCTCGAAGTGAATGATGGCGAATACGCGGATTTGGTTGGTGCGCGCGTGGTGATTCTCGCGGCAGGTTCCAATCAAAAGCCCGGCGAAACGCGTTTGCAATTGTTGGAACGCAACGCGAAAATTTTTGGCGAGATTATTCCGCAAGTGTTGGAACACGCGCCCGACGCGCGCATTGTCGTCGCGACGAATCCTGTGGATGTAATGACGCATCTCGCCGCGCATTTCGCACAACAACGCGGCGTGCCGCACTCGCGCGTGATTGGTTCAGGCACCACGCTCGACACTGCGCGTTTTCGTTTGCTGCTCGCGCGTTTGACGGGTATTGATACCGCGCATGTTCACGCGTACGTTCTCGGCGAACACGGGGATTCCGAAGTGTTGACGTGGAGTGTTGCCACGGTCGCCAATTTTCCGCTCGAACAGTTTTGCGCCGCGCACGGCATCGCGCTCAGTGATGAAATTCGCGACGACATTGACACGCGCGTCCGCCGTGCTGCCTATCACATCATTAACGGCAAAGGCGCGACGTATTACGGAATTGGCTCGGCGCTCGCGCGCATCACTCAAGCGATTCTGAATGACCAACGCGCGATTCTCACCGTTTCGTCGTGTCACGATACTGTTGTCGGTGTAAAGAATGTTACACTGTCCTTGCCGCAACTCGTCGGCGGCGACGGCATTTTGGATACGTACATGCCGCCGTTGAATGACAACGAAATGAGGGCATTGAAAGCAAGCGCGCAAGTGATTCGCAACGCGATTGATGGATTGAATTTGGATTGAATCCGGAATTCCGTAGTTTTGAAAACTATGGCAAACAAGAGCACAACGGACAGACAACAAAGGAATGAATCTTTTGTTGGCTTGATTTTTCTATTGTTTGCCGATGATTTCTAATCATTGGAACTATGCAACAAATCGAATTGGGCAAAAGTGGCGTAATGGTTTCGCCTCTCGGCATCGGCACGTGGGCTTGGGGCGACAGCTTGTATTGGGGTTTTGGCAGAGGGTACGGCGCGAGGGACTTGGAGCAAGCGTTCGAGGAAACGCTGCGCGCCGGCATCAATTTTTTCGACACTGCCGAAATTTACAGCTTGGGCAAAGCGGAAACGTTTCTGGGCGAGTTTATGCATGCCACGCGTGCGCGCAATCCCGCTCTCGAAAATGAGGTTCACATCGCAACCAAATTTTTCCCGCTGCCGTATCGCGTAACGAAAGGATTTTTGTTGCGCGCGCTGCGCGGCAGTTTGAAACGTTTGGGATTGCAAACGGTGGACTTGTATCAAATGCACTGGGCGTTTCCGCCGGTCTCGATTGAAAGTTGGATGGATGCGATGGCGGAAGCAGTCGAAAAGAATTTGACGCGCGCCGTCGGCGTTTCCAATTACAATGCGGACCAAGTGCGCCGCGCGCACAAGCGCCTCGCGCAGCATGGCATTCCGCTTGCGTCGAATCAAATCGAATACAGCTTGCTGCACCGCCACCCTGATTTCAACGGCGTGATGGATACGTGCCGTGAATTGAACGTAACCGTGATTGCGTACAGCCCGTTGAAATTTGGCGTCCTTACCGGCAAGTATTCGCCGGCGCACCCGCTGCCGGGCGCGCGCGGTTCACAGTTCAGTTACGCATATCTCGCGCAGATTCAACCTCTGGTGCTCGAGTTGAAACGCATCGCGGAAAAATACAACCAGAGTATTCCGCAAGTCGCTATCAATTGGACCATCCAGCACGGCACCATTCCAATTCCCGGCGCGAAAAATTTGAAACAGGCAAAAGAAAATGCGGGCGCGTTAGGTTGGAATTTATCGCGCGAGGATGTGGAATTTTTGGATGAAATGAGTGCGCGTGTGACGAGCGCGCCATAGAAAAAAGTTATGAAACGAATTCTAACCCTCGCCGCCCTTGCTCTGCTCGCGCTGGTTCTGGTCGGCGCGGGCGGCTTTGCTTGGTATGTGAATGACTATGCGCGTCCGCTGCCCGAAGCGTTGACGGTTCTCAAAAGTGACGAACTCGTTTCGTTTTATGAAAAAAATGCTTGGCTCATCTTTCAACCTACAAGTCAAGGGGATACGTTCAAGCCGCCTACCACAGGATTGATTTTGTATCCCGGTGGCAAAGTGGACTATCGCGCGTATGCGCCGCTCGCGCGCGACATTGCATCACACGGCTACCTCGTCATCATCCCGTCGGTCCCGTTTCATCTCGCATTTTTTGACGCACAAGTCGCCGGACGAATTATTTCCGCGTTTCCCGAAATTCAACATTGGGCAATTGCGGGTCATTCGCTCGGCGGCGTCGCCGCTTCGCAGTTTGTTTCCGCGCATCCCGAACAGATTCAAGCCATCGCGTTCTATGCTTCGTATCCGGCTGGCGACTTGAGAAATTACGCGGGGCGGGTGCTTGTGCTGTATGGGACAAATGACCAAATAGTGCGTGCACAGCAAATTGAACAATCCAAACTCAACGTGCCCGCAACGACGCAATACATTGCGCTGGACGGCGGCAATCACGCGCAGTTTGGATATTACGGAGAACAGGGCGGCGATGGTATGGCAACCATTTCACGCGCCGAGCAACAAAAGCAAATTGTGGACGCAACGGTAAAACTTTTGGCAGAGCTGGCATAGAATGGTCGAAAGGTCGGAGGCAAAATGGATTTGGAAAATTTTCACGTCGCCGTCATTGGCGCAGGACCTGCCGGATTGTATGGCGCGCAGCAGTTGGTCAAACAGGGCGCGCGTGTTGTGATTTTGAACCGCGACATCAAACCCGGCGGGCTCGCCGAGTACGGCATTTATCCTGACAAGTACAAAATGAAAGACGGACTGCGCGCGCAATTTGAAAAAATTCTCGCGTCGCCGCAAATTGAATATCTCGGCAATGTGACGATTGGAAAAAATGGCGCGTTGACGATTCCCGAATTGTTTGAATTGGGTTTTGATGCGGTCTTGGTCACCGTCGGCGCGCAGGGAACCAAATGGTTGGGGCTGCCGGGGGAAGCGCTGCGCGGAGTGTATCATGCCAAAGATATTGTTTATCACTATAACAAGCTGCCGCCGTTTGGCGCCGCACCGTTCGAGATTGGGCAAAATGTGGTGGTCATTGGCGTGGGCAATGTGATGATGGACATGGCGCACTGGCTCATCCGCGACCTTCAAGTGGAAAGCGTGACGGCGGTGGCGCGGCGCGGACCTGCCGAGATAAAATTTGACAAAAAGGAATTTGAAACCGTCGGCGCGAATGTGGACCTGCTTGCGCTGGACGCGGAAATTGCGCGCGTCACACCCATTATGCTGGCGGTCTCTCAAGACCCCGTCGCCGCGAAAAATGAAATTCTCGCCGGCTTGCCGCGCGCCTTGCCGCCGGTTTCGACCACGCGTTTTTTGTTTGATTTTCTCGCGTCGCCACACGAAATCTGCGGGGACGCGCAAGGGCGCGTGGTCGCGCTGCAAGTGGAAAACAATACGTTGGTGCCAAGCAATGGCGACGTCAAAGCCAGAGGTCTCGGCACATTTCGCAAGATTCCGTGCGATACAGTGATTTTTGCGATTGGCGATTCGGTGGACGCGCAGTTTGGTTTGCCCATCGCGCAAGGCGAATTTGTAAAAAATCCTGCGCCGCGTTTTCCGATTGAAGAAATCTCGTACGAAGCATTTGACCCGCAGAGCGGCGCGCCGCTGGAGGGTGTTTTTCTGGCGGGCTGGGCGCGGCGAGCGAGTACGGGTCTGGTGGGCGTGGCGCGCAAAGATGGCACAAACGGCGCGCGAGCGGTGGGTGAATACCTCAAGACTTTGCCACACCCGCGCGGCTTGAACCAAGCGCTGCTGCGCGAAAAATTGAACGCGCACAATCTCGCCGTCATTTCCCAAGACGATTTGAAAAAACTGGTCGAAGCGGAAAAAAACGAAGCGCGCTTGCGCGGACTGCCCGAATTCAAATTTGCGACCAATCAAGAAATGTTGGATGCCATGTGCGTGTGAGCGACGGAAAACCTCGCGGGTTGGCTAGCCCCGCGAGGTTTTTTTGATTTCGTTGCTTGTCGTTTATACTCTCTCTGCGATGCGCGTTGGAATTGACTTGGCACCTCTTTTTTTTGACTTGAATCGCACGCGCGGGATAGGTACGTATGTTGAAAATCTCGCGGCTGCGCTTGTGGCGACGGATTCCATCAACGAGTATGTGCTGTTGACGACGCGCGGCACGCAGCCGTATACACTTCCGTTTGCGCTTCCCCCCAATTTTTCCCTTGCGCCGCTTGACGTGCCGCCGCTTGGACGACTAACCCCTGTGATTTCGCACCAGCTGCTTTTGCCCCTGCGCGTGCGCGCGCTCAAATTGGATGTGCTGCACACCCTACAAACGCCTTTCAATCCGTCTTTGCCAGGAGTGGCGTGGTGGCAGCGCGTGCCGACGGTGGTCACGCTGTTTGACATTATGCCCCTGCATCTCGGCGCGGTTATGCTCAAGCACGCACGCTATCGCCGTTTTTTTGAATTTCAGTTGAATGCGATTCGGCGCGCGGCGCACATCATTACGGCGGCAGATACGATTGCGCGCGAGTTGGTGGAATACAACATCGCGCCGCGCGAAAAAATTTCGGTTATTCCGCTCGCCGCGCCGCCGCTCGCAGAGGACGCCGAAATTTCGGCGGATGTGCGCGCAATCGTACAAGGCACACCGTTCTTTTTGCACGTGGGCGGAGACGAGCCGCAAAAAAATCAAGCGACGGTGCTGCGCGCGTTTGGCATATTGTGCCGCAACCCCGCGTTCAAGCACAAATTGGTTTTGGTCGGACAACATCATTTTTCCGATGATGCCGCGCTCGAACAATCCACGCGTGCCGCGCTCCGTATTTTGCGCGTCACCCAGGCATCACGCGCCGAAATGGACCTGTTGTACGAACACTGCGCGGCGTTGCTTTTTCCGTCCTCGTACGAAGGATTTGGCTTGCCCGTCCTCGAAGCAATGCGCGCCGCCGCGCCGGTCATCACGTCCAATGTTTCGTCGCTGCCCGAAGTGGCGGGGGACGCGGCACTGCTGATTTCGCCGCAAGATGCGAACGCGCTGGCGAATGCGATGCGCCGCGTGTTGGACGATGAACGTTTGCGCGTGAAATTGAGCGAGGCAGGCGAACGCCGCGCGCAGCAATTCACGTGGGCGCACACGGCAGAACTCACGCGCGCGGTGTACGAACGCGTTGCGCGCGCAAAGCGTGAGGGGGCGTCATACAGTGGCTGAATGTTCGCGCCTCACCATTGTTGCTCATGCACTCGGCGTCTAAAACACAATCCTTGCGCGCGGCCGCGTTAGCCGAATCCCCGCGCGTGATTTGGGACATGACGTTTGCTGCGCGCAGTCTGACCGGCTCGCGCGTGTATGCGGAAAATTTGTATCGCGCGCTCGCAGGCGCGCGCGGTTGGGAATTTGCGCGCGTGGACGCGACGCGCGTGCCGCAAAAGGGCGCCGGAACTTATCAGACGAATGCGCGCAGCATTTTGTGGTTGCTCCATAATCTTGAACGCGAACTCGAACGCGCACGCCCCGCCTTGTTCCACGCGGCGGCATATTTGGGACCGCGCCACGCGCCATGTCCGATGATTGTCAATGTGTTTGATACGAGTTATCTCGCGTTTCCGTCGCAGTTCGATTGGAAATGGCGTCTGTATGCGCGCACGGTCATCCCGCGCACGGTGAAAAACGCGTCCGCGATTTTGACCTTGTCGGAACATTCGCGTCGTGAAATTATAAAGGGCTATGCCATTTCACCCGCGCGGGTGCACATCGTCGCGCCGGGCATTGGCGCGGAATTTCAACCCCACGCGGACGCGCGAGATATTGCCGCAGCGCGCGCAAAATACGGCTTGAGCGAAAATTATTTGCTCTATGTCGGCGGGCGTCATCCGCGCAAAAATGTGCCTGCGCTGCTCGAGGCATTCGCGCGCGTGCGGCGCGAATTGCCCGGTCTGCAATTCGCGCTGGTGGGTCCGCGTACCAGCGACGGCGCGTTCGTGCCGCCCGTGTCAGCGGCGCATTTTGAGCAAGGCGTGCTCGAGTTGGATTACGTGCCGCAAACCGAGCTGCCGTTGTTGTATTGCGGCGCGCGTGCATTCGTTTATGCTTCCAAATTGGAAGGTTTTGGCATCCCTCCTGTCGAAGCGATGGCGTGTGGAACGCCGGTGGTGTGTGCGCCAAATCCGCCGATGCCCGAAGTGCTGGGCGACGCGGCATACTGGGCGCAAGATGATTCGCCGGAGGCGTTGGCGCAAGCCATCCTCCGTGTATTGGGCGATGAGGCGCTGGCGAATCCATTACGCGAACGGGGAATGCAACGCGCGCGCTCGTACACGTGGGACAATGCGGCACAAAAAACATTGGACATTTATCGTGAGGTTTTGCAGGCAGCGCGGGCGCGCGGCTAGAGCAAATTCCAGATTGATTCACGGTGCGTAGCATAGCGCCTTGTGCGCGTTTATGGCAGAATCCGACGCCCACAATGGGCTGTACTGCCGCAAGTATCTTCACGGCTTTCAAGACAATGTATCGCAGTCTCTAGTAGCGATGGCGCGAATGTTTGAATCTCTGCGGAACGATTTAAAACAAGCAGGGCTGGCGGGGTGGATGCTGCTGGTTTTGCTGTTGGCTGTTGGCATGAACCGCTATCGAGTTGATGCCGTACCTCTGCGCCCGCAGCTCGAACATTTTGCCCTCGTCCTCGCGTTCGCGGCGCTGGCTCTGATGCTGTTTCAAAAAAAAGCGCGGCTCGCGTTTGACAAGAGCGATGCGCTGCTCGCCGCCTATTTGTTCCTCGCGCTGATTTCGTCGCTCGTGTTTCCTGCGGAACCGCGCGAGAGCGTCCAGTATTGGGCGCGCATGGTCTTGGCGGTGGTCGTCTATTTTGTCACGCGCTGGTTATTGCAGGACAACCTCGCGCGTGTGCGCTTGATATTGAAAGCGCTGTTGGTTTTTGGTGTAGGCGAGGCATGGTTTGGAATCGTCGGTTGGTTTTTGTATCCGTTCGGCATTAACTTGGGGGTAGACCAATATCCGTTGGGCATTCGCGGTCCGGGCGGCATCCTGTGCAATTTTTCGCTCACCATGTACGGGACACTTTGGGAACCGAATGTGTTTGGCAGTACATTGATGATGGTTGGCTTGTTTGGCGCGACGCTGTTTGTTTCCAATTCGTTTGTGCGTTGGCGAAACTATCTGGGCAGCGCGCTGTTGATTATTTTGATTGCGCTGGGCTTGAATGCCAGTCGCGGGGTCCTGCTGACGTTGGCGTTCGGTTTGGTGTTGGTCCTTGTGTTTGCGGGCGGCATGGCATTTACGCAAAAATTGAAATGGGCAGCCCTTGCCGCCGGAATTGTTTTGGTCGTCGCGGTGGCGAGCCAGGAATTGGCGCACGACTTGATGCAGCTGCCGACCGCGCCCGGTTTGGCGGCGCGCGCCCCGTGCGCGAAATGGATTGCGGAAGGAATGCCGCGCGGCACGCAGGCAGGCGACCCCGAAATTGACCCGGCAACGGGACCCGAAAGCGAGATTGAAATTGTCAATCGCGTTTTGGAGGGACAAACGGTTGCCTCGCGTCTCGTTTCGTACCGCAACGCGTGGAAGGATTTTTTGCAGCGTCCGTGGTTGGGACTGGGCGCGAACTCGTTCGGGCAAAAGTATACGACCACCGCGCACACGCCGGGCTGGATTAGCAATCTGACTTTGATGTCACTGCACGATACGGGCATCCTTGGCACAATCATTTTGTTTGCGTGGTTCATCTGGTTCGCCTTGACATGTTGGCGCGGACTGCGAAATTCGTCTGCGTCAACTCTGCGAACGATGCTGTTCGGTCTGGGCATTGGTTTGGTGGGTCTGTTTGTTGCGTATCAGGTGACGACGATGTTGTGGTTTGGACTGATTTGGTACTGGGCTGCCGTGTTGCGCGCAGGCGTCAAGAATCCGGAGCAAGCAAAAATATGAAGGCGGGTATGCGCGCACGGCGCGTTGACCTTGCGTTTTGGTTGGCGCTTGCGCTTGGCATAGTGACCGCGTTCTTTCGGCTCGACGGGCACGGTCTGTGGGGGGACGAAATTTGGCAGGCGCTGTGGGCGCGCCAACAAGATTTGCTCGAAACGATTTTGCGTTTTCGCGCCCCGCCCGATTTTCCCCTGCACTTTGTTCTGGTTCAAATTACAACGGCGGCGGGAACCGACCCCTTGTGGGTGCGTCTGCCATCCGCTGTGTTGGGCACGCTCACAGTGCCGCTGTTGTACAGCATCGGCAAAAAAAATCTCGACAAGATAACGGGGATTGTTGCCGCCATACTGTTGGCGGTATCGCCGTTTCACGTTTGGTTCGCTCAAGATGCGCGTCCGTATGCGGCGCTCGCGTTTTATTCTCTTCTCTCACTCTTTTTCTTTATCGAATGTTTGCGGAAACCAACGTGGACAAATTGGCTCGGCTTGACGATTGCGACGACGCTCAATTTGTATAATCACTTTTTCGCGTTGATGCCGATTTTGAGCGAGGGTGTTGGAATGGGCGTGTGGCTCATGGCGAACTTGTATAATAGACCGGGACGCCGCATCGAATTTGCGCGTGTGCCGTGGCGTGTGCCCATTGCCTTTGTGACTGCCGTCGTCACCGCGTTCTTGGGCGCGCTGCCGCTGCTGCCCGGATATGCGAGTTTTATCTTGGCGCGCGGTCCGGGCGAAGTGGAAGCGCCGCCGTTCCAACTGAGCATCGGCTTTTTAACAGAATTGTTTGGAATGTTTGGCGCGGGTGATGGTTGGTCGCTGGTAGTGTATGTGTTACTTGGTTTAATTGGGCTCGGCGCGGCAGCACGTCGTCGCAAACTCGTCGCACTGATTGGTTGCATTTGGCTGGCATTGCCACTGCTTGTATTGTGGCTTGCGCAGCCGCGTCACATTTTTATTCCGCGCTATTTTTTGTTTCAACAGCCGGTGTATTTATTGTTTGTCGGTTATGGTATCGTGGGTGTGAGCGCATGGCTTGCCGCGCGGGCGCGCACTTTTTTTCCCGCGCGCGCGTCTGCCCGTTTTTCATTCGCCAATGCCGCCGGAATTTTATTGTGCGGAATGGTGATGGCGCCACTGCTCCCGCCCGCGTGGCAAAGTTACTGGGTAGAGCGCATCAATGATTGGGGAACGATGTGCGAGTATTTGCATCGCCACGCGACCGCTGCGGACGCAGTGGCAGGCGATGGTTATATCATCGGATTGATGATGTGGTGTTATCCCGAACCCAAAACGATGCCGATTCTTGACGGCAACCGTGTGCCGCTCGAATCGTTGAAACATCGCGGCTTGAACATTTGGTTCTTGAACATGGACGGCAGGAACGCGGCGTGGCTCGAAAAAAATTTTCAGATGGTTCCGCGCGATGTGTGGGGCAAAGGCGATTTGCTCGTCACGGCAGCAAGCGGCGATTTCAAATTTCTCCAAGCCGAACGCGTCGCGCAACTGTGGCACTATGAAACGACGGATGTGCCTTCACAAATTGTGCTGCATGATTTTCCGCCGGATGCAGAAAGCGACAAGGGGTTCGCGGAAATTTCGGATTACACGCGCTATGCGGTGCGGCTGCGTTTGCCGCCGACGCAGCCGCGTGTTTTGGCGCTGTGCGCCCAGGACCGCGCGGGCGGCGCGCTCCAAGTATTTGTGGATGGTCAATTCATCGGACGCTTCAGACCGAAAAACGATTCGCGTGCGTGGCGCACGGTCGAGTTTGCGCTGCCCGCCCAAATCGGCGAAACGTTTTTGGTTGAACTGTTCAACGCGCCCAAGCAAGGCGCGCGCGTCCAAGAGATTCAAGTTCAATACAAAAGTGTAACCGCAACGCAATGAACATTGGCATTGACGCGCACATGCTCGGACACAACGAGACGGGGAACGAAACCTATGTCCTCGAACTTGTGCGCGCGCTGGCGCGCCGCGCGAGCGCGGATACTTTTTTTATCTATGTCGAAAATCGGGAGGCGCTTCCACCCGAAGTGACGCGCGCGCCGCACATTAGAGTTGTGGATTACACAACGCGTTCGCGGTGGGTGCGCTTGACGCGCGAGTTGGCACAGCGCGCGCGCGACGACGCGTTGGATGTCTTGCATCTTTCCTACAATGCGCCGCTTGCGCTTCCCGCGCGCTGCGCGCTCGTGGTCACCATTCACGATATTTCGTTCGAGGAGCATCCCGAATGGTTTCCATACAAATTGCGCGCGTTATTGAAATGGAGCGTGCCGCGTTCCGCGCGGTGGGCGCGCCAAATCTTGACGGACACTGAAGTGGCACAGCGCGAATTGGTGCGCTTGTACAAACTGCCGCGCGAGAAAATTCACGTCACGCCGTACGCGGCAGACGAACGGTTTCATCCGCTTGACGATGCCGCCTTGCTTGAACAGACGCGCGCACGGTACGGCACGTCGAATCAATTTGTCCTCGCCGTCGGCAACATGCAGCCGCGCAAGAATTTGATGCGCTTGATGCAAGCATTCGCACTGGCAAAACGCCGCTATGCGTTGCCCCATAAATTGGTGTTGGTCGGACAGCAGTTGTGGCGCGCCGATGCCATTCTGGAGCAAGCGCGCGCGGCGCGTGACGCGATTGTAACAACCGGGTATGTGCCCGACGCGGACTTGCCGTTGTTGTATAATGCGGCGGACTTGTTTTGCTATCCGTCCTTGTACGAAGGATTCGGGCTGCCCGTTTTGGAAGCGATGGCGTGCGGCACGCCCGTTATCACTTCGAACGTCTCCTCTCTTCCCGAAGTGGCAGGAGACGGGGCGCGCTTGGTTGACCCGTTCGATGTGGACGCGCTGGCAAACGCTTTGGGCGAAACGTTGACGGATGAGCACGCGCGCTTGGCTTGGCGCGAAAAAGGTCTGCTACGCGCGCGCCAATTCTCTTGGGAACGCACGGCGCAACAGACCATCGAAGTATACGAACGCGCCATGCGGGGCGCAGACTTGACGCTCCAAACTGCATCTGCAAATTGAATCACGAGACTGATTGGCATGGCTTGGGCATTTCTAATTCGCTGGCGTTATCGCGTGACGGGATGGTTTCGCCGACGACGTTTTGCTTTTTTTTGGAATACATTGGGACGCGCGGCGGGCAAACGCCGCTGGCTCGATTTGGGCGGCGGACCGGGGAGTTATTTGTTGAGCCAATTGGAAACCATTCAAGAAAATACGCCAACGGTGTTTTTGCTGGACCGGGGCGAAGCGGAACTGCGTGAGGCGCAGCGCCGCTTTCCGAACGTGCCGTGTCTTTGTGCGGATGGGGAGCAGCTGCCGTTTTGTGATGGCGCGTTCGATGTGGTTTTTTGTAATTCGGTGATTGAACATGTAACGCACCCTGACGCGCTGGCATCAGAAATTCGGCGCACGGGGCGGCGTTTTTTTGTACAGACGCCAAACGGCAGCTTTCCTCTTGAAAGTCATTCGCACGTGCCTTTGCCGTTTTTCCGCGCGCTGCCGCGTCGCGCACAGTGGTGGATGTGCCGTCTGGTCGGCGCGCAATGGGACTATTTAATGTCCGTCCGTTATTTTGATGAAGCCGAGCTGCGCGCGCTGTTTCCCGGCGCGCAGATTTTGCGCGAACGCGCCTTGGGTCTCACCAAATCGTTTTACATTTTCACTGCGACTGCCTCCGCTGACGCATTGGCAACGCGCGAAAGCGCGCACGCGGTTTTGGGCGCGGAGGACGCGTGAAGATTGCAATGATTGGCACGCGCGGCATTCCCGCCAGCTATGGCGGTTTTGAAACTTGCGCGGAAGAATTGGGCGCGCGGCTCGCCGCGCGCGGACATGACGTAACCGTGTATTGCCGCTCGCATCATATTCAATATGCCGAGCCAATGTATCGCGGCGTCCGTCTGGTAAAACTTCCGACCATCGCCAACAAATATCTGGATACGATTACGCATACAACACTTTCGACCTTGCACGCGTTGGGACAACGGTATGACGTGGTGTTGATGTTTATCGCGGGCAACAGTCCCGTCTCCTTTTTGCCGCGTTTGGCAGGTCAGCGCGTGGTGTTGAATGTGGACGGCTTGGATTGGAAACGCCAAAAGTGGCCCCCCCCCGCAAAACGATATATTCAATTCGCGGAATGGTTGGCGACGAAACTGCCCGATTCGGTGGTAACGGATTCCAAGCAGGTGCGCGAGTATTATCGCGAACGGTGGAATGCGGAAACAACGTACATCGCGTATGGCGCAGATGTGGAACGCGCCGCGCCGGGCGAATTTCTAGCCAAGTTTGGATTGGAACCGCGCGGATATGTTTTGTTTGTGGGGCGGCTCGTGCCGGAAAATTGCGCGCACCATTTGGTGAACGCGTTCAAGCAGCTGCGGACGGACATGCCATGCGTGATTGTGGGCGATGCACCTTATGCGAACGCGTACATTCAAGAACTGAAAGCGTCGGCGGGCAGGAATGTCATTTTTACAGGTTATTTGTTCGGGCAGGGGTATCGCGAACTTTCGTCGCACGCGTACGCGTTTGTCGAAACCTCCGAAGTCGGGGGAACACATCCCGCGCTCTTGGAGGCAATGGCGTTCGGTAACTGTGTGGTGGTGAATGATACGCGCGAGAATTTGGAAACGCTTGGCGATGCGGGGTTGCAGTACAGCGGCGCTCGCGGCGCAGAGCATTTGGCGCAAGTGCTGCAAGAACTATTGGACAATCCGACGCGCGCCGAAGAATATCGCTGTCGCGCGCAAGAGCGCGTGAAAAAATATTTTTCGTGGGACGTGATAACGGATGAATACGAAGCGTTGTTCAAGCGAATGGTGCAAGGCAAGGGGCGAGACATCTAGTCTCGCCCCTTTTTTGTTAGCTGATTTGAAACGGCGCCCAACTCGAATTGGTGCACTTGTTGTTGGCATCACACGCCTTGACGCGCCACACAAACACAGTGCCGGCGGGAAGCGGCGGCGGGACATAGCGGTCAGCGGTGACAGATTTGTTGTGATGCACTTTGGGTCCTTTGTTGTTGTCGCGGCGAATAATGACTTGATAATGGTCCGGAATGGCTGGCGCTGCCCAAACTAATGTGGGCGGATTGTTGGCGTTTTGTCCGTTAATCGGAGACAGCTGTTGCAGAGATGCGGGAATGGTGAAACTGAACCAGCCGGATTTGGAACATTGGTTGCTCGCGTTGCACGCTTTGATGCGCCACACGTACGTTGCACCCGGTTCCAGCACAGGCAGAACGTACAGCGTTTCTTGCACCGCTTTGTTCTTGTGCACTATCGTTCCCTTGGGATTGTCACGACGGACAAGCACTTGATAGTGGTCCGCGTTGGTTGCCGCGTTCCAAATCAGCGTGGGCGGATTGCTCGTGCTGCCGCCGTTGTCCGGTGCGACGAGCTGCGGCTTGCCCGGTTTGGAATTCGCCGTGATGCTGCGGCAATAGGACAGCTCGGAGGTGTTGTTGGCGCTGTCCGTTGCCGTTCCCGTAATCACTCCGTCGGATGGTCCGTTCGGGACCTGCGCGGTAAAGTTTGTATTTCCGCTGCCGTCCGTCGTCACCTGAACGGAGGTGAGATACGTTTTGGATTCGCCTACCGCGTTGCCGAATGTATTGTCGCATGCGGGATTCTGAAACAGTTCAATCGTGTAGGTTCCGTTCGGGCGGCTGTTCAACGTGCCTTTGATTGTCAAGGTCGTGCCGCCGAATTCAGCTGACGAGATGATTGGAAAATTTTGGTTTCCGTTTGGTCCGCCGTCGCCATCGCCATTATCGTTCGGCGTAAACGCGTCCGCGCCAAGATTGATGCCAAACGTGGCGTTCTCGAACGTCGAGTTTTGGCTCACCAAATTGTTGGAACCGGCTTTGATGCGAATTCCATCGTTGTGGCTGTAGGCGACGCGATTGTTGTGAATCAAATTGCCGCTTGTTTGGACTTCGATGCCTTGTTTGCCGTTGCCGATGTTGGCGTCGCTGTCGGCAGCCATGCCGATGCGATTGTTTTTGATTTCGTTCCCTTTGGCTTGATTAAAGACCAACACGCCAAATTTGCTATTGCCCGAAATCAAGTTGCCGTCAATTTCATTGTCGCGCGCTGCCGTGATAATGAGAACTCCCGCGCCGTTGCCTGTCACGGCGGCGTTGCCCGCACTGTTGGTGCCAATGTAATTGCCTTGCACAACATTGTGGTGTGCGTTCGCCAAACCCAGTTCGATGCCCACAATTTGGTTACCTGATACGACGTTACGTTCCTGAGGGGTGCTTCCCCCAATCGTGTTGTGATGTCCATCGCCAACCAAAATGCCGTCCTGCGCGTTGACCAGCGAGCCGTTGCCGCGCGCGTTCAAGCCGACAAAATTGCCGACGATGCGATTGTAATTTGATTTGTCGAGCACGATGCCGTGCAGCTTGTTTCCCGAAACGAGGTTGCAGTCGCCGGTGCACGCGCCGCCGGGTGAAACGCCATCCGTGCCGCCAATCGTGTTGCGGTCTGCATTCGACAAGAGAATGCCCGCGAGATTTGGTTTGGACCCCGTGCCTGCGGGATTCGTTCCCACGCGGTTGCCGATGAGAACATTATTTGACGCGTTGCCAATCCAAATGCCCGCGCCGTCGTTCACGCCGTTCACCGTCAAGCCCTTGATGACGTTATTGTTGCTGGTGACATACAGACCATGCACGCCGTGCGTGCCCGAACCGTCCAGTTCGATTTGGTCATCGCTCTGAGTGCCGTCAATCATCACTCCGTCATTGTCCTTGAGTTCGGTGAGGTAATTGACGATTTTGATGGTTTGCACGCCGCTGCCGGGAATGTCAAACACAATGGCATCGAAACCCGGACTGGCATTCGCGTCCACAATCGCGCGGCGCAGGGTCCCGTTTCCCGGTTTTGTGTTGTCCCCCGTATCAGAAGTTTTGGTAACAACGTACGTCCGAACGGGCGCTTGTCCGGTGATGGGATTGACGAGCGGCGGTCGGGTTGTGTTTGCATGTGCCGGATAGATGGAAAATGCAATCGCCGCGAGAACGAACAAGGCAACTGCGATATTTTTTTTTCCGAACAGTAAAGCTGTAAAACTCATGCTTGCCCCTTTCGAGCTTTTATCTTAACCCCCCTGCCATACATAAGGAATGGGACAATGGGTACAGGGATGGATATTTATGCTTGCTTGTAATTAAATTGTAAGAAAGGATTTCAGCCGCCTGCTCCTCGCGCGGCTCGACCTCCATAATGTCTTGGGCGCGGATTCAATATTTCTTCACAATCGCGCGCGATACTCGGCTTGAAAGCGCAAGTAACAAGACCCTGTTAGACGACCTGAAAACGGAATCGGTTGCAGAGGCAGGGTACAGAGCAAGATATATTTTGCAGGAGGCAAAAGATGCGTTACGGCAGATTTATTCTGGGCGTCATTCTGACGCTGTTGTTGGTTGGTCTGGTTGCGGGAGTGGGATTCACCGCGTACAATATGGGCGTCATGCAGGGCGCGGTGGTGAGTGGAAATCTCACCCCGCCGGTGACGGGCGGAGTTGCACCGGCGGCGCCTTATGCCGCGCCGTTTTGGTTCTATGGCCCGTTCGGTTTCCATCGTCCGTTTGGGTTTGGTCTGGTAGGTTGTTTCGTCCCGCTGTTGTTCATTTTGCTCGTGTTTGTGCTCGCGCGTCTGGTGTTCCGCCCGCGTTGGGGTATGCGCGGAGGACCTTGGATGCGCGGAGATTGGGACCCTGCGCGCGGGGACGTGCCCGAGCGCGTGAAAGAATGGCACAAAAAGTTGCATGACGCGGAAAATCAAGCACCCACTTCGTAGACAGGTCAAAAGGGGAAACGAGAGCAAGGTCTTGGTTTCCCCTGTTTGCTTGTACTGGCATGAAAACGATTCTGCTCGTTGAAGACGAACCCAAGATTGTGCAAATTGCGCGTGACTATTTGGAGCACGCGGGTTTCAACATCTTGACCGCGAGTGACGGCAAAAGTGCATTGGCCATTTGGCGGGCGGCGAAACCGGACCTGCTCGTGCTCGACCTCGGTCTGCCGAATGTGGACGGCTTGGATGTGACGCGCATGGTGCGCAAAGAATCCAACACGCCCATCATCATGCTGACCGCGCGCAGTGAAGAATCGGACAAACTCGTCGGACTAGAGCTCGGGGCGGATGATTATATGGTCAAACCATTTTCGCCCAAAGAATTGGTCGCGCGCGTCCGCGCCGTGTTACGTCGTATGGAGAACGCGACGCAAGGGAGCGAAATCGTGCGCGCGGGCAATGTACTATTGGATACGCCGCGTATGCGCGTAACAATTGACGGACGCGTCGTGGATGTGACGCCGACGGAATTTCAACTGCTGCTCGCGCTCGCGCGCCAACCGGGGCGCATCTTTACGCGCGCGCAGCTGCTCGACGCGGTGCGCGGCGTGGCATTTGAGTCGTACGAACGCGCGATTGACGCGCACATCAAAAATCTGCGTCGTAAAATCGAACCCGACCCGCGCGAGCCGCGTTACGTATTGACAGTGTACGGGATGGGTTACAAGTTTAGTGATGAACAATGAGCATTGAGGTTTGAGAATAGACTCATTGCGCATTGCTCATTCCGCGTCTCTCAAAAATGCGTCGTTCTCGTCCCCCGTGGTGGAATCCTGACACTCCTTTTCCACCGGATGCTGCAAATTGGTATCCGATGCGCCGGCGGCTCTTTTGGCGTTTCGGAATTTTCTTTTTTCTGTTTGCCTTCCTCAGCTGCGGCGGATTTACTTTTTTGTTTTGGTTCTTGGCGCTTTCGTTCGGACAGACAAGCATTCCCGAAAATGTAACGTTGGTTTTGCGCCCACTCGGTTTCGGCGCGTTCCTCCTCGCGTTGGTGGTGTTGGGGTTTACCTTTCGCTCGATGCGGCGCGCGATTGACCCGCTTGCCGAAGTGATTGAGGCGGCACAGCGCGTGGCGGATGGCGATTATGCAGCGCGGGTGCGCGAACGCGGTCCGCGCGAAGTGCGCGGCTTGACGCGCGCGTTCAATGCAATGACGACGCGCTTGCAAGCGAGCGACACCCAGCGGCGGCACTTGCTGGCGGATGTTTCACACGAACTGCGGACGCCCTTGACGGTGATTCAGGGCAATCTCGAAGGCATGTTGGATGGCGTCTATCCGCTCGACCGCGCGCATTTGGAGCCAGTGCTGGATGAAACGCGACAGCTCGCGCGCCTGATTGAAGATTTGCGCACGCTCGCGCTCGCGGAAAGCGGCGGGCTGCATTTACAAAAAGAATCCACCGACTTGACGATTTTGCTGAACGAGACCGCCGCGTCCTTTCGCGCGCAAGCACAGCATCAAGACGTGAGCTTGTCAATCGAAGCGTCCGCGAATTTGCCCAACGTGGATGCCGACCCCGCGCGTATTCGTCAGGTGTTGGAAAATTTGATTGCGAACGCGCTGCGCTATACGCCGCGCGGCGGCGCGATTCGCGTTTCGGGCACGGTGGACAAGAGTGGAAACGTTTTCCTTGCCGTACAAGATACGGGGCGCGGGATTCCAACGGGGGAACTGCCGCACATCTTTGAACGCTTTTACAAAGCGAGCGATTCACGCGGCACGGGTCTGGGGCTGGCGATTGCCAAAAGTTTGGTGGAAGCGCACAACGGAGAAATTTGGGTTGAGAGTGAGGTGGGCAAGGGCACAACATTTTTTGTGGAACTTGCGGCGTGAGTGATTAACTGATGTTACGCACAACGCCGAAGAGTTCGTTTGTAAACGTAGGACGAATTTGAAATACTCAATGTGCAACTCTTTCGCGGGACAAATGTCATTTCGAGCCGTTCCCTCAATGCTTCGGGACAAGTTTTGCGAGAAATCTCATTCGCGCCTTGCGAGATTTCTCGCTCCGCTCGAAATGACAATTCTGCGTAACATGAGTGAATAAAAAACTCTGTCCCCTTCGAGGACAGAGTTTTTTTTTGCAATGTAGTTTGATGTAGCGGGTCTACGCGTCCGGCGTAGTGTAGGGAATGATGATGGTGAGCCCCACGAGCCATTCTTTCAAGCGACCACCGCCCATATCTTCATAGAGATTGCGGACTTCGTTTTGGTATTTAGGAGGGACGTTTTGGAAAGTTGGATTAATATTTGAGGGTTTGGCGTACGAAATTTGCATGGTGGGAACTTTTCTGCCGCGTTTGTCTCGCAGCACTATCTCGCGGATGAAATGAACGTGTTTCATGTCCATGGAAAAACTCCTTTGCTCTGAACTCTTGCTCTGCTCAAGCGCGCCTCAAACGAGGGCGCGCCGACCTGTATAAAATAAAAAACCGATGCTTTGGCAAAAATTACCAAGCTCGGTCCACCCGTCACACGCTGCAAATTCTCCTCATCAAGAGTTCATTCTCACCGTCGAGCAATGAGAACAAAGCAGGGGACGAAAAGGATATTCAGTTGGGAACGGCGGACCACCCGGCGGGATGCGCCGAATTCCGGTGGTGCGTTTTCGGCAATTCGCGCCCAACGCCGCGACATCATAACACCCTTCGCCGCGCTGTCAATAAACCGGAAACGAAGGTCAACTCTAGCGCAGCATTAACCAACGCGGGTTTCGCGTTATTTCGTGGTTTTCGCGATTCGTTTCACCACTACTGCCGTAATGTCGTCGAATTGTGACGCGCCGTCCACAAATTCGCGCACGGCATTTTCCAACGCCGTCATAATTTCGCGCGCCGACGCGTTGCGGTGCGCGAGGAGCAATTCTTGCAAACGCGCTTTGCCAAATTCCTCTTCACGCGCGTTGGTCGCATCGGTCACACCGTCCGTGTAGAATAAAACAAAATCGCCGTGTGCGATGTGAATCGCGCACTCGTCAAACGTTTGCTGCGCCTCAATGCCCAACGCAATCCCCGTCAATTCCAATTCCGTTAACGTTCCTTCCCCCGCGCGATACCACAGCGGACGATTGTGCCCCGCGTTCACATACGCCAATTTACCGCTTGGCGGATGCAATTGGGCATGAAACATTGTCACAAACATCCCGTCCGTTGCATCCGCGCACAGCATTTGATTCACATGCGTAATGCAATCGGACGGACAACAGTGCACCATAATACTTGCGCGCAAGGTCGCGCGTGCCAGCGCCATAAAGAGCGCGGCGGGCATTCCTTTGTCCGCCACATCGGCAATGCTGATAGTTTGAAGCGAATCGGCGGACGCGTCGGGTACGGTAAAATCATACAGGTCGCCGCCGACAAGGTGCGCGGGCTGCCAGAGCGCGGCAAATTCCCAGCCCGCGATGTGCGGCGTGCTGCGCGGCATGAGACTCGTCTGCACCGTGCGCGCCATCTCCAATTCATGTTCCATGCGCGCTTTGTCAATCGCCAGCGCGTGCAGGCGCGCATTATCAATTGCGAGCGCGGCATGGCGCGCGAGGAGGTCAAGAAAATTGCGCGTCTCGGCATCAAACGGATGCGGTTCCCAATAACCGAGACTGAGCGTACCGAGAATCTTGCGGTCTTTGCTGAGCGGTAAACAGGCGAGCGCGCCGGGGCGAAGGTCGTCGGACATGTTCGCGTATGCCACGTGCGCGGCGGTGTTGGAAATAAATTCGGCTCTGCCGCTGCGCGCCACCTGGGCAGTGATGCCGCCGGCGCGCGGGCGGAGTGGAATTTGACGCTGTTCCTTTGCCCAATGGCTCGCCGCAAGCGTCAATTCATCGTGCGCCGAGTCGTACAGAAAAATATGCGAATGGGCAGCGTCCGAAAGTGTTTGCGCCATTTGAACGACGTGTTTGAGTACGGCGTTCAAATCCAAAGTGGAGGTAAGCCCCAACACAACTTGCTGTAAGGCGCGGAGACGCGCGTTTTGCAGGCGCAGCGCCTCTTCCACATTTTGCGGAACAGTGTCGGAAAGATTGGGAGCAATCATCTGTGTTTTTTTTCCTCGCGCACGCAAGCATGGTTGTACGCGCAAAAGCCAAGAGCTTGTGCGGCAATCCGCAGGGGATAGTATAAGCGCGTTCGGTCTGAACGCGGTCTAAATTGGGTCACGTGCGCGGAATCGGTCCAACCGAAGCGGCGCGCCGCGACATCATTGCTTAACGCAAAGGATGGTAACACAGGACAGCCATATTTGGAACGCGGCAAAAGCAAGACCAATTTTTCATTCCCGCATCCCGCCGCGTGTCTCTGCGTCCGATGAAAAGAATGGTGATAGAGTGTGACAGGCGATTGCGCGTTTCAAATGTTGCGCGTACAATGTTTCAAAAGGTTTGCCGAGTGCGAGAGCGACTCGAGGAGGAAATCATGCCCGTCTATATCAGTCTGATTAACTTGACCGACCAAGGGGCGCGTACCATCAAAGACGACCCTGCGCGCGTCCGTTCCGCCGCCAAGATTGCCGAACGCGAGGGCTGCAAGCTGCTTGCGGAATGGTGGACGATGGGACCGTATGACGCGATTATGATTACTGAAGCGCCCGACGATGAAACCATCAATCGCTTTTTGCTCGGCGCGGGACGGCAAGGCAATATTCGCACGCTCACGCTCCGCGCGTTCACGCCGGACGAAATTGCAAACGTCATTGCGCGCTTGGAATAAAATTTTGCCGATAGCGGATGCTGGCACAACCCATCGAATTTCAGATTGTGCGAGGGCAATTAAAACCTCGCCGCATTGGTTTTGTCTCGACGCGTTTTAACGGGACCGACGGTGTGTCGCTCGAAACGCACAAGTGGGCACACGTGTTGGAAGGGTTGGGACACGCCTGTTTTTATTTTTCCGGCGAATCGGACCAGCCGCCGGAACGCAGTCGCGTGGTGCCGCGCGCCCATTTCCTTCATCCTGAAATCGAAGCGATTCAACACGTTGCCTTTACCGCGCGCGAACGCCCGCCGAAAATCACCGCGCAAATTCATGCGCTCACGCTGGATTTGAAAAACGCGCTGTACCAATTCATCACCGATTTTGGAATCGAATTGCTGATTGTCGAAAACGCGTTGACCATTCCGTTGAATGTGCCGCTCGGACTCGCGCTCACCGAACTGCTTGCCGAAACGAGCATGCCCGCCGTCGCGCATCATCACGATTTTTTTTGGGAGCGTCAACGCTTCATGGTGGGTTGTGTGTGGGACTATATTGACATGGCATTTCCGCCGCACTTGCCATCCCTGCGGCATGTGGTCATCAATTCTACGGCGGGCGAACAATTGGGGATGCGCAATCACACTTTTAGTCTGCTCATCCCCAACGTAATGGACTTTGACAATCCGCCGCCGCCGCCCGATGCCTACAGCGCCGATTTGAAAAATGAATTGGGCATCCGTGACGACGAATTTTTGCTCTTGCAGCCCACGCGTATTATTCCGCGTAAAGGCATTGAGCACGCGGTGGAATTGACAGGGCGAATCGGCTTGCCCGCGACGTTGGTGATTTCGCACGCGTCGGGTGATGAAGGCGACGAGTACGCTGCGCGCGTGCGCGAGTATGCCGAGTTGTTGAACGTGCGCGTAAAATTCGCCAGCGCGCGGGTGGAGCGGGAACGCGGACAAACGGCGGACGGCAAAAAAATATATTCTCTCCCTGATGTGTATGCGCGCGCGGATTTGGTGACGTATCCTTCGACGATTGAGGGATTCGGCAACGCGTTTTTAGAAGCGCTGTATTTTCGCCGTCCCATCGTCGTCAACAACTATTCGGTGTACAACGTTGACATCAAGCCCAAAGGTTTCGAGGTCATCGAGTTTGACGGCTTTATCACACAGAAGGTTGTAGAAGAAGCGCGCGCGATTCTGCAAGAGCCCGCTCGCGCGCAAGAACGGGTCGAGCAAAATTACGCGCTCGCCACGCGCCACTATTCCTACACCATGCTCGCGCGGCGGCTCGAAACACTGCTCGCCGAAGCGTTCGGGGAATAGATTTGTTCTGTCCGTCGCGCCGTCCGCTTTCAGCGAACGGCGTTTTCATTTATACACTCTCGTGTGAACGTTCCCTCGAATCTCTCACTCCAACCCCTCACCGGTGTCATCGAAGGCATCACGTTTTACGGGATACATACTTGATGCTACAATACATACTATGAAAACGCGAATCACCTTGACGATGGACCCTGCGGTCTTGCGCCGCGCCAAGAAACTCGCGCACGCGCGCAAAACAAACGTGTCGGCGCTCATCGAAGGGTTCGTGCGCGAGGCGCCATTGGCGGGCGAAAAAAAGAAGCGTCCGTTTGCCCAAAGGTGGGCAGGAAAATTTCGCGTCGCCGCGTCGGCGCGACCCGACGCGCGGCTCGATGCGCTTAGAGCGCGCTACCATTTGTCCGAGAAATGAAACTTTTGTTTGATACGGATATTTTGCTCGACATTGCGCTCCAACGCCGCGAGTTTTTTGAGGACAGCGCAAGGGTGCTTGAATGGGCAGAAGCCGCGCCCGGACAAGCCGCTGTGGCGTGGCATTCGCTTTCCAACTTGGCGTACCTCGTGCGTCCCGACGCGCGCCCATTCCTCCGCGAGCTATTGCAATTTGTCGAGGTGGCGCCGACCAGTACGGAGGATGCGCGGCACGCGTTGGCTCTGCTGTTCAACGATTTTGAAGATGCCCTCCAAGTCGCGGCGGCGCAATCCTTTGGCGCATCGTTCATTATCACACGCAATCTCACGCACTACCGCCGTTCGCCCATTCCTGCGCTCTCCCCCAAACAATTTGTAGAACGCTTTATCGAAACGAGCGATTGAGATAGATATTTGTTCTATCCGTCGCGCCGTCCGCTTTTAGCGAACGGCGTTTTCATTTATACTCTCTCGCGTGAACGTTCCCTCGAATCTCTCACTCCAACCCCTCACCGGCGTTATCGAGCGCATCACGTTTTACAATGAAGAAAACGGCTATACCGTCGCGCGTTTTGTCCCCGAAGGAAAATCGTACACTGTCACCGTGATTGGCAATTTGATGGGCGCGAGCGTGGGCGAATCGCTCGCGCTGCAAGGGATATGGACAAATCATCCTACGCACGGACGCCAATTCGAAATCAAAAAATTCACCATTCAACTCCCCGCGACGATTGAAGGCATTCGTAAATATCTTGGCTCTGGACTCATCAAAGGCATCGGACCCGTTACTGCGAAGCGCATCGTGGATTATTTCGGACTCGATACACTGGAAGTTATCGAGAAGGATATTGCGCGCTTGAACCAAGTGGGCGGCGTCGGCGGCAAACGCATCGAGATAATTCAAAAAGGTTGGGCGGAACAGAAACAAATCAAAGAGGTGATGATGTTTCTGTCATCGCACGGTGTCAGCACCGCGCTCGCAGTGAAAATTTACAAACAGTACGGCGATGGCGCGCTGAACGTTTTGAAAAACGAACCGTATCGCCTCGCGCGCGATATTTACGGCATCGGCTTTTTGACGGCGGACAAAATCGCGCGTGCGCTCGGAATGAAAGAAGACGACCCCGCGCGCATTGAAGCGGGCGTCGAATACGTTCTCGCAAAATTTATTGACGATGGACATGTGTTTGCCGAACGCGGCGCATTGGTGGACGAGGCGCGCCAAGCATTGGGCGCGAGCGCGGAACAAATTGATGCGGCGATTGGAAGATTGGAAACGGGCGAGGTCGTTGTGGTGGAGGAGATGGGAGATTGGAGACTAGAGACTGGAGATTTGAGATTGGGGACTGGAGACTCGGCGCACGTGTCTGCCGTGTATCTCACACCATTCCACATCGCGGAAAAAAATACTGCAAAACGTTTGCTCGAATTAAAAAAGAGTCGTTCAACACGGCTCCCGGATTTCCAAAGGGTCAGTTGGGAAAAAGCGTGGGCGTGGCTTGAAACGCAGTCTCCAGTCTCCAGTCCCCAGTCACTAACCTCCAAACAACAAGACGCGGTACGCACTGCGCTCACGGAAAAAGTGTCTATCCTCACCGGCGGACCCGGCACGGGCAAGACGACGACGGTGCGCGCGATTATTCAATTGTTGAAAGCGAAACACAAAACGTTCAAACTTGCCGCGCCGACGGGACGCGCCGCGAAACGTTTGAGCGAAGCGACGGGCGAACAAGCGCAGACGCTGCATCGGCTCTTGGAATTCAAACCCTTTGAACATAAAAAATTTTTGCGCGACCGCGACAATCCTCTCGACGCCGATTTAATCATCGTGGATGAAACGTCCATGATTGATTTGTTGTTGATGAATGCGCTGCTCAAAGCGATTGATTTAACTTCGCATGTTTTGTTCGTCGGCGACCCCGACCAACTGCCGAGCGTGGGCGCGGGGAATGTGCTGAAAGATATGCTTGCGTCGAACACCATTCCCGTCATTTCGCTCGACGTGATTTTTCGGCAGGACGAAACGTCACAAATTGTGTCGAACGCGCACCGCATCAATCGCGGCGAATTTCCCGTGTTCGCCAACGCGCGCGATTTCTTTCTCGTGCCCGAAGAGGATGCGGCAAAAGCAGCGGCGCAGGTGATTGACCTGGTGACGCGGCGCATTCGCAATCGCTTTCCCGCGTTCGATGCCATTGCCGATATTCAAGTGTTGTCGCCGATGCATCGCGGGCAAGCGGGTGTCGCGGAATTGAATACACAACTCCAGGTTGCGCTGAATCCGCCTGCACAAGGCAAACGCGAAACGCGGCACGGCGCGCGGGTGTTTCGCGTGGGCGACAAGGTTTTGCAGACGCGCAACAATTACGACAAGCAAGTGTTCAATGGCGATATGGGGCGCGTGGTGGAAATTGATTTTGAAGAACAAACGGTGGAGGTTGATTTCGAAGGCACGCGCGTTCTGTACGAATTCAGCGAGTTGGATGAATTGGTTCACGCGTTCGCGCTGAGTGTGCATAAATCACAGGGCAGTGAATATCGCGCGGTGGTGCTGCCGATTCTCACACAACATTACATGCTGCTGCAAAGAAACTTGCTTTACACCGCCGTCACGCGCGCAAAGCAATTGGTGGTGCTGGTGGGCAGTAAAAAAGCGATTGGCATTGCTGTCCGCAATAACAAAATCGCGCATCGGAATACGCGGTTGGCGATGCGCCTGACGACGAATGACGAACGAGGAATGACCGGTCAAACGTCAAACGCGAAAAGTCCAAATCGCCGCGCGGAATATCGAACGGAGGGTGTGAATTGAAACGCGGAATTGTTTTTGTTGCGCTAATGTTTTTTGTTGTCGCGTGTGCGGTGCCATTGACAAACAACGCATCTCAAAACGATTCAGACACGCTGGAAAAAATCGTGCGCGAGTATTCAAACTGGACAGCATTGTTTGAAACTCCGCGCAATGTTTCCTTTTTTCTCATGGCATTGTGCCGCTTGCAAACGCCCGCCGAAGAGTCTTATCTGCAGAGCGAACATGCCCAGTATTTTGTTCAAGTGTTTGTGAATCCGGGGGGGGCGCAAACGATGGCGCAAACCGGTGCGCGCACGTTTCCCGAAGGCACGGTCATTGTCAAAGAGAAATGGGCGCGCGACGAACGCTTTTTGAAAAATGACAGCGCGTCCAAACCGGCAGGGCTCGGCATCATGCTCAAGGACCAGAGCGGCTGGCAGTACGCGTATGTGGATGAATTCGGAGTTGTCACGCGCGACCCAAAACAACTGGAACACTGCGCGGCGTGCCACAACACACAAAGCGAACGCGACGCGGTGTTTTATCCGGACGTGTTGAGTCAATAAAGAGGGACTGGCAAATCGCAGAGGGCTGAGGAGGAAGAAATGTTTTATTATGCGCTATCGGCTAATTGCCCTCCGCGGTTCTTTCAAGTATCTGCGGCATCACTATGCCCGCGACCCCGCGCAAACAAAACGTCGCGCTTGCGCTTAACGGCGTTTCTTCGGGATTCACTTCAATCACCACCGCGCCATTTCTCAACGCAATGAAGGGCAGTGACGCAGCCGGTTCGACGACACCGGATGTGCCGATGGAAAAAAACACGTCGCAACTCTCCGCCGCGCGGAATGATTCATCGAGCGCGCGGCGCGGCAACGCTTCGCCGAACCAAACGACATCGGGACGCATGTACGAACCACAGCGCGGACAGCGCGGCGGAATTTCATCGGTTGCCAGCCAATCGCTCACGCGCGTATCTTCGCGAAAACATTTCGTGCGAAAAATATTGCCGTGCAATTCGATGATGGGGGAGACGCTGCTTCGCAGCGTCTCTACGTTCTGTCGTACGCGTTCGTGCAAACCGTCAATGTTTTGTGTGACGAGCGTAAATTTTTCCGCGCGCTTTTCCAATTCCGTCAGCGCGTAATGTCCCGCGTTCGGTTCCGCGCGCGCGATGAATTCGCGGCGAAAGGCATACCATTCCCACACCAATTTCGGATTGCGCGCAAATGCTTCGCGCGTTGCCAATTCCTGCGGATTGAATTTCGACCACAGTCCTGTTTGCGCGTCGCGAAAGGTCGGCACACCGCTTTCGGCGGAAATGCCCGCGCCGGTCAAAACCGCGATATGCTGGGCATGACGCAGTGCGTCAAGAAGTGGAGTGGGAATGTCTATCATAGTAGACCGGAGACTGGGGACAAGAGACGGGAGACACTTGTTTAATCTCCAGTCTCCCGTCTCTATTCAGTGGCTCTGCCACACGCCCACCGCCAACAAAATCCATCCAGCGATAAACGCAATCCCTCCGAAAGGTGCAATCGCGCCGAGCCAGTGCGTGCCCGTAAGGGCGAGCAAGTACAAACTTCCCGAAAACAAAAGCGTGCCGAGCACGAATGCCCAACCCGCGAGCGGAAGCAAATTCGATTGCCAACGCGTCAACGCAATTGCGACGAACAAAATCGCAAAAGCGTGATATATTTCGTAGCGGACACCCGTTTCAAACGTATCGAGCAATTGCGCCGTCAAGCGCTCCCGCAATGCGTGCGCGCCGAATGCGCCGAGCGCCACGGACAATGCACCGGATAACGCGCCGATGATGAAAAAAAGTTTTTCCATTCTTACCTCGAAAGAGACTAGAGACTAGAGATTAAAGCATGAACTGAAAATCGAAATTCAAAAATCAAAAATTTCTAATCTCCAATCCCCAGTCTCTCATTATATCCCATGCCCGAATCTATTCTCATTGACACTGACCCCGGCATTGACGACATGATGGCGATTTTGTTTGCGCTCAAATCGCCCGAACTCGACGTGCTGGCGCTGACCACCGTTTTTGGAAATCACTATGTCGAAGTGACCACGCGCAACGCGCTACGCATATTGGAACTCGCCGGCCGCGACGACATCCCGGTTGCGCGCGGCGCGTATTCTCCGCTGGTGCGCGATTATACATCGCCGCCGACCATTGTACATGGCGAAGATGGTTTGGGCGACGCGGGGTTGACCGACGAACCGGACAGTCAACCCGCGCATACGCGCGCGGCACAATTCATTGTCGAAGCCGTCATGTCACGCCCCGGTGAAATTACGCTGGTGCCCATCGGTCCGCTGACCAATATCGCGATGGCGTTGAAATTGGAACCGCGCATTATCAAAGCGACCAAACGCGTGGTGCTTATGGGCGGCGCGGCGTTTGTGCCCGGAAATGTTTCGCCCGTCGCCGAAGCCAACATCCATAATGACCCGGAAGCGGCAGCATTGGTCTTTGGCGCGGACTGGCACGTCGTCATGGTTGGATTGGATGTCACGATGCCTGTTGTGATGAGCCGCCAATACATCGGCGAACTTGCCGCGTCGAAAAGCGCATACGCGGAGTTGGTCGCGCGCGTGGTGCCGCATTATCAGGCATTTCACGCGGCAGAATACAAAACGGACGGCGCGCTGCATACGCACGACCCGACGGCGATTGCGTACTTGATTCGTCCCGATTTATTTCAAACCGTTGCGCGGCGCGTGCGCGTGGACACGCACAGTTACGGTTTCGGACAAATCGTCGTGGACCGCACGGGCAGATGGTATGACGGCGTGGAAACGACGATTTGTACGGACGTGGATGTGGAAGGCGTCTTGAATTTGTTTCAAGAACGGATAATGCGGTGAGGAATGAATCATGCACAGTCGCGAACCGTTTGATACGCTCTTTGGCAAGAAAAAGATTGTCATTGGCATGGTGCATCTTCAGGCACTCCCCGGCGCTCCACGCTATGCCAACAACCTCAATGGCGTAATTGACGCAGCGCTCGCGGACGCCCACACGCTGGAGCAGGGCGGTGTGGACGGCATCATGATTGAAAATTTTTTTGATGCGCCGTTTTTCAAAGACCACGTGCCGCCCGAAACGGTAGCAAGCATGACGCGCATTGTCACCACGCTGCGCCAAAAAACAAAAATCCCGTTGGGCGTAAATGTGTTGCGCAATGACGGCATCAGCGCACTGGCGATTGCGGCAGCGTGTGACGCGCAATTCGTTCGCATCAATATTGTGTCATGGGCAATGCTCGCCGACCAAGGAGTTATCGAAGGACGCGCGGCGGACATCGCGCGCTATCGCAAAATGTTGGGCGCGAACGTTTTAATTTTCACCGATTGTTTGACCAAACACGCGGTCCCGCTCGCGCCGATGCAAATGGAATGGGTCGCGCTCGATACGTGGGAACGCGGCGGCGCGGACGCGTTGGTCATCAGCGGCAAGGCAACGGGTTATGCGACGGACTTGGGCGATGTGATTGCCGCGCGCAAAGGCGCGCCGGATGCGCCGCTCTTGATTGGCAGCGGCGTGACGGCAGAAAATGTTTTGGACTTTGTGCCGATTGTGGACGGCGTGTTGGCGGGCACATCGCTCAAAGTGGATGGGCGCGTCGAAAATGCAGTGGATGCCGCGCGCGTGCGCGCAGTGGTGGACAAGGTGCGCGGTTACCAAGAGGGCAGTTGAAACTGTGGTTGCCCGGCGCAATCAACTTGCACCGGATTGAATTCGACAGAGTTCGAATTTGCGTTGCCGCGATGTCTAATCCCCCAAAAATTCTCGTACGCGCGCGACGATGTGCGCTTGCTCCTCCGCGCGCGTGAAATCAATCCTTTCGCTGTCAAACTCCAAAACAGGGATGCGCTCTGCTTGCAGGCGCGTCTGAAACGCGTCGAGATAGCGCTCCAGCGTTTCCAGATAGGTCAGCGCGATGTTTTCCGTTTGATAACGCCAGCCGCGTTTTTGCATCCGCTCAAAGCAGTGAGCGGGCGCGGCGTGTAAAAAAATATACGCGTCCGGTTCGGGATATTGATAGGCGCGTTGAATCATGTCGCACAAGAGATTGTAGAACGCATTCTCGGCGGGCGTCATTACCGCTTCGTGCGCGAGATACGGCGCGTAGACGTGGCGATTGGTCGCGCCGCCTGCGTCAACGAAACAGCGCGTGTAGGTGCGCTCGCGCGTCAATTCGTCATACACGCGCACGTAATCGTAGTAATAGCGCACGGCATTGGTAAATGCCCAGCGTTTCGGTTCGGCAACATACAATTCCAAAAATGGATTGTCGTCAAAATTTTCCGGAATGGCGATGCTTTCGGGAATCGCCGCGCCGAGCAAGCGCGCGAGCGTGCTTTTGCCGGAGCCGATGTTGCCGACGACGCAGATGTTTTGTAGATGCTTTGCAGAGGTCACGTGTTCGCCGCCTAAAGATGCTTGTGGCTGACGATTCTAGCAGAGCTCGCAGACAGCGGCAATGAACGCGCCGAAAGCATCTTGCCCGAAATTTTTATACCCCCCTTAAGGCGACTGCAAAGTCCCTTGACAAGGATATGTCATTTCGAACCCCTCAATCCTTCGGGGTAAACTCTGTGAGAAATCTCATTTGTCACGAAAGGTTGGGATTTCTCGCATCCGCTCGAAATGACAATTGGCGCGACTTTGCAGTTGCCTTATACCCCCCTTGAATTGCATTCCACTGTTGAGTATAATTTTGCGCGTTCCCCGTTCGTTTTTGCATGTCCAATTTTTCCACAATGCTGTGGTCTACATCGAACTGTGACAATGGTTGTCTTATGTGTTCCAATAAACTCTGCTCCGTCTGACTGCGCGCGCAACGCGTAAAAATTTTTACGCGTAACGCGCGTTCTTTTTCCGGTTCACGGAAAGGAGGCGCCGTCGCCATCACATTTTTCTACTGCTGAATCTATCAACCCAATGCTGTCAATCTTTGGAGGTCATTTATGAAAGTAAGCATAAAGGTGAATGGACAGCTGCGCGAAGTGGATGTGGAACCGCGCTGGCTGCTCGTACATGTATTGCGCGAAAAGCTGGGACTCACCGGCACCAATGTTGGGTGCGATACGTCGCAGTGCGGCGCGTGCACTGTTTTGATGAACGGCATGGCAGTCAAGTCCTGCACGGTTCTCGGCGTTCAAGCGGACGGCGCGGACATTACGACGATTGAGGGATTGAGGACGGACGGCGCATACCATCCCGTTCAGCAAGCATTTTGGGACCATCACGGGTTACAGTGCGGTTTTTGCACACCGGGGATGATTCTCACTGCCGTTGACTTGTTAACGCATCACGGCGACCCGAACGATGAAACCATTCGTCATGGACTGGAAGGCAATTTGTGTCGCTGTACGGGATATGAAAATATCGTGCGCGCAGTGCGTGACGCGGCGGACAAAATGTAAGGTTGACGAATGACCCATGACGAACGACGAAAATTATTTTGGAAATGCATTCGTCCTTCGTCTTTTGTCCTTTGTCGCCCTCGGAGGTAACTATGGGAGTTCTCGGACAATCCATCAAACGACGTGAGGACCCGCGTCTGATTACGGGTGAAGCAAAATTTCTGGACGATATTCAACTCGCGGGGATGGCGCACGCGGCGATTTTGCGCTCGCCGTACGCGCACGCGAAAATCAAAAGCATCAACACGGACAAAGCCAAAGCGCATCCCGGTGTCATTGGCGTTTTCACCGGCAAAGATTTTATGGACGTGAATCCGCTGCCGTGCGCGTGGCAGGCGGGCGGCGTGAAAAACAATGCCAACACGCCGCGCTGCTTGGAGGTGGACCGCGTGACGCATACCGGCATGGGCGTTGCGGTCGTCGTCGCGCAAGACCGCTATATTGCCGAAGACGCGCTCGCGTTGATTGACGTCGAGTGGGAACCGCTGCCAGTCGTCACCGACGCGAAAAAAGCCACCGAAGCGGGCGCGCCGCAGCTGCACGAAAACGCGCCAAACAATATTGAATGCGAATGGGAATGCGGCGACGCGGCGGCGACGGCTGACGCGCTCCAAGGCGCGGATGTCGTCGTCAAACAGAGTATCATCAACCAGCGTTTGATTCCGAACGCGATGGAACCGCGCGGCTGTGCGGCGCAGTACAATCCCGCGTCGGACGAATATACAGTGTGGATGACTTCGCAAGCGCCGCACGTGATGAAACTGCTCATGACCGCGTTTGTGTTTGGTATCGCCGAAACAAAAATTCGCATCATTTCGCCGCAGGTCGGCGGCGGGTTCGGCGCCAAGATTTATTTGTATCCCGAATATGTGCTGGTCACCGCGCTCGCGAAAAAACTCGGACGCCCGATCAAGTGGAACGAAACACGCCGTGAAAATTACATCGCCACCACGCACGGACGCGACCACATCACCGACATTGAAATCGGCGCGAAAAAAGACGGAACGATTACGGGCTTGCGCGTCAAGACCTACGCAAACATGGGCGGCATCTTGTCCACCATCGCGCCCGGCATTCCCACCACCCTGTACGGACGCTTGCTTTCGGGTCCGTACAAAATTCCCCACATCTATTGCCACGTTACCAACGTGTACACCAACACTGCAATGGTGGACGCATATCGCGGCGCGGGGCGTCCCGAAGCGACGTACGTTTTGGAACGCGCGATGGATTGGGTCGCCGAAGAACTCGGCATGGACCCTGCCGATGTGCGCCGCAAGAATTTCATTCCCTCTAATGAATTTCCCTACGCGCCGGCGGACAATATTCTCGCGGGACTCAAGTACGACAGCGGCGATTACGACAAGACGCTCGACAAAGCATTGCAGATGTTGAACTATGCCGAATTTCGCGAGGAACAACAAGCCGCGCGGAAAAAAGGAAAATATCTCGGCGTCGGTTTCTCAACCTACATCGAATTATGTGGCGTCGCGCCGAGCGCGTGGATTGGTCTGCCCGGACAGGGCTGGGGCGCGGGTTTGTGGGAGAGCGCCAACATACGGATGCACCTCACCGGCAAAGTTGTCGTCACCACAGGTTCCCAGTCGCACGGGCAAGGACACGAAACGACGATGGCGCAAGTGGTCGCAGATGAATTGGGCATCAGCGTTGACGACGTAATTGTGCAGCACAGCGATACCAACGGCACGCCGTTCGGTTACGGTTCGTACGGTTCGCGCAGCGGCGCGGTGGGCGCAGTAGCTGTTTTGCGCGCGGCACAGCGCATCAAAGAAAAAGCGAAACGTCTTGCCGCGCACATGCTCGAAGCCAACGTACAAGATTTGATTTACGAAGACGGCAAAGTGTTTGTCAAAGGCGCGCCCGCCACCGCGAAAACGATTCAAGAGATCGCGCTGCAATCGGCAGTTGGTTACTCGCTGCCCGAAGGCATGGAGCCGTTCCTCGACGAAACGTCGTACTATGACCCGCCGAACTGCACGTACCCGTTCGGCGCGCATATTTGCGTGGTCGAAGTGGATGGCAACACGGGCAAAACAAAAATCCTGCGCTATATCGCGTGCGATGATGTTGGCAATGTCATCAATCCGATGATTGTAGACGGGCAAGTTCACGGCGGCATCGCGCAAGGCGTCGCACAGGCGTTGTACGAACACGGCGTCTATGATGAAAACGGAACGCTTCTCAGCGGCTCGATGATGGATTACGCGGTGCCGACGGCAGCCATGCTTCCGTCGTACGAAACCGCGCGCACAGTCACGCCGTCGCCTGTGAATCCGCTTGGCGTCAAAGGCGCGGGCGAAACCGGGGCCATTGCGTCAACACCGGCAGTCGTGAACGCGGTCATGGACGCATTGAAACCCTTTGGCGTAAAACATATTGACATGCCGCTCACGCCCGAAAAAGTGTGGAAGGCGATGCAATCCAACAACGGAGGCATGTAGCAATGTATCCAGCACCTTTTGAATATCACGCGCCCGCGTCGCTGAACGAAGCGCTCGCGCTGATGGCGCAAAACGCCGATGCCAAAATTATTGCCGGCGGACATTCGCTCTTGCCCGCGATGAAGCTGCGTCTTGCCACGCCGCCCGCGTTGATTGACATTGGCCGAATCGCGGACCTCAAAGGCATCAAGGACATGGGCGAAAAAATCGCCATCGGCGCGCTGACCACACATCACGAAGTGGAACATTCCGTGCTCCTGCGGAACGCGTGTCCGCTTTTACCCGAAGTTGCCACGCACATCGGCGACCGTCAAGTGCGGAATCGCGGCACGATGGGCGGTTCGCTCGCGCACGCCGACCCGGCTGCGGATTATCCTGCGGCGATGCTCGCGCTCGGCGCGACGGTACAAGTACAAGGCAGCGGCGGTTCACGAAGCATCGGCGCCGACGAGCTGTTCACGGGCTTGTTTAGCACGGCGCTCGCCGCGAACGAAATCCTCACTGCCATTCACGTTCCCAAAACGGACGCAAAAGGCAGCGGAGTGGCGTATGCCAAATTCCCGCATCCCGCGTCGCGTTATGCGGTGGCGGGAGTTGCCGTGTGGGTGAGCATCAAAGATGACACGGTACAGGATATTCGGATCGGCGTCACGGGCGCGGCAGACCATGCCCAGCGCGCCAAGCGAGCCGAAGACGCGCTCAAAGGCAAACCGATGACCGAAGACAACATTGCCGCCGCCGCGAAAGTGGCGTCCGATGGTCTCACCACCATTGGCGACATTTATGCCTCTGCCGATTACCGCGCGCATCTCGTCACCGCAATGGCGCTGGAAGCATTACACAGCGCGCATCATCGCGCACACGGTTGGTAGAGCAAACGTCAAGTAAAAAGCGAAAGGAACAAGTAGGGGCGCACCTTTGTCGGGCGCCCCTATACTTTTCTCGCAAGGAGAAAATGATGTACGCAGAGATTCGTAAATATCATTCAAACCACAAAGAGGAAATTACCAACAAGGTGCAGTCGGAATTTTTGCCCATGCTTCGGACGCACGCGGGGTTCATCGCGTACTATGTTCTCGACGAAGAAGGTGACGTGATGGCATCCATCACAATTTTTGAAACGCAAGCCGAAGCGCGCGAATCCAATCGGCTCGCGGCGGATTGGGTGCAGCAAAGTATCGCGCATTTGGTCGCGGGTCCGTCGGAGATTACAGAGGGGCACGTGGTGGTGAGTTGACCGCAAGTAAAAAAATGAACCGCGCACACAATGGAATTCGCACCAAGGGTTCCTTGCTGTCCGGTGACCGCGTAACGTTGATTTTGTTTAGAGTATGAGCCGATGGGTCCGCGAACAAATTCCTCTTGGCCTTGCTGCACTTGTCGCGATGGTGCTCGTGCTTGTTGCGACGAGTCGTTATGGCGCGGGCTTGACGACGGATTCGGTGACCTATATTTCTGTCGCGCGCAATCTCCGCGCGGGCACAGGGCTCATTGCCTATGACGGGACACCGTTAGTCGCACAGCCGCCGTTGTATCCTATTGTGCTCGCGGTCGTTGCGTTTATTGCGCGCGCAGACCCACTCGGCGCAGCGGCGTTTGTCAACGCATTTTTGTTCGGCGCGATAGTGTCCCTGACGGGGCTGCTGTGTGCGCGCGTGGGCTTGTCTTTTGCTTTCGCCGCGTTGGGAATGCTTCTGGTGCTCTGTTCGCGCGCGCTGCTCGAAGCTGCAGTGACAGCGTGGTCGGAACCGCTCTTTATCTTGTTGACGCTCGCATTCTTGCTGGCACAAGAAAAATTTCTTGTTACCCGCGAGCGCAAATTATTTTTCCTCATGTGTCTTGCGGCGGCGCTCGCGTGTCTGACGCGTTACATTGGCGTCACGCTCATTCTCTCCGGCGCGCTCACGCTGTTGCTCTGTTTGCCGCAAGCATGGCGCGTACGCGCGCGCTTGGCGTTGTCGTTTGCGACGCTCGCCACGCTGCCGCCCGGACTGTTCGTACTGCGAAATTATTTCGTGTCCGGCACGTTCTTGGGACCGCGCGCGTCTTCTGCTTATGCGTTGTCCGAAAATCTTCAACTCGTGTTGCGGACCATTTTGAATTGGTACTCGCTCGACGCGCTGGCGACGCGTTACAGCATTTTGCCCTTTGTCGGCGCGGCAGTTGTTTTGATGCTCGCGTTTTTGGTCAAGCGCAATCCTTTACAGTGGAGAAACGCGTTTGCGCTGGCGGTGGGAATGATGTTGTTCAGCGTTGTCTACGCCGCGTTTCTCATCGCGAGCGCGACGTTCACTGCGTTTGACCCGTTGGGTGACCGTTTGTTGTCGCCCGTCTTGGTCCCGCTGACATTGGTCCTTGTGTTGGGGTTGGAGAATGTGTACAAAACGCTTGGGCAGATTTTTTCAAACAAGTGGGCGCCTGCGTTCAGCGTGTGCGTGGTCGCGCTCTGGTTGAGTGTGCCGGCGGTGCTTGGCGCGACCGCGAACACGCTCGAGTACGCGAACGATGGCGCGGGTGGTTTCAACCGCAAGCTGTGGCGCGAAAGCGCAATGATTCGGTATCTTGAGCAGCACCCGTTCAACGCGGACAGCGCGGTTTTCAGCAACGCACCCGACGCGTTGTATATTCTTGCCAATCTACGCGTGCAAGCGAGTCCGCAAAAAACCGAATACAATTCCGACACTAAAATAAATGACCCCGCGCGCGGCGTAACGCGTATGCTTGAGAATGACGGCAGTTATCTCATCTGGTTCAACGCGGTGACGCGAAGTTATCTGTACACCGTTGACGAGCTGCGGACGCTTGTAAAAATGCAGCCCGCTTTCCAATTCGGCGATGGCACGCTGTACCGGATTTCGCGGCAAGAATGAACCTCAAGGCATGACATGGAAATCACGGCTAAAGAAAGATGGAATCGTCGCCGATTCCAAAAATGCTCCGCATTCGCAATCGCCGCGCGATTTGTGCGCTGCTTGGCATCGCGGAAGGGTGTAGTTCAGTTTGAGGGTGACTTGTTCGGGCGAATAGAATTCGCAGCAACGCATAGCGAAATCGGTCTTCACCGATTAGTGAACGGAGGTTCACTTGGCGCTGGGTGGCGATGCCGTGCATCGCACGCGATCTTGAATCGCCCGATTAAACTTGCCCCAATGTGAATTGCACCCATTGCGGAAACCCCTCTCGACAAACGCCCGTCCTCGCGTATAAAATAGCGCGCACCGGCTAAACATTGGTTTCTCGAAACGCGACAGTTCTTGTCAAAAAAGGGGGGCACAATGCCAAGTGATGAAAAACGCCGATTCGGGCGCAAATTGGTCACGCTGTCCGCGTCCGTCACGCGCGACTACGCAGGGTGGAACAGCAGTGATGTCGAGGTGCAAACGCTGAACTTGAGTCGCACGGGCGCATTGATTGAAACGCGCGAACCGTTGTTGACCGGCGAACAATGCACCTTTACGCTGGCAAAACCGAACGGTGGTTATGGCGACATTCCCGCGCGCATTGTGTGGATGGAAAAAAAACCGGAAGGCGGTTATCGCGCGGGCGTCGCGTTTCGCAATTTGTCACCCGACGAAGAATATCTCGTTGACCTGCATTTGGTTCGCAGCGCGAAATAAAAAAACGGACGCGGGTCACGCACGCGTCCGTTTTGAGTTGTGCTCCGCGCCGCATCCATTCACTCGCGATAAAATGCCAAGCCCAACGCATCGGGTCCGGCATGGACCGCAATCGTCGGACCAATCTCTGCCATCACCAATTCGGCAACATTAAAGCGCGCCCGAATTTCATTTTCCAATTGCTGTGCGGATTCCGGCGCCCGCGCGTGCAAAACCGAAATGTGCAGTGGACCATCGCCTTGACGCGCACCGTTGGTCGCGGGCGGATTTTGGATGAGCTCGAGCAAACGCGCAATCCCCGCTTTGCGGCTCCGCACGCGTTCCAACGGTTCGATGCGCGCGTGCGCGATTTCCAAAAGCGGTTTCACATTAAACATCGTGCCGAGCCATGCTTGCGCTTTGCCGATGCGTCCCCCGCGTTTGAGATATTCCAGCGTGTCGAGCAAAAAGACGAGCGAAAGTTTATCGTCCATCCGCGTCATCGCTTTTGCCACCTCCGCGCGTGAACCGCCCGCCTGCGCCACGCGCACGCCCTCCAAACATTGAAAACCTTGCGCCATCGAGAGCCACTTGCCGTCAATCAACGTGATAGGCAATTCGCCTCCGTGCTCTTGTTCCATTTGCGCTTTGGCATTCACGGCTGACGAATACGTCGCGCTCAAGCCCGAAGGTAGGGTGATTGAGACAATTTCTTCCCCGGCATCGAGAATCGGTTTCCAAGTATTGATAAAATCTTGCGGTGCGGGCGCGGAAGTTGTCGGATGCACTTTTTCGTGCGTGAGCATGTAAAAAAATTGCTCATTCGACAAGTCCACTTCGTCGCGATACGCGCGCGTACCAAACAGCACTTGCAGCGGCACAATTCCAATATTGAACTTGGCGCGCAGTTCACGCGAAAGATGCGCGCCCGAATCCGTTACAACACGAACCATACGCCCCCTTGTCGTCTGACCGCCCGACATTCAAATTTGTTTGAATTGTTCTTGGGGCAGACCGCCGAGATTCGGTGAGGTGATAATTTCAACGGGCGTTGGCTGCGCCCAACGAACGAGTCGCCAGAGCCAAAACAAAAATGCGCCAAACAAAATTCCGAGAAAGGCGAGCGCGCCGCCGACGAGCAAAACGGCCAAGAGCGGCATATCCGGCGCCAAGGCATTGAGCACGGACACGCCGCCGAGAAGCACCGCGCCGGTATTCCACACCGCGTGCGCGGTCAACGCCGCCGCAAAGAATAAAACAACCCGCGCGCGTTTTTTCAGCACCAACGCTTCATACCAACCGACGGCGACGGTCGCGGTGGCGAGCATGTGCATCAGCGATGTTCCCGCGCGCAAAATCATCGCCGTTGCCCAAAGACTGCCAACGCCAGCCGCACCGAGCGAGTTCTGCCCGTTAAACATATTTTCGGTGAACGCATAACCCGCGCCCGCCGCCAACCCCCAAAGCAATGCCTCGCTTTTGGTGGGCGCCGCGTGCGCGCGCACGCGGCGCGCAATGAGGATGGCAGATCCGCTCGCCTTGATCATTTCTTCCAACAGCGGCGCAAGGATTACGAACAAAACGAGCGCGCTGAATCCAACAATCAGCACCGCCAATGGTTCAGCAGAAATAATTTCGAGTACGCGCTGTGTGTCGAGTGAGGCGGACTGTAACGCGTCGGCGATTTCTTGAATGCGTTCGCTGCCCAAAACCACGACGAGCGCAACCAACGCGACAATGACCATGAAACCGCCAACCAACAACTCTAACACCACCGCGAGTGTAATGGTTACGAGTCCGCCCCATGAAAATTGCGCGAGCATGGAGGTTAACGAAACACATTGCAAACGCCGCGCGGCAAATGCCAAAATTGTCAGCGGAAATGTGAGTGAGGCGAGAACGTGAAAAAAGGGAAAGAGATACGCGGGCGCCGCGCGCAATGACAGAACCGTTTGTCCGAGAATCAACGCGAGAAAAAACGCGGCGAGAAAAAGGAATGGCGAGGGCAGCCGCAGCGGCACAGCCACCGACGCGCGAACGTTGCGTCCGAACCAAATCAGCAGCGCGCCAAAACACAACGCGACTGCGCCGAGCGAGAGGACTGCGGTGTTGGTCGCGAGCGTCTCGGTTTTTTGAAACAAGGGAATCAGGATGAATGTGCCGAGCGCACACAGAGCAAGCGCGAGCAGCAACGCGCCGCCGGCGAGAGCGAGCGCGGAAAGGTTGCGATAGGGCACGAGCGATTGCATAGTCAAGATAAAAAAAATCGTCAGGTCAAACGGAATTGAGAAATTTGACCTGACGACCGCTTAGGCTTTTCTAACACGCCGCGCGGTGTTGAGCGCCTTTTCAAATTTTTCCAATTGCAATTTGAAATCAGCACGCGCGGGAAATTTGGCGGCGAGCGCGCGTTCAATTGCGACGGCGCGCGCGGCCTCCCCGCGCTGATATAAAACTTGCGCCAGTGTATCGGCGATGTTTTCGTCGCGCGGTTTTAGTTTCACCGCGCGTTGGGCGTACTTGTACGCCGCATCCAAACCGAACGCGTTTTGCGCCAACTGCCACGCGAACGCGTTCAAGAGCGCGGCGTCCTGCCAATTGCGTTTGGCGAGACGTTCGGCGTGGGCAGCAAATTCGCGATGCAATTTTTGGGCGCGCGCGTATTTTTTTGCGTGGAGGAGCGCGTTGATGCGCCGTCCCTCCAGAAAGGGATACAGCTCTTTTTCCCAAATGCTGTAGAGCCGCCGCAGCTCTGCAATGGGGGTTTTGTGGTCGTCCACGCGCAAGTCCACATACACGTCGCCGAGCGCGTCCATGTCGCTTTTTTCGCGCACGACTAACAGCGCGGCGGATTGCTGACCTGACGCGGCATCACCCAGAGTGCGGATGTGACGCGAGGTGGGTGATGCCGCGTCACCGCGCGTATCGCCGCCCGCTTTTTGTCCCGCTTCGAGCGCGGCGAGCAGGCGTTCGGCAAGTTTGCCGCGCGTGTTTTTGTACGCGCGCAGCATGTTTGTCAGTACGCGTTCGCTCGCGAGAATGTTGCCTTGTACGGAAATATTTGGTTCGGCGATGCCGCCCGCCCACGACATACATTCGTTGCCCGTATAATTCGCGGCGCGCCCACGCGCGTCCATCACGGCGAGTTGACGCCGTGCGCCGTCCGGGTCATTTGCAATCAAATGTTGAATCACATCTTTGGGGTCGTGTCCGCTTTTCAACAGTCCGAGTCCGCGCGGGCCAAAAGATTTGTTTGTCCACGCCTGAGTGGCAATCGCGCCGATGCCCGCGTGCGCCCACGGCACGATGTTGCCGACGCTGAATGCTTTGGATTGTACGGCGACGCCTAATTCTTGCGTGTGGGGGTCATAGCCAATGACGGAAAATGTGGAAGCGAGATGTTCAGGAGACATATGGCGATTATACCTTATTCTGTCTTGAACCCGCTCGCCGCAAACACTGCGCGCAAAATGGCTGCGCGTTCCGGCGCGGTTGCCCAACGCGGCTGCGCGTACTGGTCGAGCATCGTGGTCAAGAGTTCCGTTTGCACGAGTTTGCCGTCATAGATGAGGTGACGCGGAATCAAACCTTGCCGCACCTCGTCGCTGTACATTTGGTCGAATGAAAAATTGCCGAGTCCATACAAGATTTCGCGCGTCCCGGCGGCGTTAAATTCGATGGACGCGGGATGATGATTTTGTACGCCCGTTACTACGTCCGCGCCGTCGTTCAAGGTCCGACGAAAAATTTCCACGTTCGTTGCATCGGGGGTGTAACTGTACACTTCGTCTGCTTGAAATTCTACAAACACGACATCGGCTTGCGCGCGCGCCAGAGCAATATCCTGTTTCAGCTTGTCCGCGTCGTAACCGTTTGTGCCCGGCTTGTCGGCGGTTGCCCAATATGATTGTGGACCGAAACTATTTGCGCCGAGAAACGCGATGCGGTTGCCGTGATGTTCGATGATGAGCGGTTTGCGCGCGTCTGCTTGGTTGCGTCCGCCCGCATAATATTTCATTCCATTCTTTTCGTACAGTTCGAGCGTTTTCACATAATTGTCATAGCCGAAATCGCCCGCGTGATTGCCCGTGAGTCCCACAATGTCTACGCCCAATACCTTGAACGTTTCGATGTTTGCGCTCTTGCTGCAAAGCCGAATCGAATCGTGTTCCAAATTTGGCGGGCAGTCGTCCACAAATGGAATCTCATTGCTGACGTGTGTAATGTCGGCGCGTGAGAGAATCGGCGCGACGACGCGCGCGGGAAAGGCGGGGTCGCCGCTTTCGTCAATGGCTTGCGCGGTGAAACGTCCCATCGCGGTGACGCCCGTCATAATGACAGAGGTCATGCGTTCCGGGTCGCGATTCGTCGCGGGTACGCGCGCGTGCAGGGCGTTGTAAAACGCGGGGACCCGTTCCGCGCTGCCTTCGACATATACGCGCACCACGAGCGGATACGCGTCCAAATCGAGGGTGTGGTCCAAAATATTTTGCCCGTCGAGCGTCTGCGCGGCGAGGCGCGGGTTCAATTGGTCAAAGGGCACAATCGCCAGCGCGTGCGGCGTTTGCCAAACAGCATTCGTCAATGCTTCGGGCGCGACGATTTGCACCAACGCGCCCGGCGCGCCGAGCAGTGGAGTCAACGCCATTGCCGTGTCTTGCGTCACGATTAGCGCGCTCAATTCTGCGCGCGGTGTGCCTTGCCACACTTGCTGGACATCGCCAAATTTCACGCCGTCACGCAAGGTCGCAAAACGGTCCGCGACGACGTAAACGGTTTCCGTGAGCAACAACGGGTCGCGCGATTCCACGAGCGTCACGCGCAAGGACGCGTTATTCGGTTCGGATTCAATCGCAATCTGCTCCTGCGCGGCGACTTCTTGAATTGCCGCGCGAAGATGACTGTCCAGATTTGGTTCGAGCCACAAAATCGCAGGTCGCGGCTCCGGCGTTACGGTGGGTGGAACGCGAGTTGCCGTGCGCGTTGGTTGTGGAGTTAAAGTTGGGGAAAGGGTTGGCGGAAGGGGTGTCGTCGTAGGTTCGACGGAACAACCCAAAATAAAAAAAAGCAGGCACACGAAAAGCAGACGATGCATTCGACCTCACGCGCGGCGGACGGGCAAGCGAGCGCGCGAGGATAGCATAGGCGCGCGGAATGTCAATTTCGGCAAGGAGGGGCAAAGCATTCGCAGCGATATTTGTATACCGGGTGGACAGTCCGGCAACTGCGTCACCCTTAGA
>JAKOPZ010000147.1 GCA_029778615.1 Chloroflexota bacterium | reverse complement strand
TTGCCTTGTCCGCCGGTCACTTTACGCATTGGAGTTGGAACAAAAATAGTTGCCATCGTTTGTCGTAGGGGCGAAGCATTCGCATTCTCTGAGGCAAATAAGTCGCGGGCGCGCCTGCGAATGCTTCGCCCCTACACTTTGGATAAAATCGTTTATTAGTGAACTATCGCGACAAAAAATTACGGTCTGCGCGAGATTCCCTCTTGGCGAGGCAACCTTGCCGCAGACCATAAAAAATGACCGCTCGAGTTCGCGCAAGTATAACGCGGACAAATAGTTTGTCAAAACAGGACGGCGTTTTCTGCCAAAAATGTGCGCGTGCGCGCCAGCGCTTCGGGCAGATTCTTTCTGCCAAAGCCGATGCGAAAATGATTCCCCGCGTCGTCGAACAATGTGCCCGGCAAAAGCAAAACGCCCGCGCGCGTCACAAGTTCGTGACAGAATTTTTCCGCGTTCGCGCGTTTCAATTTTGGAAACGCGATGGGTCCGGCGCGCGGGCAAAGCCATTCAAACTGCTCGGCGTGCTCGGCAAAGAATTCATCCAAAAGATTCAAATTGCGAGCGATGATGTCCACATTTCGCGCCGCCAATTTTGCGCGATGCCGCAGCGCAAGTTCCGCGAGAAATTCACTCGGCGCGCTGTTGCATATCGTCGTGTAATCTTTCAATGCCGTCATGCGTTCGTACAAACTCGCGTTGTGCGTCGCAACCCAGCCGATGCGAAGACCGGGCAGTCCATATGTTTTGGACATGACGCCGAGCGAAACCGCGTTCCGGTTCACGTCACACGCGGCGGGCAGCCGCGTCGTCGCGTCGTACTCGGACTCGCGATACACCTCATCCGAAAACAAAATAATGTTGTGTGCGCGCGCCAAATCATTGACTCGCGAATAATCTGCGCGTGGCATCAAATACCCTGTGGGATTGTGCGGCGTGTTGATGACGATGACGCGCGTGTTGGGGCGAATCAACGCGCGCAATTCCTCCACATCCAACGCCCAACGATTTTCCTCCCGCGCACTCCAGCGCGTGACCTCGCAGCCAATGCCCCGCGCAACTTCCATCAACGATTGATAGCACGGCGCATGCACAATAATGTGGTCGCCCGCGTTCAACGCCGCGTGCATAAACAGAAAAATCGCCTCTTCGGCGCCTGTGTGCACGAGGACCTGTTCGGGCGAAATCGTTTCATACACGCGCGCGATTTCTTGACGCAACGACGGCGCGCCGGGCGATTCAGTATAACCAAGCCACTGCGCGTCGAACTTGGCGCGCGCATTCTCTTCCAGCGCGAGCAAATCGGCTATCGTCATCGCTTCACAGTCCGAAGAGCACAGCGTATATTCGACGTTGAATTCATATTTGGCGAAATAACGTTCGAGTTGAAAAGGGTTCAGATTCATGCGCGGGATGGTTGGTGAATTAGTGCTGGTTTGTGTTGCGCGGAATTTGATTCTTGGGACGGCGCAACGTGAACGCGACGATGCCGCTCAACATCAAGACTCCCCCGCACAACCCACTCACGGGGATTTGTGGCGCTTGCGCGGGAATCGCGCTGGCAGGCGGAGGTGTTGCGAGCAGCGCCGCGCGCGTCGCTTCGGGCGTCGAAGTTGCCTGAGGCACCGCAACCGTAACCGTTTCGAGCGGCGATGAAAATTCATAGGTCGGGCGCGGCGCGAGGGTCGGCAAACGCGCGGAAGAAAATTCGCGCGGCGGCGCGCCAATTTTTTTGCGCCACGCGTTTTCCAATTCGTCCTGGTCCATTCCATACACAGCAGTCAAACCTTCGTCCGGCGAACTTCCTTTTTCGTAAATGTCCAACAGCGCGGCGAATTTTTCCTTGCCGTATTCTTCAATCATAAACTTGACGACGCTAAAGCTCTGCCCGTACGCAAGCTGCGCCTGCCCCGAATCATCCGGAAAACGGAGCTGCATGGAACGGAGCGGAATCAACGCGTTGTGCCGCACCGCCGGTTGAAATGCTTCCTCGAATTGTGCATCCGGCGCGTGGTCGTTGGTTTCGTTGTAGACCGCCAGTCCTTCATCGAGCCAATGCGGAATGGACAACTCGCCAATCGTCCCGCGAATTTTCGCGTGCAAAATCGCGTGACTCAATTCGTGACTGGTCGCGCGCAGACCCCAATCCAAATTGTCGGGCGCGAAATTTATCATAATGACGCCGTACTCGGGAAACGTTCGCCCGCCCGTCCATTCTGCTGAAAAGGGCGGCAGAGATTCAAAAAAATCTTGTTTGTCCGCGTAAATAAAAACTTGGAGCGCGTCTACATTTTCAATTCCCAAATCCTTTGCCAAAAATTCGCGCGCCAAGATCGCGCGCTCAAACACTGCCGCACCAAAGGCAGCATCGCCCACGTACCAACTCACGCGCAAATCGTCATTGGATAAAACACTCCACTTTTGGGTCGGGTCGCTGACAATATAACTGGTGCGCGGCGTATCCAAGACATTGCCTGCCGCGTCCACAAGGTGCCAGGTATATTCGCCGCGCGTGCCGGGAGGCAAATAGCCGCCTGACGAAAAGGATTGAAAATCCCACTCAAAGGTGGCGCGCACATTTTTGGCGGGCGTAAAGGGGGGGGTGAAACGTGAGCCGAGCGCAACGCCGTGCTGCCACACGGTCAAACGCAATTCTTGAAGCGGCGCGCTGCTTTCGGCTTGAATGGTAAAACGCATCGCACGCGGAAAATTCATGTCGAGCGTTTGGGATTTGACGACGATGGGCGATTGGGCGCCCAGCGCGGAAGGTGAAACCAGAGCCAGCGCGATTACTGCACCGAACAAGAAAATTCGTAATCGCATAAAAAGAGAGGGCAAAGAATTTTCCGCCTCGCGCGCGTGGTGAAAAATTCTTTGCCCCACCAAATCTAGTGCTGTGTCGGCTTGCGCCGCTTGCGCGATGCCAAGTCGTCGCGCAGCATGGCATCGGATGCGCGGCGTGTGCGACGACTGGTCACGTACGCGCCAAGCATGGCAAAGGCAAATACGCCCAGCACACCGCCGCACAAACCGGTGGTCGCGCCGCCGTTGTTGTTGGCATTACTGCTTTGCGGCACATTCGTCGCTGCGCCGGACGCGGGCGTATTGGCAACGGCGACAGATTGTGTCGTCGGCGTCGCGGCGCCTTTTTGGGTCGGAGTTTCCGCCGAGGACAGCGCAAAGGTTGGAATAGATTTCGGCGTCGGAATTCCGCTCGCGGAATAATCGCGTTCCGCCAAGCCAACCGATTTGCGATACAGATTGTCCAAACCGTCGGTATCTACGCCAAACACTTGCTTGAACGCGTCGTCGGCAGCGGTGCCCTTTTGGAACAACGCATAGACGTCATGCACTTTGTCCGCGCCGAATTGTTTGAACATCAAATCCACAATCGAATAACTGAGCGCGTAGGACATTAAGGCTTCGGTTGGGTCGGCGGGAAAGTTCCCGTCGCGCGATTTCAAGCGCGGCAAGTTGTCGTTTTTGATTGCATTCTTGAGCGGCGTCGCCAGATACCCGGGCAGCGAACCGCCGTTGAATTGATTGTACGTCGCGAGCCCTTCGTTGAACCAATGCGGGAACGCCTGTCGCGCAAAGCCCCCGCCTAAAGAATCGAACACAACTTGATGCGTCAGTTCGTGCCGCGCGCCTTCGATCGCTTCTTGCGGGTCCGTCGGCGTTGTCAACAAAATAATGGAACGATATTCGCCAAAACTCCGCCCGCCCGTCCACACATTCATATCGGGCATCGAAGTGCGAAAATCTTCGCTGTCGGTATAAAACCAAATGTGGACTTTGCCGCCGGTGCCCGCGCCCAATTCATCGCGCACCTTTTTTAAGGTTGCGATGCCCGCGTCAAAAATGTCTTGACCAAATGCTTTGCCCGCGCCGTACCAATGAATCGCGAGGTCATCATTTTCCACGGTCTGCCACGCAATCCGATTGTCCGCCACCGTGAAGGTTTGCGGGTCGGTTTCGAGTTTATTGCCCGCCGCGTCTTGAATGACCCACGTATAATTCGCGGAAACACCGGGCGGCAAGTAACCGCCGTCGGCGCCGGACGAATCGGTATCCAGATTCCATTTGACCTGCGCTTTAACCTCTTTGGCGGGCGTAATTTTCGCCTGCACGCGCCGCGTGACATTTTCAAAACGCGCCACGAGAGTCATCGTTTGAATCTCGCTCGCACTCGACGCGTCAATCGAAAACGTCATGCTTTTAGGAAAATCAAACGCGATGTCTTGATTCTTTACCGTAATCGCGCTCTGCGCGAAAGCAGGCAGCGCAAGGGCAAACAAGCACAGCGCCGCCACAAAGGAAAAAATTTTCTTCATTACGCTTTCCATGCGTTCCGCGTTGCGAAAGCGGACCGCGCGGGAGCCGAAATCAAATCTTGGTAAATTCGATTCGCGTCCCTGTCACCGTATCCTTATAGGACTTGCGCTTGTCATTTCGAACCCCTCAATCCTTCGGGGTAAACTCTGTGAGAAATCTTGCACTGTACCACTGAGATTTCTCGCAAAGCATGTCCCGAAGCACTGAGGGAACGGCTCGAAATGACATCTGAGCGAAAGTCCTGCCTTAAATCGTCGTCGGCAGTTGTTCCACCGTCATGCTTTGATATTTGTCGCCTTCTTCAATCAACATGATGGGAATATCATTTTTGATGGGATACTTGCGCGCACAATCGCGGCACACCAAAAACGGGAGGGCGGTATCGGCGCGCACCATATCCAACATGCCCGCGGCCGGTCCATTGCGTACACAGTTCGGGCAACGCAAAATTTCCAATAGGTCTACACTCACAGCCATACGCGTTCTCCTTTACTCTACGTTGGCGCCGCCGCGTTGGTCTCCGGCGACGCTACCCATTTTCCAAAAGGTAGGTTAAGTCAAGATGATGGGCGCGTTAAATGACGCGCGCCGTGAAAAAAGGCGCTCTCTTGCAAACGCATTCGCAGTGCCGTGTAGAGGCGCTGAAGGCGCTGTTGATACGGCGCCGAGTTCAAGGTGGGCGTCGTCATGACGAACGCGTCTTCGTTGTTATCGGAATAGTACGCTTTACGCAAACCCACTTTGTCAAATCCGTATTTGAGATACAACTGCTGCGCGGTCGTATTGGAAACGCGCACTTCCAAGGTTGCCACGTGCGCGCTGTGTTTGGCGGCGTCGTTCAACGTGTACGCCAAAAGCAATTCGCCGAGCGAATGTCTGCGCATGTCAGGACGCACCGCAATCGTACTGATGTGTGCTTCGCCCGCCATCAACCAATAACCCACATACCCAACGGTCTCCGGTGACTTGAAGGCAGCAGTCGGCTGGAATTTTTGTTTTAACCAGCCAACTAACCCGTGTCCATTGCCGTTGCTCAAACCTGCAATGCGGGCGACAAAATAGTGCGCCATTTCGTTATAGCGCAGTTCGTATTCGTATGCGCGCGAAGACCACGGTGACGGAAAGGACATGCGTTCAATGTTCAACACATCCGCCAAATCCGAAACCGCCATCGGCTCCACATAAACGGGTAGACCGTCAAAATCAATCATCGAGTACTCGACCGGACAGGTTTACGACGCGTGCGCGCTGGCTCTGCCATTTCCGCGTTTATCTGCGTTCATCCGCGTCCGAATGTGCGATGCGCTGCGTCAGTCGCGTTACGCCAGTGACGCAGTTGGAATGTAATAGGGCGCGAGAGTTTGCAAATCGTCTGCGCGTCCGGCTTGCCAGCGCGTCCACGCGCACGCGCCAAGCACACCGGCGCGGCGAACGTTCAGCCCTTCCGAAACAAATACGATTTTTTCCGGCAATTCGCGCGCCAACACCGCACGCAAATTTTGGTCCGCTTCGCCCGCCGCCAAAATTTTTCCCGACCTTGCGCGCGCCGATTTTTCCAGCTCTGCCGCGAACGCTTCGGTGGACGCGAAAAAATAATCGCTCATGCGCTGCATCATGTTGTTTGCTTTTTCGTACAACGCCGCCGCGTAGCGTCCGCGTCCCGCTTGCAAAATCGCACACACGGGCAATGCAGAATCCGCGTGCGCGTGCGCTGTAATGTCCAGCGTCGGGACCCCAATCAACGCCGCGTTCAAACTGAAGGCCAGACCTTTCGCCGCGCTCAAGCCGATGCGCAAGCCCGTAAACGAACCCGGTCCCGTTGCAACGCCAATCGCGCGCACTTGTTGCGCGTTCGAGTCCACCAGTTCCATCAGGCGCACGATTTCGGGCAGCAGACTGCGCGTGTGATTTTCGTGCGTGTGCCAGGTGAGTTCCGCGAGAACGCCGCGTTCATCATACAGCGCGATGGACGACGCGGCGGTGGAGGTATCAAGCGCGAGCAGCATTTTCCAATTCGTCCAAACGCGCACGAGATTCTTTACCCAATGCGTCTAATTGAATTCCGCGCGCGTTTTCGCTCACGTACTCGAATTGAATCCACAGCACATCGCGCGGCAGAGCGTCGCGCACGCGTTCCGCCCACTCAATCACCGTGACGCCGTTCCCATTCAAATAATCGTCAAGCCCAAATCCTTCTGCCTCTGCCGCGTCCCGAACGCGATACGCGTCAATATGAAACAACGGCAATCGTCCCGAATAATATTCGTTCGCCAGAATGAAGGTGGGCGAGTTCACATCTTCGGTGATTCCCAAGCCGCGCGCCAGTCCTTGCACAAAATTCGTTTTCCCCGCGCCCAAATCGCCTTGCAGCGCGATGACATCGCCCGCCTGCACGATTTTGCCAAGACGCGCGCCGAGTTCTTGAGTTTGTTCCACACTCGGGCTGGCGATTTCGAGGACTGAAGCAGGAATTGTCACGACGAATAATTATACACTAGAACACATCCGAAAACCCTAAAATCCAACTTGCTTTGTTGCGCTCAGCGCTCAAGACTGTTGTTTCCAAAGTTGGAAGAACGTTTTCGGATGCGTTCGATTCACCGCGCGCAAATAAAAAACTGCCGCGCGCGGCTCGGCAGTTTTACTCTAACGCTGTCAAAATATCTTGGAGCTGTACGCCGTCAAGATTTGGAAAGACGGCGTCGGCGTTGGGCACGCGTTCGGGTGGTCCGATGCCCACCGCCAAGAAACCGCCCGCTTTCGCCGCTTGGATTCCCGCTTCCGCGTCCTCCACCACTACACATTCATTTGGCGGCAAGCCCAATTCGCGCGCGGCGAACAGAAACAAATCTGGCGCGGGCTTTTGTTCCTGAACGCTGTAACCGTCGGCAATCGCATCGAATAGATTTTCAATTCCGAGCGCTTGCAAAACTTGGCGCGCGTTTTTGCTCGCCGAGCCGAGCGCGATTTTGTACCCGTTCGCGCGCAGTTCGTGCAACAGCTCTTTAGCGCCGGGCAGCAAATCGCGCGGCGTGATTTCTTGAATGAACTGCAAATAGTATTCATTCTTGCGCGTCATCATGTCCTGCAATTGCGCTTCGGAAAATTCCGCCGCGCGTTTGCCAAGCAGACGCAAAAGGGATTCACGCCGCGAGACGCCGCGCAGTTTTTCATTCGCCGCGCGGTCAAACGGAAATCCATTTTCGTCCGCCAGCCGCTTCCACCCGCGAAAGTGATATTCTGCCGTGTCGGTGATAACGCCGTCGAGGTCAAAGATAAAGCCGCGCAGGATCATGGGTCAGGAGTCGGGAAGCGGTAAGCGGTAAGCGGTAAGCGGTGATCGGTAAGCGTTAAGCGGTAGGCAGTTTCGTTCGTCATTCGCCTCCGATGTCCACGACCTGCTGTTCGCCGTGATAAAAAAAGCGGAATGCGAGTCGTTTCCAATGCTGTGGCAAGCGCGGCTCGATGGTCCATCCCTCGCGCGTGATGCGTAAACCGCCAAAGCCAAATGCAATCGCCTGCCACGTGCCGCCCGCCGATGCTGCGTGAATGCCGTCGTCGGCGTTTCCGCGTACGTCGTACAAATCCGCGCGCAGCGCGCGCATAAAGTGTTCGTACGCGTCATCGGGCTTGCCGACCGCGCATGCCATGATCGTTTGAATCGAAGGACCGAGCGACGAACCGTACGTGTGGTCGGTGCGCGGTGTATAGAAATCGTAATTCAAGCGCACTTGGTCGCGCGAAAATTCGTTTTGCAGCAGATACATCAGCATCAGCACGTCGGGCTGCTTTAATACTTGGGTTTCATTCGCGCCTTCGATGCCTAATAGCGCTTGCACCGAAATCGTACGCGGTTCGAGCGCGGCAAGGTCAACCGCTTGGCGTTCCAGATAATCTTGGAACTGCAAAAGCAGCCCATTCGGCAGCGCGGGCAAATAGATTTTTGCAATTACATCGCGCCATTTTTCCAAACGCGCGGGCGAGAGGTCGAGTTGTTCGACGAGCTGCTGTGACTTGGTCGGCGCGTGCGATTTCAACCATTCCAAAACATCCAGCGCGGTTTGCAAATTCCACTGTGCGAGACGATTCGTGTAATAGTTGTTGTTGACGTGGTCGTGATATTCGTCAGGACCAATCACATCGTTGTACTCGTACCGCTTTTCCTTTTCATTCCATTCCGCGCGCGCCGCCCAGAATTTCGCCGTGTCGAGAATGAGTTCCGCGCCTTTGTCCATCAACCATTCATCATCGCCCGTCGCCACCCAATACTGATGTGCCGCGTAGGCAATATCTGCCGAAATGTGAATTTCGATATCGCCCGTCCAAATGCGAATGAGCTGCGAACGATCGAGATACGAGGGAATCCAGGTCGGCGTCACCTCTTCGCCTGTATCCGCGCTTTCCCAGGGGAACTGCGCGCCCTCGAAACCATTCGCTTTCGCTTTGGCGCGCGCGGCGTTCAACAAACGATAGCGATAATTCAATAAATTTTTTGCAATGTGCGGCGCCGTGTAAATAAACAACGGCAGCATGAAAATTTCCGTGTCCCAAAACGCATGTCCGCGATAGCCAAAGCCCGACAGCGTTTTCGCGCCAATGTTCACGCGGTCGTCAAGACGCGGCGCGGCGATGAGCATTTGAAATAAATTGAACCGAATTGCCAACTGCGCTTCTTCATCGCCCTCGATGACAACATCGGTGCGTGCCCATTCCACTTGCCACGCCGCCGCGTTGGCTCGGAACGCGTCATTCCAATTTGTCACCGCGTTCAGTTCCTGCAGCGCCGCTTCGACCACGCGCGCGGCGTCCACATCGCGCGAGGTAAAGTACGAAACATATTTTTCCACAACCACCGTTTCGCCCGCGCTCGCGTTCGCGCGCAGCACAAAAGTCGGCGCATTGCGCGCGTCCCAAAATTCGCGCGCGGTTTCTTTGCCGTGTGTGGCAATTACGCGCATCGCCGCGCCGAGTTCGATGCGCGATTGAAACGTGCGCGTGTGCAAAAACACATCGCCGTCGCGCTCGTCCCTCGACGCCGCTCGGGATAAACCTTGCGCGAGAAATTCCCAATGCGCCAATTTTTCGCCTTGTGCGCCTTCGCTGAGGGGATTGCCGTTGATGCTCGCGCGCAATTCGATTTCGCTCGCCCGCGCGGCGGTGATACTCGCGCGCATGCATACGAGATGCGGCGCGGCGAGCGAGCAAAAGCGTTCCACCAAAATGGTCGCGCGGTCGCCGCGCGGCGATTCCCATTCCACGCGCCGCGTCAGCACGCCGTTTCGCAAATCGAGCTCGCGCGCAAACGAAATCACGGTGCCGCGCGACAGCGCGAACCGTTCGCCGTTCAGCAAAATTTCCAGCGCGAGCCAATCGGGCGCGTTCGCCAATTCGGTGACGACGAACGGCGCGGCATCAAACACGCCGTGCAAAAACGTCGTGCGGCGGTCTTGGGGATATCCTTCTTCGAACGCGCCGCGCGTCGCGAGATAGCCGTTGCCGATGGTGAAAATCGTCTCGTGATGATGTTGGCGCGTCGCGTCCAATTCAGACTGTGCAACTGTCCAGCCGTTCATAAACGAATTGCGTAAGAGCCGCTCTCGACTGCGGAAACGAGTTTGCTCCACGCTAACCTTTCACCGCCGAATGACTCGAACTTTCGACAAAGTACCGTTGGAACACGATAAAAATTAATGCCATCGGCAGCGTCATCAAAATCGAACCCGCTAGAAAGAGACCGAAATCGAGCTGCTGTCCGACGCCCGCGCCGCGCAGGGTCGCCAATCCCAGCGTGAGGGGCCACAAATCGCGCGCGGTGGGACCGAGCGCGATGAGAAAATGCTGCAGCTCATTCCACGTGCCTTGAAAGGCGAAAATGGTAAGCGCGATGAGCGGCGCGGTTGCCATCGGCAGCGAGACGCGCCAAAAGATTTGAAAGGGCGTCGCGCCGTCAATGCGCGCGGCTTCTTCGACTTCACCGGGCAGGGATTCAAAGAATTGTTTCATCAGGAAAATGCCGAACGCGTCGACAAGAATTGGGAGAATGCCGCCCGGGTACGTCGCGAGCAAATTCATTTGCTTGAGAATGATGAAACGTGGAATGAGCAGCACTACGCCCGGAATCATCATCGTCGCGAGCACCGCGAGAAACACGATATTGCGTCCGGGGAAACTGATGCGCGCCAACGCATAGCCGGCGAGCGAACACAAAAAGACGCGTCCCACCGTCACCACACCCGCAAAGAGCAAACTGTTGAACGTCCATAACGGTACGTTCGCCGCGCCCCGCGTGAGTTTGAGATAGTTTTCCAGCGTGAACGGATTGGGGATGAGATTCAGCGCGTCCTGCGCGATTTGCGGCGCGGTCTTGAACGAATTCGCGATGGCGAAAATAAACGGCGCGAGAAAAATCAGCGCGAACGCAAAGAGTATGAGATAGCGAAAAATTGTCGCGAGCGAAACGAGCCACGCGGGCGCGCCGCCTGCCGCGCGCGTGGCGGGAACGTGAATTGCTTGAGCTTGTTGAGCCATTTTGTACCTCTTTCGATTGACGACGCCCACAAGGGGCTATGCTACGCGACGGCGCGGTCGCTGAAAATGCGGCGTTGAATGAGCGTGGCGGTGAAAATGATGAGGAACAAGAGTACCGAAATCGCCGAAGCCAAGCCCATTTGCGAATCGTTGAACCCCGCGCGATAGATGAGATACGCGAGCGAGGTTGTCGTTCCCGCAGGTCCGCCCGACGTCATCACAAACATTTGGTCGAACACCTGGAATGTGCCAATCAAACCGAGCGTGACGACGAAAAAGATGGTGGGACGCAGCATCGGCACGGTGATGCTAAAGAATTGCTGAACACTCGTCGCGCCGTCTACCGACGCGGCTTCGTACAAGGGGCGCGGAATATCTTGAAGCGCGGCGAGAAAGACGAGCATCATTGTGCCCGCCGTCGTCCAAATCACGAGCATCATCAACGCCGTCATCGTCACACTCGGACCGCTAAGCCACTGCCACAACGTCAAGCCCAAGACATTGGTTTCGGTGAGCCAAGCGGGCGCGGTACGAAGGGTGAGCCCGAACACCGCGAGCGTATTGTGAATGATGCCGGTTGGGTCATTCATCCAGCTGATATTTCTGTACGCGGGATTAACGGCTTTGATGACTTGATTCAAGATGCCGCCGCTTTGATAAATCCACAAAAAGATGAGCCCGATGGCGACAGAGGACGTGATGGAGGGAAAATAAAAGGTCGTGCGAAAGAAACCTTTAAAGCGCAGCAGCTGTTGATTCGCAATCACCGCGAGCAAAAGCGCGAGAACGGTTTGCGTGGGCACGACGCCGAGAGCATAGTAAAAGGTGTTTTTGAACGCGGTGAAAAAATCGGTGCGGCGCACATTGTCCAGCACGAGCAAACGCTCGTACCATTGCAAACCGACGGCGCCCGATTCCGCCGGCGGCGTGATGCCGCTCCAATCGCGAAAACTCATCCACAAGGTAAAGAACATCGGAATGAACAAAAAGACCAAGAGGATGATGAGCGCGGGCGCGACAAAAGAATAACCGGCAATCAATTCTTGACGTCGCTGTCCCGCGATATTTGTCGTTGCCATAAGACGCTCCCGACTGTAAAACGGAGCAGGCAGAAGAAAATCCTTGCTACCTGCTCCGCGCTACTTGCTACTCGCTATTGCGCGAGGACATCTTCGCCCGCTTTTTGTACGGTCTTGAGTACTGACTCGGACGTCGCCTGTCCCGCCGCGATTTCTTGAATGCCTTTGTTAATTGCATCGGTCACAACGGTAAAGCCCGGTCCGAACTGCCAAGGATGCGAATAGTCCGCGCCGTCGAGGAACACTTTGAGGTTCGGGAATTTTTGCACCCACCCGTCGCGCAGGGATTTGCGCGTGGGCATTGCGAGACCCAAGTCGGTCCATTCTTTCATGCCTTGTTTGTTCGTCAGCGCGTTCACGAACTGCCACGAACCGTCAAGATGCGCGCCATTTTTCGGCACGCCGTAACAAACGGTGAACGCCATCGTCGCTTTGCCTTTGGGTCCTGCGGGCAATTCCGCAATATCGTATTCCACATTCGGAAAATCGGATTTCAAAAACGGAACCATCCAATTGCCTTCGACCACCATCGCCACCTTTTCTTTGCCGAATGCTTCGCCATTCCAACCCGAATCCACTTTGTCGGGCGTCACCGCGTAGCCGGCGGCGAGCAGTCCGGTGTAATAGTCGAGCGCCACTTTGGCTTCGGGCGTGTCAATGTTCATTTTGCCATTCGCGTCGAGCACCGTACCGCCTGCTTGGTACAAGAACGCGACCCAGCGCGCGGCATCCGCCGAAAGCGCCAAGCCGTACACGCCCTTGCTTGAATCGGTCAATTTTTCGGCGGCGGCTTTGAGTTCATCCCATGTCGTCGGGGGTTTCACACCTGCCGCGTCGAGCATCTTTTTGTTGTAAATCAAGGCAAGCGTCGAAAAATCTTTCGGCGGGCAATAGAATGTTCCGTTCGCGGTGAACGCCGCTTTCAGAGACGGATAAAAATCGTCGGGGTCTTGAATCGCGTTCGCCGGCGGCGTCGCGAGAACATTGTTCTTCATCAGGTCGGGAAATTTCAAGCTGTCAACGTAGAACACATCGGGCGGCGCGCCGCCCGCGAGCGCGGTCTGCAGAGCTTGGTCATAATTCGGCGATGGGTCGAACGACGCGGTGTACTGCGTTTGCGATTTGTTGAATTGGTCCACAATGGTGTTCAACAAATTGTTCTCGGCGTCCGACGAAGACCAACCGAGCAGCTGCAATTTGGTCGCGCTGCCCGAAGGCGCGGTCGTCGCCTGCGGCGCGGTGGTCGCGGGGGCGGTCGTCGCTTCGGGAGCTGTCGTCGGTTGTGTCGCCGTCGTCGGCGGCGGCGCGGCGGTCGGAGTCGTTCCGCCGCCACACGCGGTAACTGCCAAAATTGCTACCAAGAGCGCGGCAGTTGCGTACAGAATCTGTTTCTTCATCTCTCTCCTCCTCTTTTGACCCGTGACGGGTCACTTGCTTCATGCCATATCCTGTTACATTTCGTCAAGGCAGTGAAAAACGGTTTGGACACCTCCTTTCTGAAAAAGACTGGAGTTTGGTACGCGATGAGTGCGGAAAAGCGAAAAAGACAAATCGTTGCGAATCGCCTATTTCAAAGAGGATTCACGCACAATTAATTCCGGGGACAAAACAATTTGCGTTTCAGTGAGCGGCAATTGTTCTAACGAACGAACCAGCAAATCAATGACGCGCTGCCCGACTTGCCAGATGGGCTGTCGAACCGAAGTGAGGGCGGGCGTAAGATATTGCGCCATTGGCGTATCGTCGAAACCTGTGACGGCGATATCTGCGCCGACGCGCAAACCACTTTCTTGAATCGCGCGCATCGCGCCCACCGCGAGCAGGTCGGTGAGCGCCACAATCGCGGTCGGACGCGTTTTGGCGCGAAGCCACTTGTGCGTGGTCGCATAGCCCATTTCAAATGTGCCTTCGACGTGCGCGGTCCACGCGGCGCGCATTTCGAGTTTCGCGTCCCGCATTGCTTGAACATAGCCCGCGAACCGATTTTGCCCGACGCGCGAGTGCTTGGGCCACGCGAGAACCGCGATGTTCTTGTGTCCTTGGGCAATCAAGTGCCGCGTGGCAAGTTCCAAGCCGCGCGCGCCATCCACATCTACAAACAAATCACTCTCGGCTTGCAAGCCGCCGAACGCGACAAAAGGAAAATTTTCTCTTTGCAAAAATTTGATGCGCGGGTCGTTATAGTCAATGCTGGAAAGAATAAATCCATCCACCCTCCCGGTTCGCATCAGGTCGCGGTACGCGTCCACATCTTTCTCGGGGTCGGGATGGGGAAAGGGCAAAATGTGATAACCCTTTTCGTCTGCGGCTTCGACCATGCTCAGCAGGAACAAATCCATGATGGGGTTGACCTGATGCGGCAGGTCAGGACGCCACGAATAGCCGAGCATGTGGCTGCGCTGCGTGCGCAAATCGCGCGCGCGGTGATTGGGGACATACCCAAGTTTCTTGACGGCGCGCCAGATGCGCGCTTTGGTTTCGGGCGAGACCTGCGCTTGGTTATTGAGGACTTTGGAAACCGTTTGATAGCTGACGTCTGCCTGCGCGGCGACGTCTTTGATGGTGACGCGAAGGGGCATACGCCTCCCCGAACCAGATTGGGCTGCCGGGCTTGCCGAACGTTCGGGCGAACGTTCGGGCGAACGTTCGCATAACATAGCGTACTTTGCGCGCCGTGTCAACCCCTTTTTTCGCAATCGGCTACGCAGCTCGCGGCGCGCGCAATTTGTTCTATGCTACAATCGCTAGCGATGCGCGTGCTGTTGCTCTCGGATATTCACGCCAACCTCGTCGCCCTGGAGGCAGTCCTCCGCCGCACGCCCGCGTATGACGCGGTGTGGTGTCTCGGCGATGTCGTGGGCTATGGACCCGCGCCGAATGAATGTGTGGCGCGACTGCGCGGCTTGGGTGCGCTCACGCTCGCGGGGAATCACGATGTTGCTGCCATCGGGAACGCGCCGCTGGAGGTCTTTCGCTCCGGCGCGCGTTTGGCGCTCGAATGGACGCGCCGCGTCTTGACGCCGGAAAGCAAAGCGTGGCTCGCCGCGCTCGAGCCAAAACGCATTCTGCCCGAACATCATCTCACGCTCGTTCACGCCAGCCCGCGCGATGCGCTGTGGGAGTACATCGAGAATGAACACGTGGCATCGGAAAATTTCCCGCATTTCGAAACGGACATGGCTTTTTTTGGACACACGCATCAACCGATTGCCTATCGTCTGCGTGAGACAGAGAAAATTCTCCGCACCGCGATTCTGCCCGAAAGCAAGCCCTTGCCGCTTGAACCAAAATTGCTCCTCAATCCCGGCAGTGTGGGACAACCGCGCGACGGCGACCCGCGCGCGGCGTTTGCGCTTTTTGACACCGAGACTCAATTCATCACACCCTACCGCATGGAATACGACATCGCGGCAGTACAGCGCGCGATGGCAAATGCGAACCTGCCCCATCGCTTGATTGCGCGGCTGGCACAGGGCGCGTGATTTTTTTTTTGGAAGCGGAACTTTTTGTTTTCGCGCTGCGTCTCTTGGCTAAAGAGTATTTCCAACTTGGAACAAATCTTTGCAAACACGTCTGCAAACATCGTTCTCGCACATGGAGGAGAAACCATGAAACGCATTACTGTATTCGCTTGTCTCGTCATCACCGTCGCGTTGAGCATCGGCTGTGCCGCCGCGCGCGCAGTGCCGGATGCTTTACCCGCTCAAGCCCCTGCCCCGCCCGTCTCGGAAGCGTATGACGCTTCGGGTGGCGTGGCGAATCAAAGCAAGTCACTTCCCGCCGGCGCGCGTTCGGGTGGGGAAAACGACCAGACCCAGGCGCAAGCCCAAGACAACGCGCGCATGATTGTGTACACGGGCGCGCTTTCACTTCAGGTCAATGACACCGCAGATACGGTCACAAAAATTCAGGACGTACTCAAGAGCGTTAATGGCTATATTGCCAACAAATCGCTCGTCGCGTACGGCAAGGACAAACTGCGCGGCACCATCACGATTCGGATTCCCGCTGCGGCACTCGAGACGACTATCGCGCAAATCAAAGCGCTCGGCATCAAAGTGCTCAAAGAGAGTTCGGACTCGAACGACGTGACCGCCGAGTATGTTGACCTCGACGCGCGGCGGAAAAATCTCGAAGCGTACGAAGTGGAATTGCAAAAATTGTTGGATACGGTGCGCGAACGCACAGGCAAAGCCGAAGACATTCTCGCGGTCTACAACCAATTAACCGAAGTGCGCGGACAGATTGAACAAATCAAGGGGCGCCAGAATTATTTACAAAATACGAGTACCCTCGCAACGTACACTATCGAACTTGTACCGGTTGAAGAAGTGGTCGTCGAAGGCACGCCCGGTTGGGACCCCGGACGCACTGCGCGTCAAGCACTGGACAGTTTGGTCGCGACGATGCAAGGTTTGGGCGATGTCGCCATCACGTTTGCGCTGTTTGTTTTGCCCGTACTGCTTGTGATATTTTTGCCGTTTGTGGTGTTGTTCTTTATCGTGCGCGCGTTGTGGAAGAGACGCGCGCCGAAAAAAGCAGCGGCGACCAATTAGAAATAAAAAGGCGACTGAGGAATCAGTCGCCTTGGTTTTTTTCGCGCTTGACAATGTAGCGGTCTAAATCATTGCACACAATCGTGTTGGGAAACACCGTGCTCGCTTCCGCATGCACCAGATAACCACTATAACGGCGCGAGATATGCGTGAGAAACAGCTGTTTGACATTGGCGTCGCGCGCGGCGGCGGCGGCTTCTGCCGCCGTGATGTGTCCGTGTTTGCGCGCAATCTCGCGGTCTTGGTCGAGATACGTCGCTTCCATCACCAGCCCATCCGCATCGCGCGCCTGTTCGACCACTTCGTTAATGCGCGCAATATCGCCCACATACACAAACTTGGTGCCGGGCACCAATTCACCCAACACGGCATCAGGTTGAATCACACTACCATCTGCTAACGTAATGCTCTCGCCCGCGACCAATTTTTTGCGTTCGGGTCCAACCGGAATGCCCAGCGTTTGAGCGCGTTCCACGAGGAACGGGCGTTTGGATTTTTCTTCAAAGACAAAACCAAAATTGCCGGTGCCGCGATGCAGGACATTGAACGCGCTTACGGTTAAATTTTTCTCTTGCACCAACACACCGGGCTTGATTTCAATAAACTCGATGTCAATTTCCACTTCTTTGCCGCGCATGACCACTTTCATCAAATCGCGCACGCGGTCCAGCGCCCAACGTCCGCCGTAGATTTCCAATTTGGAACCCACCGGCACATCCCACTGCCCGAGCGTCGAAGCGAGTCCGCCGATGCCGAGAATGTGGTCGAGATGCCCGTGCGTCAAAAAGATGCGGCGCAGGTCTTTGAACCCGACGCCGCTCTTGAGAATCTGTCGCTGTGTGCCTTCCGCGCAGTCGAGCATAAAGCGCGTGCCTTCGTGAATCAACAGCGTCGAGGTGAGATTGCGTTCGGCGCTCGGCGCGGATGCCGAAGTGCCAAGAAAAACGAGTTCAAACATAATGGAAACCAATTTCGCATTTTGAAATTGGTCTCCAACATTATAGCGACAAACGTACACAGGCAAAATAAAAAACCGCACAGGTCTGCTGTGCGGCAGATGAAACATGGGAGAGGCAGATTCGCCATTTGCTCAAACGAGAAAATTTTGATTCTGCCTCTGATTTCCGTTCGCCACAAAGGGTGCGAGTGGTTTGACGACTCGACCTTGAGCGTCAACGGGGGACAACGTGGTCCTCTCCTGTGACTTGGCGGGGCGGAACGCGCCTTGCCGAATCAGAGAAGAGTATGCCCGAGACTCGTTTACTTGGCAACGAACGGTTGAATCAATGACACCGCTCTTGAGGAACCGTGCCATCTCTTCGCAGTGGGAATTTGGGAAAGCGAGAAATAACAAAAAGCAGAGCAACAAGGACTGTTGCTCTGCTGAAATTCATGGCATGACGACGCGTTGAAAGGTGAGACGGTAGTTGACATGACGGTGCATGGGCATAATCATGCCGCGCGCCTGGTCGCTGGGAATGGAATCATCCACCTTGACGCGATAACCGGCGCCGTACATGGGCCAGTTGTAATTACACTCACAGTAATCGCCTTTGGGTTTCTGGTCCGCCAGAGTCAACCGTTGAACTTCGACCGCGCCGCTTTGGTCCCAAGAAACTTGGATTACTTTGTCATTAACGCGCTTGCCTTCTTCGTCAATCAGTGTCACATAAATCGTGTGGTCATTGCCCGACTCTTGTCCCGCATCTTCAAACTTCATGCGAATCAAACGCCAGAACGATTGACCGCTGGGGACTTGGGCATCGAGAACGTCAATTCCCTGCAATAACGGCAAGCCGCCTTCACCGAGACGCGCATCCCATTCACGCGGCGGGAGAGGTTTGGCAGGCGCCGCCGGTGCTGCCAACGCGGCTGCGTCTTGTTGCGTTGCTTCCGGCACGGCGGTCGGAGCTATTTTTTGCACGACGGGTTTTGTAACCGGTTTTTTCGTTGGAACAGGCGTTGGCGGTACGGGAGTTGGCGGAAGCGGGGTTGGCGTGGGTGTATGAATTGCTTGCGCGATTTTGATTCCAAAAATGGGTTGGCGGACCGCGCCGGCAATGGGCAACTCTTGTTCCGGCGTGGAATTGTTATTATTGTTGCCGCCGAACCCTGAAGTCAGCACGGCATAGATGAGCCACAAGGGCAGCATGACCACAATCCACAAGGCAAAGACCCCGACAAGAACTGTAGCAATCTTGTTGCCCACGCTCAAGTTTGAAAACCATGTCAAGACACCGGGGCGACGGTTGCGCACAGGCATTCCCGCGTGCGCGGCGCCAGCTCTCTGGACCGGGCGCGCCGTAGCAGCAGGCATTGGGCGCATTACGTTCCCCGAACGTTCCCACGGACGTGACGGTGCGGGTCGAACGCCCACACTTGTTCCGGGTAACGGCGCTGTTTGCGCGCGCGCTTGGGGCTGTGGGATTGCGGGACGCGGCGCATACGGATTGCGTCCATTCGCCGCATGACCGCCATTAGAATGTCCGCCATTACCGTTGCCGGGACGCGGCGCGTACGCTTGCTGGGGCGCTTGCGGCGCATAGCCGCGCGGCTGCGCGTAGTTTGGCGCAGCGGGGCGCATTGGCTGAGGCGACTGCGGACGCGGGGCGCGGCGGGTTGCGCGTTCCAATTCTTCTGCCATGCGGCGCGTGACGCTCAACGCCAACGCAGGATACGTCGCGAGCATTCGGTCAAAATCGTTTTTCGCAATCGCCCAGACTTGAATCTCGCCGACAGCTTGAACGGTCACCGGATACGCGCGGTTTTGCACGACTGCCTGTTCACCAAACGATTGTTGAGGTCCCAACAAGTCCAGCACAATCGTCTGTCCGTTTGGACCTTGGGCAATTTCGCGCGCTTCGCCTGCCTCGATGATGTACACGTACTGTGCGGGCTGTCCCGCAAAGCAAACGGTCTCACCCGAACGAAAATGTTGGGGCTGTACGTATTGCGCAATTTGACGGAGCTCGGTTTGCGAGAGACCGCTGAATAAATTCAACTGCCGTAATTGGCGTTCCGCCGCGTCGCCTTCATTATTGCCCAAACGCGACGAAAGCGCGCGCGACAGCGCGAGCGAGAGCGCGGGATGTTGGACAATTAAATCGTCATATTCGGTTTTGTACAAAACCCAAAGGGTCGTGTCGTCAATCGCCTTGGCGGCTTCGGCGCGCGTCCGTCCCGTAAGCAGCGCCATTTCGCCAAACGATTCGCCGGAGCTGACCCGATGCAATAATTCTGCTTCGGTTGCCGCGTCCGAAACTAATTTGACGCGTCCCGATTCGCAAAAATACATCGCGTCGCCGGGAGTACCTTCGGCATAGACCAATTCACCTGCGGGATAGTGACGCAGGACGAGGCGTTCGGCAATCGCGTTGAGCGCATCGGGTGTGGCATCCTGAAACAATGGCATCGCGTGCAAACGTTCCGCCGCTTGCGATTGGTCCTGGACGCCGAGTCGTTCCGCGAGTGCGCGCGAAAAGGCGAGCTTTAACGTTGGCTGTTCGTTAATAAGGTCGAGATAATCATTCCGCGCGAGCACCCACGCGTTGACATCCGTTACCGCGAATCCCGTCGCGGGGAACGGTTTACCGGTAATCAACGCGGTTTGTCCGACGAGTTCCCCTTCTTGCAATTCTTCGTACGTTTCACCTTCGCGCGTGTTGGTAATCACGCGCACGACACCATTTTCAATCAAGAACGCGGCATCCGGCGCGTCCCCTGCTTCGAACAACGATTCGCCGCGCGCGTACGCGCGAAACTGCAAACGCCGCGCCAGCGCGCGCGCTTCCGAATCGGCAAGAGCGGTCAAGAGGGGATTGGACGAGAGACGTTGGGTGACAAGATATTCGTCAAGATGGGCGACGCGGGTACCGAGCGCCGCGCTGAATTTCAAACCGATGGAGGGATATTCGAGAATGAGGTCGTGCAAGTCGTTCCGATGCAGAGCCAACAAGCTACAAGTTGTCGCCGCGCGTGCAGAAGTGGAATACGGACGATTCAACAACATATCCACTTCGCCGACTACACTGCCTGCGCCGAGATTGGCGAGCGCGATAGGTCCTTGTGGCGTTTCGCCTTCTAATTTGACCCATCCCTGCACAATCACGGCGAGGAACTCGGCGGGCTTGTTCGCGGAAAAAATAACGGTGTTGGTGTTGTATTCGAGATGACGGAGGCGACTGCTGATTAGCTCGCGTTCGTCTTCAGACAGACGGGCGAACAACGGAACTTGGTCAAGCGGTTGTGGTATCACGTGCTTTCTTGATCCTTAAGGAAACTCGGCGACGAATTTCAAGCTGCGAAATTCGCCACGCACCATCGCGTTGAGTGTTCCCAAACCTGGGAGGTCAGAGGACCTCAGTTCGAGAGTTGCCGGAAGACCAGGCGCCAGCCCTGCGTCGCTGCGGGGTTGGAGCTACATTCTACAACATTCGCGTCTATCCGCAAATCCTCGACCACCTCACTGGAGGCATTTTCAACCAAATGAACGGAATATGTGCCCGGTACCAGGGTCACGTCACCAAACCCGTTGCCTCGTTCCGGCTTGAACCCCGTATAAAACTGCTCATTTCCGAGCGCAGAATTGACTTCGACCAAAATACCCGCCAGTCCCTTGCCCGACGCGTCCTGCACTTCAACCTGAATTGTTGCCCCCCCCCCAACGCTCAAACAGTCGAGCGCGCGCTTTTCAATCAATGCAAAACGCGGGGCATTTGGATTGGGCTCCGAAGTGGGTGGAATGGGCGTAGGTAAAGGTGTAACCGGAATCGAGGTCGAAGGAATCGTGGTGGGTTCAAGGACGATGACTGTAACACGCGGCGCGGGCGTCAAATCGCGCGTAGGACGTGCGGTGCTGGTTGGTCGTGCGCGCGCAATATTTGGTTGGTCCAAATCGAGACGCAGTTTCACCAGTGCTTGCTGGGTCAAGGGATTGCGTTCGCTGTTCGCGAGTTCGTTCAGGCGCGCTTTCACATTCGGCAGCTGCAAATAATAGAGACGTTGATTTGCAAGCTCGAACGAATTCTCCATCGCATACGAAGACGCAATCATACGCAGCATCTCATCTTTGGCGGAACGATTCAGGTCGTAGGGCTGTGCGTTGGTATAACTCACCGGAAAAACGTACCATGCCAAAAAGAGACCGAGACCAATGCCCGCGCCCAGCGCCAAGAGCCATGCCAGTACAAGTGGACGAAAACCCGAATCCAAGTGGATACACCATCATGCAGCTCGACGACACGCTCGTTTGTGGTGAAAAGGAAATACGCGAACGTATAATCAGAACAGAGAATTCATGCGCCGGTACGAAACGAACCGCAGGCGTAAAACGTCATCCATAAGGCGGCGTGTGGGGAAACCGCGATGACGTGGGGCGTCTTGCCTCTGCATCCGACCTTGACCACCGAATTCAACGCGAGCTCTGCTTGAACGCGCGTTACAAAAGGCGGTGGCGGATACATCGCGCGCACTGTGGGAAATGATGCGCGCAATACTTTTTGAGTAACGTGCCGATACCGTTATAATCGTTCGAGTGCCGAAGGGGGGAGTCGAACCCCCAAGAGGAGTAACCTCACACGATTTTGAGTCGTGCGCGTCTGCCAGTTCCGCCACTTCGGCATAAGCGTCATTACTATATCGCGAAAAAATGAATTGTCAACTGTTTTGTCCCACATCGAGAATTTTGAATTCAGTTTTTGTCCAAGCATCCAACTCGAAATTTGCAACCCTTTCCTTTCGCGCGGTCACTGTTCTTTATGAATGAAGTCAACATGATTGCCGCCGCCCAAAACGGCGATGTCGCATCCTTCAATCAACTGGTGCGCGCATACCAAACCATCGTCTACCATACAGCATATCGTGTGTTGGGCGATGGCGATGCCGCGTCCGACGCGACCCAAGACGCGTTCGTGAACGCGTATAAAAATATTCGCTCTTTTCGCGGCGGCTCGTTCAAAGCGTGGCTGCTTCGGATTGTAACAAATACGTGTTATGACCAGCTGCGCGCCAAGAAACGCAAGCCGACCGCATCCCTCGACGCGCTCTTGATTGACCCCGACAATCCGGCACCCGGACTTGGCGAAGCGCGCGAAGAGTCACCGCACGAACACGCAGAGCGCTCCGAACTTGCGTATTGGATTGACCAGGGCTTGCAAACTCTGCCGTACGACCAGCGGATGACACTGGTGCTCTCGGACATTGATGGTTTTGCGTACGAAGAAATTGCCGTCGCCACCAACACCAATGTCGGGACTGTCAAGTCGCGGCTTTCCCGCGCCCGCGCGCACATGCGCGATTATCTCTTGAAACAGCAGGAACTTTTGCCTGACACTTTTCGTCTAAAGAGCAGAATGGGGGAGACCAAAAATCTCCGTATGGAAAATGTTTAATCGCAAGAATCGAATTCAAGACCTTGACGCCTATGTCCACGAGCGTTTGTCGGACTATATTGACGGTACGCTTTCGGCAGATGACCGCGCCATTGTTGAAAATTATCTAGCCGGAAATCCGGACGCGCGCGCGGCGTTGGAATCTTTGCAATACACCGTCCAACTGCTCAAGCAAACGCCCGCGCCCGCACTGCCGCGTCAATTTACACTGCCCGTCACCGTGCGCGCCCCGGCGCGTTCGTCCGGCTGGTTGGTGTGGAGTTTGCGCGGTATCGGCGTTGCCGCAACAGCCGCCTTTGTCATTTTGTTGGTGAGCACGCTGCTGCGCCAACCGGGCAACCTCGCGGAGACCGCGAACGCGCCCGCCGCGCAAGCTCCCGCGCAACCCTCCGTTGTCGTTGCGCTTGCGCCAACCGCCGCGCCAATTCCAATCACGCTGACACCCAACCCCACCAATGAGCCGCCGACTTCGAGCGTGCTTATGGTGACAGTGGAACCGCCGGCGCCGACGGAAGAACCCGCGCCGGCGACGCTTCCTGCTGCCGCATCCAAAGCGCAACCAACAAACGCGCCGATTGTGGCGCAAGACCAAGTTGCTCCGACGCGCACGAAACCGGCGCCGACGAAATCAACGAATGTTGAACTTGTACCGCCAACGCCTTTGCCCACCGCGACCACCAACGCGAGTGATGCCAACGCGGCGAGCGGCACCGCGCCTTCGGCAGAAGGTCAATCCGCTCCGGCAACTGTCACACAGGCAGCCCCGCCGCTCCGTACGCTGAGCGCACGCGCGGTCGAAGGCATCATCATCGCCGAACAACTCAAAGTCCGTTATGGACCCGGAACGGCTTTTCAAGTTATCGGCGGTTTGAAACGCGATGAGCATGTCAACATCATTGGACGAAATGCAAACAACGGGTGGCTTGCCATTGAGTTTCCGGAGAATCTGCAAACGGGTATCGGCTGGGTCGGCGCGCGTTTTGTGATTGCGCGAGCGCCGCTGAACACATTGCCGATTTTGCAAGCGCCGGAATCATTTGCGCCGCCCACCGAAACACCGACCGAGACGCCGACCGAAACGCCGGAGCAACCACCGGCACCGGACACCGCCGCAGGGGACACAACGCCCGAACCAACCGAAACGATTACCGCTGAATAAATTTTTTTTACTGCGCTTTTGAACGAAATTCAAGGCGCAGTATTTTTTTGCGTACGCGCGCGAGCAATTGATTTGCGTTTCCCGTTTTGATACGCGTCGCGTATAATGAATGCCATGTCTGTTTCTAGTCCGAACGCCATTGTGGCGCTTGTACGTTCGCACCGCGCGCCGAAACCGAGTTTTTTCGTGCGCGAGATTCCCATTTATGGCGACGCGATTCTTGCGCCGATGGATGGGTTTTCCGATTTGCCGTTTCGCTTGATTTGTCGCGAACTCGGTTCCGCAATGTCGTACACGGAATTTACCAACGCGGACGGCATCTTGCAGAAAAAATTGCCCGAAAGCGTCGCGCAGCGATTGAAATTTGACGCGTCGGAAAATCCGATGACGTTTCAAATTTATCATCAAGACCCTGACCGTTTGGTGGACGCAGCAAAACGCGTACTCGAACTCGAACCCGACATCATTGACCTCAACATGGGCTGCTATGTCAAAGATATTTCCGAACGCGGCGCGGGTTCAGGCATGTTGCGTTTTCCCGAACGCATTGAACGCTATTTTTCGCGCGCGTCAAAAGAATTGCCGATTCCCGTTACGGGAAAAATTCGTTTGGGGTGGGATGACGCCTCGCGCAATTACTTGACCATCGCAAAAATTCTCGAGGACAATGGCGCGAGTTTAATCGCCGTTCACGCGCGCACGCGCGCGCAAGCGTATCATGGGAACGCGGATTGGGACGCGATTGCGGAAATCAAACAGACGGTAAAAATTCCCGTACTCGGCAACGGCGATGTGAAAACGGTTGCCGACATTGCGCGCATGAAAAATCATACGGGCGTTGACGGCGTGATGATTGGACGCGGCGCGATTGGCAACCCTTGGATTTTTTCGGGACGTGACCGCGATGACGTTTCCGTAGATGAACGCATCGTATTGCTGCGGCGCCATCTCGCATTGAATTTGGATTTTTACGGACCGCGCGGCGGACTCATCATGTTTCGCAAACACGCGGTCAAGTACATTAACGGTTTGTACGGCGCCGCGCATTTGCGCGTGCCGTTGTTGACGGCGGAATCGGTTCAAGAGTTTGATGACTTGCTCGGACAATTTCAAGAACGCGTGGATGCGCATGAACAGGGCGAACACGATAGGGGCGAAACCGACCAAGCGCGTGAACGTTCGATGGCACTTTGAAAATTCGACGGCAGGAATGGCGTCGAATTTTTGTTTTGGGCGTTTGGTATTTTGCGCGACGCGACGGCTATGCTACAATAATCTCTAGTCTCTAATCTCTAATCTCCAACTCGGAGTTTTCCATGACACCCTATTGGTTCTCGAAAAAATTACCCGCTTCGCGGCACGGCATCGAAAACGCTATACGGCTTGCCTTTTGGGCACGCGGTTTTGGCAACACGTATTTCACTTGTACGCAAGCCGAAGTCCCTGTGAAATGTGCCGGTTTGTGGGAAGGTACAATTCCGCTTGCGGTGGAATGGGCGCCGAATGATTATTTCACGCTCACGATGCAAGAACCCAACAAAGACATTCTCGAAGCATTTGAACGCGTCTTGGGACATCGCGCGACCGCCGGGTATCGCAACGCGCAAGGCGATGTCGTCGTCGAATGGCGCGCCAAAAATCCCGAAGAACGTTTTAGTGAATTACAAAAAAGCGGAGTCACAGACCTCGAACGGCTTTCTTGATGCCGAAGGGCAGATAGCGAATCGCAGATGGCATATCGCGTATCGTGAATCGAGAACAGAGAAACGAGAAACGCCAATTTGAGTTTGCAGGTCGTTCGCTCCGAACAAGATGGAACGGCTTGCAAATTTTTTTTGCAATTTGCGAATCGGAAATCGCCGCTCGCGTGGCACGTATCACCGGACATGGATTATTGGTGACTGTGCCCTGACAACTGATTCCCGACCACCGCACTCAATCCCTAATTGCTAATCTCCAATCTCCAGTCTCTAGTCTCCACCTATGAAACTATTGCTCATCGACGCGCACGCGCTCATTCATCGCAGCTATCATGCGATTGAACGCGAGTTGACTTCGCCGATTACGGGCGAGCCAACGAAAGCGGTGTACGGTTTTGCGTCAACGCTCCTCAAAGTCATCAAAGACCAAGAACCGACGCACGTTGTCGCTACGTTTGATGCGGGCAAAAGTTTTCGTTCCGAACAATTTGCGGAATACAAAGCGAATCGCCCAACCACGCCCGACGATTTGCGCTCGCAATTCGCGCGCTGTCAAGAATTTTGTCGCGCGCTCAACATTCCCGTTTTCGCGCTGCAAGGTTTTGAAGCGGACGATTTGATTGGCACCTTGTCGAAACAGGCGAAAGAAAAAAATCTTGACACAATTATTTTGACGGGCGACCGCGACACGCTGCAACTGGTGGACGACAAAACAAACGTGTTGATGTTTATCGGCTACACGGGCGAAATCAAAATGTACGACACCGCTGCCGTGCAAGAACGTTTCGGTTTTGCGCCACAGCAATTGATTGATTTCAAAGCATTGCGCGGCGATTCGTCCGACAACATCCCCGGCATTGCGGGCGTCGGCGACAAGACCGCGACGAAATTGATTCAAGATTTTTCGAGCATCGAAGGCATTTACAAAAACATTGATTCCATCGAAGGCAAAATGCGCGAAAAAATTGAAACCGCGCGCGACCAAGTGCGCTTGAACAAAGCATTGGTGACGATTGACCGCGACGCGCCGGTGACGCTCGACCTCGACGCCGCAAAATTTGGCGAATACAATCGCGACACGTTGATTCAATTGATGCGCGAACTCGGCTTTCAATCCCTGCTCGCGCGCATTCCCGGTTCAACAGGTGAAGCAGAAACACAAACGCAGCCGCGCGAACCAACCGCCGCAGAAATCGAGACCAAGTACAGCGCCGTCATTTCTGAAACCGACCTCGACGCATTGGTGAAACGTATCAAAAAAAATAAAGCGTTCGTCGTAGATGTGGAAACGACAAGCATTGACCCGCAGCGCGCGAATCTCGTCGGCATTGCGATTGGGGTTGGCAACGGCGAAGCATATTACATTCCCGTCACGCACGACGCGCCGCGTATTGCCGAACCGGTGAAAAAAACCAAAGCGGTCAAAGAACAAAAACAAGCATCGTTGTTTGATGTGGCGGCGCCGACGATTCCAGTCGCGAGCGATGAATCACACCCCTTTGCAAAACTCTCGCTCGATGTCGTGCGCGCTAAAATGGGCGCGTTGTTCGCGGACGCGAAAATTCAAAAAATCGCGCACAACGCGAGTTACGATTGGGGCGTACTCCAACGCGCGGGTTTTGAAATTAGCGGTTTTGCATTCGACACGATGATTGCGGCGCATCTGCTCGAACAGAACGCGAACGCGATTGGTTTGAAAAATTTGGCATTCACCCATTTCGGCGCGCAAATGACCGAAATCGAGGCGTTGATTGGCAAAGGCAAAAATCAAATTACGATGGAGCAGGTGTCTATTGATAAATTGACGCAGTACGCGTCCGCCGATGCCGATTACACGTATCGCTTGTACGAAAAATATAAACCGCTGTTGGTGGAACGCGGACTGGACAAATTATTTTACGAAATTGAAATGCCGCTCGTGCGCGTGATTGTAGATTTGGAACGCGCGGGCGTGTTGTTGGATTTGGACTTGCTCCACGAATTGTCAATTGAAATCAACGCGCGCTTGAGTGAAATCGAAACGCAAGTGTATGAAATGGTCGGCGCGAAATTCAATCTCAATTCGCCCGTGCAATTGAGCGAAGCATTATTTGAAAAATTGGGTTTGTCGTCGCAGGGGATGGAACGCACCGCGACCGGAAAAATTTCGACGGCGGCGGGCGCGTTGGAAAATTTGCGCGAACAGCATCCCGTTATTCCGTTGATTCTCGAACACCGCGAATTGTCCAAACTCAAAGGCACGTATGTGGACGCGCTGCCGGAATTGGTGAATCCGGTGGACGGACGCGTGCATACGAGTTTCAATCAGGCGGGCGCAGTGACGGGACGTTTGTCGTCGTCCAATCCGAATTTGCAAAATATACCGGTGCGAACCGAACTGGGCAGACGCGTGCGCGGCGCGTTCATTGCGCCAAAAGGCAGTGTGCTGTTGTCTGCCGATTATTCTCAAGTCGAGTTGCGGATTCTCGCGCACGTTTCGCAAGACCCTGCGTTTTTGGAAGCGTTCGCCAAAGGCGAAGACATTCACGCGAGCACCGCCGCGTTGTTGTTCAACGTGCCGCTCGAACAAGTAACCAAAGACATGCGGCGACTCGGCAAGACCATCAACTTTGGCGTCGTGTACGGCATTTCCGATTGGGGCGTCGCGGGGCGCACCGAACTTTCGCGCGAAGAATCGCGCAAGCTCATCAACGACTATTACGCAAAATATCCGCGCATCACCGAATATCTGGAACGCACCAAAGCGATGGCGCGCGAAAAAGGTTACGTCGAATCGCTGTTGGGGCGCCGCCGCTATTTTCCCGAATTGGGTTCGGGACGCCGCTTGCCTATCGCGCAGAAAAATCAAGCCGAACGCGAAGCCATCAACATGCCGATTCAAGCGAGCGCGGCGGACATTATCAAAATTGCAATGGTGCGTTTGCACGACGCGTTTCAAGCAAAAAAATTCAAAAGCAAAATGATTCTCCAAGTGCATGATGAGTTGCTGTTTGAATGTGTCAAGAGCGAAGTGGATGAAATTGCGCGCGTCGTCAAACAAATTATGTGCGACGCCTACAAACTCGATGCGCCGCTGGATGTCGAAGTGAAAATTGGAAAGAATTGGCAAGACATGCAGGTCGTCGAACCATGAATTTGTTTTCCCTCTCGGACTTGAAAGCGCTGCAAGAGGAACACGCCAATGACCCCGCCTACGACATTGCGCGCAAACACACGCGCAACCAGTTGGTGTGGCTCCACGAACGTATCTATGCCGAAATGCGCGCGCGGCGCTGGGATATTTATTTTCGTCCCGAATGGTCGCTCACGCTCGCCCAAGTGACGGCGGAACATCCGTCGGTCGCGGCGCTGCGCCTGCGTTATACCAAGTCCGAATATGTGGCGCGCTTGATGCAAAAAAATTTTGGCGGCGTCGTCACCTACGACACTCTCGCGTGGCTTGCCGTGGGCATCGACGCGCGCGGCGTGTTTGTGGAATGGTGCATTCCTGCCGGCGCGAAACTCGACGCCGAAAACTTTGTTGCCAAACTGGCACAAGGTTCACCGGAGAAAAAGACCATTCGTCAGGTGCTGGCAGAATTGGGCGGCGAAGGGGTGTTGACCCTCCGCGCTGTGCACGAGGAAATTTTGCGCGTGCGCTGTGCCCGTCTGGTGGACTTGAACGTATTGAACAATACACTGGCAAAATACGTTTCAGGAGTGCACGAATGGAATCTTGCCATGCACTTGGCAGTGACGGATGCGCGTTTGCAGACGAGCAGCGCGCCGGATGAATTGTTGTACCGCCTCGCGCAATTGTACGGTCTGCATCAATTCGCCGTCTGGTCACCGCGCAATGATTTTTTGAAACATGCCAAAACGCAATTCACGTCCGGCACCCCTCCGCAGTGAACGGTCGAACGTATGAAACTTATTTTCCTGTCAGCCATTTTTTTATTGAGTGCCTGCTCTTTACAAAATCAAACTGACCCCACTGCCACGCTTCAAACGCAAGCGCATACGGCTGCTTTTGCCCCATTCAATCCGGCGACAAACGCGCCAACCGCAACGCGCACGCAGACAAACACAGCCACGCCGACTCGCACCGCGTCGACGACGCGGACCGGCACACCCACCGCCACCGCCACGCCCACAAAACGTCCCACGCGCGATATTTTCAAGATGGACGCAGTGTTGGGCAACTCGCGCAATTTGCCGCGCCAAGCCATTTTGAATTTGGCAGTGCCCGCGCCGGGAACGATTAGCCCCGCGTTGTTTAGCATCAACTATTGGAAAGGTATATTCAACCGTCCGATTCGTCGAGCGCTCGCGCCATTGAATTTCACCGTCATGCGTTGGGGCGGAGAGAATTATCAAGAGACACAAATCAACCTTAAGGATTTGGACCGTTTTATCGAAGACTGTCGCAAAGCCAATGTCGAGCCACTCATTCAGGTGCCGTTTTGGAATCGCACCCCCGAGTCCGCCGCCGCGATTGTGCAGTATGTGAATGTGGTCAAAAAGTATGACGTGCACTTTTGGTCTATCGGCAACGAGCCGGACAAAAATTTACGCGCCGGTTCGCGCGACGCTTATATTCAAGGATTTCGCGCGTTTCACGATGCGATGAAAGCAGTTGACCCGCGCATCATGCTTTTCGGTCCCGAACTCGCGACCGAGTACGATTGGAACAATCCCGCGCAAGATTGGCTCACGCCATTTTTGCAAGCCAACGGCGACATTGTGGACGTGGTGTCACTGCATCGGTATCCGTACGGCGGGACGGTTTGGCGCACGGACATTGTAATGCGCGACGCACTGCACACTGCCGACCGCGTGAACGCGCTGCGCGCACACATTCGAAATGTAACGGGACGCGACATTCCACTCGCGTTTACGGAAATGAATTTGTCGCACGATTGGAGCATGGGCGGCGAAGGGAGCGGCGCGGGCTTTGTCGCGAGCATGTGGCTTGCAGAAACGTTAGGCGAAATGGCAGACAGCGGCGTTGCAATGGTGAATGTGTGGAACGCGCACAGCGACGATTCGCTCGGGCTCGTCGAGAGCCGGACGCTGGTGCGCCGTCCGACTTTTTACGCGCTGCGTCTCTTTGCCAATTATGGCGACCGCATTGTTCCGCTCGCATCGCATGTGCCAAATGTTTCCGCGCACGCGTCGCTCGATTTGCGCACCAACAAAACAGTTGTCGTCTTGGTCAATCGCGGGACCGCCGCGTCCGATTTTGAAATCGTCTTTAACTCGAACGAGGAACAAAAAGACGGCGGCATTTATATGGACCGGGGTTCGCTCGCGCGGCTGAATTTTTCCATGCCCGCCGAAAGCATTGCCTCGCTTACACTCAATGCAAATTTTCAGGTCACGCAATCTATTGTCTATTCACGCGCCATGTTTCAAAACAAGAAAGGCGCAAAAATTACAAACGTGCGGTAAAGGCGAAGCACTGACCGACGCGGTCGCGAATCGAGTCGCATTCGCGAGTGTCAATGCTTTGCCACTATGCATCATCCATGATACGCCAAACCCTCACCGAACTCGTACGCCAAGCCATTCTGGACGCGCAAGCGCATGGCGATTTGCCCGCGTTTGAAATTCCGCCGGTCGAATTGGCACATCCGCCCAGACCGGAAATGGGCGATTACTCTGCATCGCTGCCGTTAAAGCTCGCGTCACTTGCCAAGCGTCCGCCGATGCACATCGCGCAAACGATTGCCAAACATGTGCCGCCGCACGACGCGATTGGAAAAATTGAAACCGCCGCGCCCGGCTATGTGAATTTCACACTCGCGCCGCGCTGGTTGGCAAATCAAGTCGCGGCAATTCTCGACGCGGGCGCGCAATTTGGCAACGTCAATCTGGGCGATGGAAAACGCGTCCAAGTAGAATTTGTGAGCGCGAATCCCACCGGACCGCTTACCATCGGTTCCGCGCGCAACATGGCAATCGGCGATACGTTGGCGCGCGTGTTGGAGGCGGCGGGATACGATGTAGCGCGCGAATACTATGTGAATGACGCGGGCTCGCAAGTGCGCCATTTGGGCGCGAGCATTTACGCGCGCTATGCGCAAGAGTTGGGGCGGGCGGAAGCGTTTCCCGAAGATGGTTACAAAGGCGAATACATTGGCGAGATGGCGCGCGCCATCATTGCGCGCGACGGCGACAAATATCTCGCGCTGGAAAAAGACGCGGCGATTCGGGAATTGAAACGCATCGGCGTCGCGATGGTCATCGAACAACTCAAAACATCGCTCGCGCGCGCACATGTCGAATTCGATACGTGGTTTTCGGAACAGAGCTTGCGCGATTCGGGGCTGTTGGACGAAATTCTCAAAATGCTCGCGGCGCGCGGCGTGACGTACGTCCAAGACGGCGCGCTGTGGTTCCGAGCCACCGAATTTGGTCTGGACAAAGACGCGGTGCTCGTCCGCTCCGCTCAGGTCATCAGCGACCCCGACGAGCGCCCAACGTATCTCGCCTCCGATTTGCCGTACTTGTGGAATAAATTGGTGGTGCGCGGATTCGACCGCGCGATTTACATTTGGGGCGCCGACCATCAAGGCGACGTGCCGCGCGTGCTCGCGGGCGCGGAAGCATTGGGCGTTGACCCGAAACGCATTCACATCATTGTGTATCAACTCGTGCGACTCACGCGCGGCGGCGAAAAAATTCGCATGTCCAAACGCGCGGGCGAATTTGATACGCTCGACGATTTGTTGGACGATGTAGGTGTGGACGCGGTGCGCTATCTTTTAATCGAAAGCTCTGCCGATGTGGCGATGGATTTTGATTTGCAGCGCGCCGTACAGCAATCGAATGAAAATCCGGTGTATTACGTGCAATACGCGCACGCGCGCATCGCGAGCATTCTGCGAAACGCTGCCGAGTCTGCGCCCGACCTTTTGACAGGGGAGGCAAATCTCGCGCTCTTGACGCATCCCGCCGAACTCGACCTCGTGCGGCAAATGTTGAAACTGGAAGAGGTCGTCGAACTCGCGGCGACGAAAATGGAACCGCATCATCTCCCGCACTATGCCCACGACCTCGGCGCGGCGTTCCATCAATTTTACAAACACTGCCGCGTGCTTTCGTCTGACGCGAACGACGCAGAGATTTCGCGCGCGCGTTTGCAGTTGGCGCGGGCGACAAAAAATGTATTGGCGCGCGCGTTGGATTTGATGGGCGTGAGCGCGCCCGAGTCCATGTAGCAACAATGGATTTTTTCATTGGACTCGGCGTCGGCATTTTGGTCACGCTCATCGCCGGCGCCGGCGCACTGTATTTTTTCCTGCGCGACAATACCTCGCCGCTGCCACAACCCCTTCCCGCGAAAAACGCCCAGCCCGTCGTCACGGTCATGCTGGTTGAATCGTTTCTCAATCAGCAGCTGCGCGACGCGCTGGCAAATCAAAACCGCGCCGAACCCGTTTCCGCATCCGCCCCTGCCCCGCGCACTCCCTTTCGCATCCAACTGCACAATGCCGCGCTGGACGTTCAACCGGAACGCCGCGCGCGTTTTGTCGCGCAGATTACAGCGCACGCATGGAATTTGAATGTCACGCTGAACCCCGTCGCAGAATTGGAATTTTTAGCGCAAGCCGGACGCGTGAAAATTTTGGTTGGGCGCGTACAAGTGCATGGCGTGACTGTCCCGCGCGCGTTGATTGACACATTTCTAAATCAAGTGGTCGCAACCGCCGAAGAAAAAATGAATCACTCGTTGGCGCAGTTGCGGGAGGACACGCGGGTCGAATTGGCAGAACTGGAATCTACCGACGACTTGATGATTTTGAAATTTGCGAGCGGGACGTAGCGGGCAAACCGTGTAGTTGACTGCGCGTGGCTGCGCTAGAGAAAAACGAATTCGTGCTGGAGGTATCGTGAAAGTTATTGCAGGTCTTGTTTTGGGAATGCTTGCGGTGTGTGGAATTGGCGCGGGCGCCGTCGCGCTCGGGCTCATCCCCTCCCCCATCACCGCGCCACAAAGAAATGTGCAAGGGTTGCCGCCGCTCAAACCGCTCGCGCAATCCAACGTCGCCGACATTTCGGTCACGTTGAGCGAACGCTATTTGAATCAACAGCTTGCGCGCGGCGTAGCGCAGGATGCTCAAGTGTCTAACACACAAATGGATTTGCACGCCAACAATCTCGCAAACATTTCCGCGACCGTTCAAGTAAATTCGCTGCTGCGCGTGACGCCAAACATTTCGCTCCAACTCGGCACGGCGAACGGACGCATTGTGATTAATGTGCTGCAAGTGAACGTCGGCGGTTTCGGCGTACCGAGCAGTTTGATTGAACCGCAAATTCAACAGCTGAAACAAAACACAGAGAATGATTTGAACGGTCAACTTATCGTGCTGCAAAACAGCACCGGGCTGAAACTGCAAACGCTTTCGACAACCGAAAATAGTTTGACACTGGAATTTGGGCAATAAAAAACGGACAGAGAAAACTTCTCTGTCCGTTTCCATTTACACCGCTTGTTCAAACCGCGCAATATCACCCCGAATCACATCCAAACTCGCGCGCCAAAATTCCGGTGTGCGAATCTCAATGCCGAAACGCGCGGCGAGTGTTGCCGCATCTGCCATTCCTGTTGACGATAATAAATCGTCGTACCCCTTTTTGAAATCGTTCGGGTCGGCTTGGTAGCGCGCGTACAGCCCGAGACCAAACAGCAGTCCGAACATATACGGAAAATTGTAAAAGGAACGTCCCGCGTTGTAATAATGCGGCTTGACTGCCCACATAAACGGATGCAGCGTGTCCGCGTCCAATCCGTCACCATACGTTGCTTTTTGCGCGTCGAGCATCAACGCGTTCAATTCCTCCACCGCCAATTCGCGCGCGTGACGTTGGTCAAACACATCTTGCTCAAACAAAAAACGACTCGAAATATCCACCACCACTTGACACGAACCTTGCAGGGACGCTTCGAGAATCGCGACCCGTTCCGCGCCGCTTGCTTCTTGGAGTGCCGCCTCGCGCACAAGCGTTTCGCAAAAAATACTTGCAGTTTCGGCGAGCGTCATCGGCGTACTGCGTTGAATCGCCGTGCGTTCTTTTTTCACCAGATTGTGGTACGCATGTCCGAGTTCGTGCGCGAGCGTGCTCATACCGCCGTACGCGGGCTTGTAATTCGAGAGCACGCGCGAGTCGCCGTTCCGCAGCCACATGCAAAACGCGCCGTCGCGTTTGCCCGCGCGCGGTTCGGCATCAATCCATCGTTCGTCGAACGCGCGGCGCGCCAATTCCCGCATTTTCTCCGAATACGTTCCGAAATGGGTCAAAATAAAATCGCGCGCGTCGTCAAACTCCCACACGCGCGTTCCCTCCGCGAGCGGCGCAAAAATATCATAGAACGCGAGTTGTTCCACCTTCAACGCGCGCGCTTTGGCTCTTAGGTAACGACGAAAATCGGGAAAGGATTCGCGCGCGGCGAACATCATCGCCTCGAGCGTGGCGCGGTCAATCGCCGCATCGTGAATCGCTTCGTCGAGCGCGGAATCCCAACCGCGTCGTTTGCTCAGCGTATTCACTTGCCCCTTGATGCTGTTCAACGCGGCGGCGAGCGGCACCGCATTCGCCTGCCACGCGTCCAGTTCGGCGCGTTGGGCGCGTTCGCGCAGCGCGCGGTCGGATTCGTACGCGAGCGTGCGTACCGTACTCATCGGGATTGTTTTCGTTTCGCCGTCGCGTTCCACGCGCACCATAATTTGCGAAGAAACATCGCCGTGCAACCTTCCCCACGCGATGCCGCCCGTCACGCTCAATTCGGCCGCGAGTTCTTCTTCTTTGGGCGACATGAGATGCTGCGCGTCAATATTCGCGCGCCGCAGTGCGTATGCGTGTGCGCGCGCCGCCGCAGAATGTTCAATCAAGTGTTCGACATCGAGCGAACCGAGCCACGCGATAAAACGTGTGTCGAGTATAGACAGCGTGATGTTGTGCTGTTGCAGCGCGGAAAGTTTTGCCTGCGCGAGTGCATTGCGCGAATCCGTAGAGACAAAGGCACTGATGTACGCAAACAGTGTGCTCAACTCGTCGAGCGTCGCGTTATATTCCGCAATCACCGCGTCAAAGGTTTGGACCGCTGCGGCGTCGGTAACGGCATTCTCAATGCGTGCGATGTTGTGTTGATTGAACATCATCTCCAGCGCGTGAATCCGCGCGACGACGTTGGCAAAGCCCTGCTCGAATTCGGGTGAATCGAGCGCGGGATAAATTTCGGAAACGTCCCAGTGTACAAGTGACATGATAAAAACCTAATGTGCAACACTTTTGTCATTTCGAGCGGAGCGAGAAATCTCGCAAGGCGCGAATGAGATTTCTCGCAAAACTTGTCCCGAAGCATTGAGGGAACGGCTCGAAATGACATTTGTCCCGCGAAAGAGTTGCACATTGAGTTATAAAAATCTCCGTAGGACGCCCAACACTTTACCGTATGCGTTGGACACGAGCGGCGACCAATTCGACGTGGGCAGCATTGGGGGAAACGTCGTCGCGTCGGGTTGGTCAAAGGTGTTGTCCGCGCCGGAGCCATCCCAAATAATATCCGCAGCCGGAAACCCAAATTCTTTCGCGGCGGGATGCGGGTCATACGCGTTGTGGCTCAGCGTGTTGCCGTAAATCCGATTGCCTTCCGGTTCGGTGCCCACATCAAAATCATTGCGGTCGCCAAAAAAGATGCGAAGCGAAACCAACGCGAGGGCGGCGGAACGATTGTCGCGAATTTCGTTGCCGGTGATTTCGGTATGGTCAGGACCGAGCAGCACCATGCCCACGCCGGGCGGCACGCGCGAAACAGTGCTGCCCGGTTTTCCAAAATTTTCATGATTGTTGCCGATGATGCGATTGTGGCGCACCTGATTGTTATTGGTCTCTTTGCGCGCCAAATCGGGCAAGATGAAAACGAGCAAGCCGCCCGCATTGTCGTGCAAATAATTGTTCTCGGCGAGCGCGTTGGACGTATTTTCGATTTCGAGTCCGGTGACGTTGCCGTACGCTTCGTTGTTCCGCATCACCACATTTTCTGATTGTCCCACATACAACGCGGCGTCGCTCGAACCCGTGACGATATTGTTTTCGAGCAGCACATTTTTGGAATGAACGGGAAACAGTCCGTACTCGCCCGTATCCTCTGCAAAAATGTTTCGCATCGTCACCCCGTCGGGTCCGTTCGCGACGACGCCGTTCGCCTGATAATTTTTAATGTGCAAATTCTCAATCGTAAAGTTATCGCCGCACGCGATGACACCGTTGCCGATTTGTTTTTGTCCGTCGAGAATCGGACGCGTCGTCCCGTCCAATTGTCCGCGCAGAGTAATATTGTTGCGCTTGACGACAACACCTTCGTTGTAGGTACCGGGCAAGATGAGAATGGTATCACCGGGACGCGCGGCATCTATCGCGGCTTGAATTTTTTCGCCCGCGTTCACGGTGATTGTTTTGGGGTCCGTGACGACGGGTTGATTTTCCACCGCGCATGTTGGCGTGCGGTCTTCGCGCGCCTGTGCGCTGCCCGTCGGTCCATCCTGCCCTGCCGGCAAAACCAAATAGACGAGACACGCGAGAATTAGGAAAAAGGGAATGAAAAGCAGCAGTTTGCGATTTTGCATGGGACACCTTTTGCATAACGTCGCATCATTCTATACAAAACAGATGGAATGACAATGGGTCAGGAACCCAAATTTACACTGAACCCGCGATTGTTGCCCGAATTGTCGCGCGGGATTTTTGGCAAGAGCCATTGCAGAAAAGAATCTTCGGAACGCGTTTGCAACAGCACGGTGCCGGGACCTGTGAGATTGACAACCAGACCTTCGCCGCCGAGAATCGTCGAAGTCCAGTTGCCGGCTTTTTGAACATTGAAACTCATGCCTTCGGGAAACGCGACAAGGTGTCCCGAATCAATGATATAGTTTTGTCCGGCGGGAATGTCCACCTGATGAATCGCGCCGTAACTCGACAAAATCAACGGACCGCTGCCGCTGCACTTGAGCATAATCAAACCTTCGCTTGCGAAAAACGTTTTTGCGCCGCCCCATTTCGTATCAATGGCAACCGAAAGCGCGGAGGCAAGATACGCGCCCGATTGCACCATGTAGGATTGATTGTTCAAATCGAGAACGGTAATGTCGCCGGGCAGTGCGGGCGCGAGCGTGACCTGTCCGCCCTGTGGTGCGGTGAGGGTATTCATAAAAAATCCTTCGCCACCGAGCAGCGAACGTTTTAGACCTGCCATGATTCCGCCTTGCACGCCGGTTTCGATTTGAACGCCCGCGCTCATGCTCACCATCGCGCCGGGTTCGGCTTGAATTTTTTCCCCCGCGCCGAGCGTGACGATGGCTAACGCATACGCGGGGCGATGTTGTACGTCGTATTGCATTTTCAATTCCTCCTTAAACCGTTCTCTGAATCTACGCGACTGCTATTATAATCCCTGCGATTGCGAGGAAAAATTAGCGCGCCGGAGTATTTGGATGAAATCAACTGACCTGTTACGTTACATTTTGTGGCTTGGTGTTTTGTACACTGCCAATGCCAATCGCAAATTTTTTGGACTGCCGACCACGTGGGTGATTCATCTCACACTCAATTCATTTATTTTATTCCTGCCCGAAATTGTGGCGGGGACAAATAAAATTTTGCAGCTCGACGCGCGCGCACAAGAGCGGCGCGATTTCATTTCCACCGCGCACGCGACCATCCAAGAAGTGGTTGTCCAAAATCCAAATTACGCGTTGTACGTCGCGCCGGTCGCGCTTGCTTATATCGTGTCGCACCCCCACTTTAATATTTACAAAGGCGAACTTGGCAAGATTCGCTTTTTTGGTTTTGGTCTTGACGCGCTTCCGCATTCGTCTACTGCATTCACGTTCACGCTGCTGCTGATGGAAACGCTGACCGCCTTTCGACGCCACACGCCCGTGAATGCTTCATGGCGCGCGCTCGCACAACGCGCCGGGGCACAATCGGAAATGCTCGCGGGAGCATTTCTGGCAGGCGCAAGTTTACTTTATGAAAGTGGCGAGTATGCGATTCACGAAGAGGAAATGCGCGAGACGGGCGGAGACGTGAACAAAATCAATTTGGTGTGGAGCGCCCAAGATACGCTTTTCGATATTCTTTCCAATACGCTGGGGTGGCTGGCAGCGGTCGCATTCAATCGCGTTCGCGCCGACAAGCAACGACAAAAGAAAAACCCCGCACGCCAGTTGCGCTGACATGGTCGGGGTTGCTTCCAGACTGCGGGCGATGGATTTGAACCACCACAACGACATCCAGAGTGTCGCGTCCTGCCATTAGACGAGCCCGCATTGACGAAAAGGATTTTAGCATTACTCGCAGGGACGCGCAAATAAAACGCAGCGAGTTACTTTATCCGGCGCGCGCGGAAAAAATTCTGCGCGCGAGGGATCCGTTTCCCGAACGGGCTGGTAATAGATGGTAGAAACGGCGAACACAAGACATGCGGGTCGAGTTTCGACTGTTTCTCATTTCCACCTTTTCCTGCCAAGGCGCGCGTTTGCGGGAACGCGCGTCTTTGGTGTTGTACCAACAAAAAATCCCGAACGGGAACCGTCCGGGATTTCTGTCCTCGCACACGACACCAAATTTCACGCGGCGGTTGAGCATCCGCTAACGCGTAATCGAATTGAGCGCGCGCTGTAATTCATCGAGCGTAAATGGTTTGGATAAAACGCCGTTGATTAACCCCGAACGCATCTGCTCCGGTTCGGGCGCAAGTCCCCATCCCGTCACCAGAATCACCGGGCGGTCCGGATGCAACTCTTTGGAACGCCGCGCCAAATCCCAGCCCGAACAATCGGGCATCGTCAAATCCGTCATCAACACTCGATAATGTCCACTGCGAATGCGGTCTTCGGCTTCTGCGCGTGTGCGCGCTGTGACAACTCGATTGCCCAGCGCGGTCAACAAACTTTGTGCGGCAGACAAAATATCCGCATCATCATCTACAAACAGAATTTCTGCCGTATGCGTCGCCGCTGCGACTGGGGGCATGCTTGCTTTCTCCTTGACCGTATTGTCTTGCCGGAGACAAACGGACGCTAAATGACAATAAAAATCAACGCCAATCAAGTATAACGCATGTGGCGAATCAAGAGAATTTTCGTGCGCGCGCCAAAGGGGAAAATGGAACAGCGCGAGTATAGCCCACATGTCCTATGCGTAACAATAGGTTATCAGTACTCGAATCCATTCTAAG
>JAKOPZ010000146.1 GCA_029778615.1 Chloroflexota bacterium | reverse complement strand
GTAATTTTTTCTGAAAATTTCGCGTGTCCGCTGGGTCACGTTTCGTTGGGCGAAATCGAGCCGCGCACGTTTTCGTTCAATACCCCGCATGGCGCGTGTCCCGCGTGTATGGGACTTGGGACAAAATTGGAAATAGACCCCGACTTGATTATTCCGAATCGTGAGTTGTCATTAAGCGAAGGCGCAATTCGCACGAATGGAATGGACAGCGGCGGTGATAGTTATTTTGGAAAATTATTGGAAGCCGTCGCGCGCAAATACAAATTTAATCTGGATGCGCCTGTGCGCGAACTCAAACGCGGCGACCTCGACAAAATTTTGTACGGCACGAATGGCGAACGCATTCGCGTGCAGTACGAAAATCAATTTGGCGCGAAACGCGAATACGAAACGAGTTTCGAAGGCGTCATTCCCAATTTGATGCGTCGCTACAAAGAAACGGATTCCGATTACATTCGTCAAAATATCGAGCAGTACATGACCGCGCTGCCCTGCCCCGTGTGCAAAGGACAGCGTTTGAAACCCGAAGCGCTCGCGGTGACGATTGACGACAAAAACATTGTTGACATTACGCGCATGAGCGTTGGCGAGGCGCGCGAGTTTTTTGAAGCGCTGCCGAAGAAATTGAGTGCGCGTGAAATGACGATTGCGGGACAAATTTTAAAAGAGATTCGCGCGCGTCTTGGATTTTTAGTCAACGTCGGTCTCGATTATCTCACGCTTGACCGCGCGGCAAATACATTGAGCGGCGGAGAGGGGCAGCGCATCCGGCTCGCCACACAAATCGGTTCGCAGTTGATGGGCGTGTTGTACATTCTCGACGAACCGAGCATTGGATTGCATCAACGCGACAACGCGCGTCTACTCGAAACGTTGATGCACTTGAGAGATTTGGGCAACACCGTTTTGGTGGTCGAACATGACGAAGACACCATCAATCACGCGGATTTTATTGTGGACCTCGGACCCGGCGCGGGCGAACACGGCGGCGAAATTATCGCGGCAGGCACGCGCGACCAAATCGCAAAAAATCCAAAATCCATCACGGGACAATTTATCAGCGGCAAAAGGAAAATCGCGATTCCCGCGAAACGTCGTCAAGGCAACGGCAAAGTGTTGACCGTGAAAGGCGCGCGCGAAAACAATCTCAAAGCGATTGATGTGAAAATTCCCTTGGGAAAATTCGTGTGCATCACAGGCGTTTCGGGTTCGGGCAAGTCGTCGTTGACCGTTGATATTTTGTACAAGAAACTCGCGCAGGTTCTCAATGGCGCGCACGAAGCCGCAGGCAAGCACGACACCATCACGGGCGTTGACGCGCTCGACAAAGTGATTGACATTGACCAATCGCCCATCGGACGCACGCCGCGTTCCAATCCCGCGACGTACACGGGCGCGTTCGGCGACATTCGCGATGTGTTTGCGATGACGAACGAAGCCAAAGCGCGCGGCTACAAAGCAGGACGCTTTTCCTTTAACGTCAAAGGCGGACGCTGCGAAGCGTGCGAAGGCGACGGCATTATCAAAATCGAAATGCAATTTTTGCCCGACGTGTACGTCCCGTGCGAAATTTGTCACGGCAAACGCTACAATCGCGAAGCGTTGGAAATTCATTATCGCGGCAAAAATATCTCTGAAGTGTTGGAAATGACCGTCGCCGAAGCGATGGATTTTTTCCAAAACATTCCGAGCATCAATCGCAAAATCGAAACGTTGAACGATGTCGGTCTCGGTTACATTCGGCTCGGGCAGCCCGCGACGACCTTGAGCGGCGGCGAAGCGCAGCGCGTGAAACTCGCCAAAGAATTGTCGCGCCGCGCGACGGGACGCACGCTGTACATTCTCGACGAACCGACCGTCGGTTTGCACGCGGCAGATGTGGAAAAATTGTTGGGCGTTTTGCAGCGCCTCGTTGACACCGGCAACACCGTCGTCGTCATCGAACACAATCTCGACGTCATCAAGACGGCGGACTGGATTATTGACCTGGGTCCCGAAGGCGGCAACGCGGGCGGACGCGTCATCGCCGAAGGCACACCGGAAGAAGTTGCGAAGGTAAAAGACAGTTACACGGGGCAGTGGTTGAAGCATGTGCTGAATGGGAAGTGAATGCGCGGTATAATTGTGTTGGAGGGTAGCATGTCAGCACAAACGATTCAACTCGATTTGCCTGAAACGGTGTATCAACAGATTCAGCGCGCGGCAGAGAAAACACATCGTCCGTTTAATGACGTGTTGATTGAAGCTGTCAGCGCGGTTGCGCCTGTGATGGAGATGCCGCCGAGTTCGCTCCGCACCGCATTGGCACAGATGACATATTTGAACGACGCCGCGCTTTGGCAAGCTGCGCGCGCAACAATGCAACAATCAGAACGCGAGCGCATGGAAGCATTGCATGACCAATTACAACGAACAGGACTCTCGATTCAAGAAAGACAAGAAGAGCAAAAGTTGCTCGCATTGTACCAAGAGACAATTCTTGTGCGCGCGCAAGCTGCGGTACTATTGAAACAACGCGGCTATGACATTAGTAACCTAAAGCAATTCGAACCTTTGGAGTAGGAATGCCGACCTCTCGCATTGGC
>JAKOPZ010000145.1 GCA_029778615.1 Chloroflexota bacterium | reverse complement strand
CGTCCCAAAGACGCCAAGGGCTTTCAGGTGTTGCCGCATCGTTGGATTGTCGAGCGCACCTTTGGCTGGCTCGGACGTTATCGCCGGTTGGCGCGCGATTATGAGCACACCGTGGTCTCCAGTGAGACGATGACCTATCTCGCAAGTATTCGGCGCATGCTCAAACTCGCGACGAATGAATTATGAAACACTCTCTAAGGCGACTGCAAAGTCCCTTGACAAGGATATGTCATTTCGAACCCCTCAATCCTTCGGGGTAAACTCTGTGAGAAATCTCGTTTGTCACGAAGGGTTGAGATTTCTCGCATCCGCTCGAAATGACAATTGGCGCGACTTTGCAGTTGCCTTGCTTTTGAACGACCACGCATTGACAGCATCCTTGCCGCGTGATATTTTTCATTCATGCGACAAGGCAAAAAGCGCGCGCTTGAGAATGCGGCTGTGACAGCGCACAAGCACATGAACGCTCAGCGGACAATCTTCCCCGATATGCCTGTGCTCCTGCGCGCAAAATTGACGCCGCCGCTGCCCTCGCGACAAACGCTCGCGCGCCCGCGCGTGAATGCGCTCTTGGCAAATGCTTTGAATCACCGCGTTACCCTAATTCAGGCGGGCGCGGGCTATGGAAAATCCACCGCGCTCGCACAACTCGTACAGGTATCCAAACCGCTCTACTGGTTCACCGTCAGCGAAAGCGATTCCGACCCCCGTCAATTCCTCGCCTATCTCATCAGCGCCTTTCACGAAAAGCATCCGGAACTGGTTGACACCCCGCTCGTTTTGCTCCAAGAACGCGGCGCGCTCGAAACGGCAGCCGATGCTCTATTGAACGCGCTGGCAAACGCTCTGACTGCGCCGTCCCTTCTGGTCGTTGACGATTACCACTTGGGGGCATCTTCGCAGGTCAACGCGCTGCTCGAACGCATTCTCACCTTTGCGCCGCACTCGCTGCATACCATCATCGCCGCGCGCTACTTGCCCGAATGGGACAAACTGCTGACGTGGCGCGTCCGCGGCGAAGTGTTGGACATTACGCGCGAACAGCTCGCGTTCACATGCGATGAAATCGCCGCACTCTTTGGCGAAACGTACGACATGCAGCTCGCGCCGCACGAAATTGAATTGCTCGCCGCGCGCACCGAAGGGTGGCCCATCGCCCTCCAGCTCATTCGTCAAGAGTTGCGCGCCAATCCGACGGTGAGCCTCGCCGGGCTGTTTGAAAAAAGCGCGGACGCGTCCGAACGTACGCAATCCAGCGAGACCTTGTTCGCGTACTTGGCGCATGATGTGTTGGCAAAACAGCCCCCGGAGTTGCAAAGTTTTTTGCTCGAGACCTCTATTCTGCGCGAGCTCGACAGCGCGGCGTGCAACGCGGTCACCGGGCGCGCCGACGCGGAACAGATGCTCGCGCAACTTGTGCAGCGTGATTTGTTTGTTTCGAGTACCGCGCAAGGGCGTTTGCGCCATCACCACTTGTTCGAAGAGTTTTTGCGCGAGACCGCTGCCAAGCAAAATGCGGAAGAGGTGCGCGCGCGCCACGAACGCGCCGCCGCATTTTATGAGCGAGTGAGGAATCACGACGAGGCGCTGTTCCACCTATTCGCCGCTCGCGCGTTCGAACCTGCCGCGCGGTTGATTGAAACCGTCGGCGAACAAGTACTGCGCGAAGGGCGTCTCGATGCAGCCGCCGCGTGGATTGCCGCACTGCCGCATTCCATCGTCGCCGCACACCCCTTTTTGATTTTTATGCTTGGCGAATTGGCACGTCTGCACAGCCGTTACAACGAAGCACTCGCCTGGTACGCGCAGGCAGAACGCGAAGGGCGAGCCGCCCATGAGATTGCGAGCGTGGCGCGCGCCTTGCGCGGGCAAGCGCTCGTCTATCTCGATACGGTTCGTCCCGCGCAAGCGGAGGACTTGCTCCAAGAGGCGCTTCGTTTGACGGATGGACTGGAGGACCGCGCGGCGCACGCGCGGCTCTTGGAACTGCTCGCGGAAAACAAATTGAACATGGGACGCGCGTCGGAAGCGGAGGAATTGCGCTTGGACGCGCAGCGCCTGCGCGAGGAAGGACCGAGCGAAGACACTTTGAGCGTGCGAGTCAAATTACGCACAGGGCGTCTCGACGAAGCGCGCGCCATTTTGGAACGTTGGGCAGAAGAGGAGCAGCAGCATCTGCACGCGCCGCGCGCGGCGCGCGAGACGCTGCTCATTCTTTCACTCATTTATTCTTTGCAAGGCGACGCGCACCGCGCTTTCGAAACTGCACAGCAGGCAATCAGTCTGGGAATCCGCGTAAGTTCGCCGTTTGTCACGGGCGTCGGCTATATGCGGCTTGCCCATGCCAACCAGATTCGCGGCGAATGGGGCGCGGCGCGCGAATGCTACAGTCAAGCCGTCGCGTTGAGCAATCAGCTTGCGCTCCCGCGCTTGCGTGCCGAAGCGTTGTGGGGCATGACGCGCCTCCACGCTTACGAAGGAGACCTGCAAGGTGCCAAGCGCTCTGCCAGCGAAGGAATCGCGGTCGCGCGCGCGGCAGGCGATGAATGGGTCGTCGCGCTCGTCCAACTTACGCTCGGCGCCGCCCACGTGCTTGCGCGGCAGGACAACGACGCCCTTGCTATTCTAAATGGCGCGCTCGGCATTTTTCAAGCGTGTGGGGACCAGTTCGGACGCGCGGTGACCCAGATGTGGCTCGCGCTCGCCCACTGGCACGGTCGGCAGCGCGAACGCGCGCTCGCGCATCTGGATGAAGCGCTCGCGCTCGCGGAAAAGAATCAGTACGATTACGTCTTTACTACGCGGACCTTGCACGGTTGGCATGACCCGCGTGTGGGCGTGCCCTTGCTGCTCGAAGCGCGGCGGCGCGGGCTTCGTAGTGGCTATGTCAATCGCTTGCTTGCGGCAATGAACTTGGAACATGCAACTGCTCATCCGGGGTACGCGCTGCGTGTGCAGACGCTCGGCACGTTTCAGGTGTGGCGCGGCGATAGACCCGTGCAGCCGCACGAATGGCAGCGCCGCAAAGCCCGTCAATTATTTCAACTCCTGCTTACCTATCGCGGGCGCTGGCTCGAGCGGGAAGAGATTTACGAGCTGTTGTGGGCGAACGAAGACCCCACCGCGCTCGCGCGCGATTTAAAGGTTGCCTGGAGCCAAATCAACCACGTGTTGGAACCGGACCGCGCGCCCGAAGACCCTCCCGCGTTTCTTGCACGCGAAGCAACCGCATATGGAATTCGGACGGGCGCGGATTTGTGGGTTGACGCGGATGAATTTACACGCCTGTTAGCCGAAGCGGAACAGACTCGCGGTGACGACGCGCTTGATTTGTACCGACGCGCGCTCGCGTTGTATCACGACGATTACTTGGGCGTGGACGCGCGATACGAAGCGTGGGCGAGCGCAGAGCGCGAACGGCTGTTGGGGTTGTACCTGCGCGCGGCAGACCGTCTCGCCGCCGAACTTTATACGCGCGGGGCGCTGGACGAATGCTTGACGTGGTGCGAACGAATCCTCGCCCGCGACCCATGTTGGGAACATGCGTATCGCTTGATGATGCGCGCCCATGCCGCGCGCGGCGACCGCGCCCAAGCGCGTCGCGTGTTCGACCAATGCGTTCAAACCTTGCGCGGCGAACTGGCAGTCGAGCCCTCGCCAGAGACGATACAGGTCTTGAAGGAGGTGACTGTTACCGCACCGTGACCGCTGTGTGACCTCCGTATGATACTCTTGCGCGGGAGGCACCGATGCCAGGACACAGCCCGCGCATTGAAGCGTATGTCCTGCGGTTCGTGTTTGATTCGCCAAACGACGATTCTGACGCGGAAACCGCAGTGAACGATTTTCCCGCGAGCAAAGCCGAACTCGGTACCCCCGCGGGCTGGCGCGGCGTCATCATCCGCGTTCAGACGAACCAAGAAAAACCCTTTGTCAATTTCGCCGAAGCGCTCGCGTTCATTGCGCGCGATGTGCATCTCGGCGATTTTATTTTTCCCAATCTCTCTCCCAGCCATGTTACAGAACCCAGCTCGCGTTAATGTCGGAATTGCGGGCGTCGGCGCGTATCTGCCCAAAACACATATCACGGCGCAAGAAATCGCGCGCGCAAGCGGAATGCCCGAATGGGTGGTGCGCGAAAAACTCGGCATCGAGGGCAAAACAATTGGCGACCCGAATGAGCACCCCAACGAAATGGGCATCCGCGCTGCGCTCGATTGTTTGTCCAACGCCAACATCTCGCCGGACGAAATTGATGTCGTGCTGTGTACGACCGAAGAGTGGAAAGAATATCTGCTGTGGACGGCAGGGATTCATCTTGCATACGAGATTGGCGCGACGCGCGCGTGGGCGATGGATGTGCATATGCGCTGCGCGACGACGATTGGCGCAATGAAAATGGCAAAGGACATGATGCTGTCCGACCCCGACGTGAACACGGTGTTGATCGCGGGCGGTTATCGTGTGGCAGATGTCATCAATTTCAAAAATCCGCGCACGTCTTTTTTGTGGAACATTGGCGCGGGCGCGGGCGCGCTGCTCTTGAAGCGCAATCATCCGCGCAATCATTTTCTCGGCGCGCATTTAATGTGCGACGGTTCGATGGCGAATCACGTCATCGTTCCCGCGAGCGGCACAAAACGCTTCCCCACTGACGCGGCAGTCGCCGAGGGTTTGTTTTATTTTGACCTCGTTGAACCCGAAGCGATGAAGAATCGCCTCAACGCGGTTTCGATGGACAACTGGCTGCACTGCATTGACCAAGCCTTGCGCAAATCCAATCTCACGCGCGCGGACGTGAGTTTTCTCAACATGGTGCTGGTCAAGCCCTCCGCGCATCGCGAAATGCTCGAACGTCTCGGCTTGAATGAAACGCAATCGGTGTACCTGTCGAATGTGGGACACATCGGCGAGCAAGATACGATTCTCAATATCGTTCAAGGCGTCAAGCAAGGCAAGTTAAAAGACGGCGATGTAATGGTGATGGTGGGCGCGGGCATTGGCTATGTGTGGGCGGCGGGCGTCGTCAAGTGGGGAAAGGATGAAGGATGAGACTTGCAGCTAAAGTTGCGCTTGTCACCGGCGGCGCGGCGGGGATTGGGAAAGCAACCGCGCTACGATTCGCGGAAGAGGGCGCGCGGGTTGTGATTGGTGATGTGAATGAAGCGGTCGGGCGCGAGACGGTCAAGGAGCTGGGATCCGAAGCGCGCTTGTACAACGTGAATGTCGCCGACCGCGCGGCGGTGCAATCGTGGGTGGATCAGGTGGCGGCGGTTTTCGGACGCATTGATATTTTGGTGAACAATGCAGGCATCGTGCGCGACGCGCAATTGGTCAAAGTCAAAGACGGCGCGGTCGTCGGGCAAATGTCCGAAGCGGATTTTGATTTGGTCGTTTCAATCAACTTGAAAGGCGTGTTCAACTGCACGCAGGCGGTCGCGCCGCACATGATTCGCCAGGGCAGCGGCGTAATTTTGAATGCGAGCTCTGTCGTCGGACTCGACGGGAATTTTGGACAGACGAATTATGTCGCGACCAAAGCGGGCGTCGTCGGCATGACGCAAGTGTGGGCGCGCGAATTGGGGCGCTACGGGATTCGCGTCAATGCGGTCGCGCCGGGTTTCATCGCGACTGAAATTCTTTCTGCCATGCCCGAAAAGATTATCGAAAGCATGAGAGCGCATACGCCGCTCGGACGCATGGGAGACCCGCGCGATATTGCGAACGCGTATCTTTTTCTCGCGTCCGACGAGGCGAGTTTTATTTCGGGCGCGGTGCTGCGCGTGGACGGCGGTCTCGTCGTTGGGACATGAGCTCTCCAGTTTCTAACGAGTGAGAGTGCGATGGTAGGGGCTATGAAAGACACATTAGTACTCAATGTGCAACTCTTTCGCGGGACAAATGTCATTTCGAGCCGTTCCCTCAATGCTTCGGGACAAGTTTTGCGAGAAATCTCATTCGCGCCTTGCGAGATTTCTCGCTCCGCTCGAAATGACAAAAGTGTTGCACATTAGGTATTAGTACCGAGTCGGATATTTTTTACGACGTGGCGCAAGATGGGCAAGCCCGTGAGCAAGAATCATGAACGCGACTGACTTGATGACCGACCGCGCGCGTCTCACGCCGCACCGCGAGGCGCTGCTCGATATGCACACCGGACGGCGTTACACGTACGCGGAACTCAATGCGCGCGCCAACCGCGCCGCAAATTTTTTGCGCGAACGATTGGGCGTGCAGCCGGGCGACCGCGTGTCCATTCTCGCGCACAACAGCATCGCCTATCTCGATTTGTTTTTCGGCGTCGCCAAAATCGGCGCGATTCTCGCCCCGCTCAATTGGCGGCTGACCGCGCACGAACTCGAATACATCGTCAAGGATTGCGAACCGCGCGTCCTTTTCGTCGGTCCCGAATTCGTCACCGTGTACGAGGAATTGCGCGCACACACGAACGTGCCGAATGTTGTTTCGCTGGAAGGCGCGGCGTTGCACGGCGCGTTGTCGTACGACGCGGAAATTGCTCGCGCTTTATCGCACGAACCCGCGCGCCCGCCGCTCGATGCGGAAACGCCGTGGTGCATCCTTTACACCTCCGGCACAACGGGCAAACCGAAAGGCGCGGTCATTCCCCAGCGCCAAGTGGTGTGGAACTGCATCAACACGGTCATTAGTTGGGGCTTGACCGAAAACGATGTTTCGCCGGTGTTCACACCATTGTTTCACGCGGGTGGGCTGTTCGCGTTCCTTACGCCGCTGTTTTACGTGGGCGGACGGATTTTGCTTGCGCGCGGGTTTGACGCCGAGCAAACGCTGCGCGCGATTGTGGACGAAAAGTGTACGGTCATTTTGGGCGTTCCGACGCTGTTTCAAATGTGGCAGAACACCGCGTACTTTCTAGATGCGGATTTCTCGCGCGTTCACTTTTTTATCAACGGCGGCGCGCCCTGCCCACCCGCGTTGATGCAGTACTGGCGCGAAACGAAACGCGTTATCTTTCGACAAGGATATGGTTTGAGCGAAGTGGGACCAAATTGTTTTTCGATGACGGACGACGAGTCCGTGCCAAAAACGGGTTCGGTGGGCAAACCGATTTTTCACAGTGAGATGCGGCTCGTCAATCCCCAAAGTGGAAAGGATGTGCTCGCAGGCGAAGCGGGGGAGCTTTTAATCAAGGGTCCTCATGTCTGTTTGGGTTACTGGCACAAGCCCGACGCAACAGCGGACGCGCTGCGCGACGGTTGGTTTCACACAGGCGATGCGGCGCGTCGTGATGAAGACGGCTTTTACTATATTGTCGGGCGCTTCAAAGACATGCTCAAGAGCGGCGGCGAAAATATCTATGCCGCTGAAGTGGAAGCGGTATTTCGTGAGCATCCTGCGCTCGCGGACGCGGCGCTCATCGGTCAGCCCGACGAAAAATGGGGCGAAATCGGCGTGATGATTGTTGTCCTCAAAGCGGGACAAACGGCGAACGACGCCGAATTGCTCGAGTTTTGTTCCAAACGTCTGGCGCGTTTTAAATTGCCGCGCCGCATCATCTTTGCCGACGCGCTGCCGTATTCGCCGTACGGCAAAGTGGAAAAGCAAAAACTCAAAGAGCAGTATTTGAGTTAGTGCAAGGAGCAGACATAAATGTTCATTCCGACGATGACGGGTATTACCGCAAAAACAATCGCGACGCCGCGCCTTTCGACGCGCGTGTTATTTAGCGGCGGAGAGGATGCGATTCCCGTACTCTTTTTGCACGGCAACACGAGTTCCGCCACATGGTGGGAAGAGACGATGCTCGCGCTGCCAAAAGAATTTCGCGGCATCGCGCCAGACCAACGCGGCTTTGGCGACGCGGACGCGGCAAAGCACGTGGATGCGACGCGCGGGTGCGGCGATTGGGCGGACGACGCGGCGGCATTGCTCGATACGCTCGGCATCGCGCAGGCGCACATCGTCGGCAATTCGCTCGGCGGCTCGGTCGTGTGGCGGCTGTTGATGGAGTATTCCGAACGTTTTCTCACGGCGACGTTGGTTGACCCGGGTTCGCCGTACGGATTTGGCGGAACGCGCGATGTGGATGGGACGCCGTGTTACGACGATTTCGCAGGGTCAGGCGGCGGGCTGACAAATCCCGAACTCATCAAACGCATTGTCGCGGGTGACCGCAGCACCGAAAGCCCATTCTCGCCGCGCAATGCCCTGCGAGCGGCGATTGTAAAACCACCGTTCATTCCTGCGCGGGAAGAAGAGTTGTTGAGCTCGATGATGGCGATGCACATTGGCGAACAGGACGCACCGGGCGATTTTGTGCCATCGCCGAATTGGCCCCACATCGCGCCGGGCAAATGGGGTCCTGCGAACGCGCTCGCGCCAAAATACATTGGCGACGTGAGCAAACTCTACGCGGCGAATCCGAAACCGAAAATTCTATGGGTGCGCGGCAGTCACGATTTGCTCGTGTCGAACCAAGCCATGTCAGACCCCGGCACGCTCGGCATGATGGGATTGATGCCGCGATACCCGGGGCAAGAAATTTATCCACCGCAGCCGATGCTCGACCAAACGCGTGCGGTGTTGGAAAAATACGCGGCGGCGGGCGGTTCGTTTCAAGAAATCGTTTGCGAGGACGCGGGACACGTGCCGTTTCTTGAAAAGCCGGAAGAATTCAATCGCGTGTTTCACGCGCACTTGGCGCGATGAATTTGTGAGAATGAGAGAATGGACCACTACGCGTCAGTCAATCAAATCAACTTGCATTATCTCGAATACCAAGGCGGCGCGCCGACGATTGTGCTGCTGCATGGTCTCACTGCCAACGCGCACTCTTTTGACGGCTTGATGGGCGCGGGCTTGACGCCGCGTTTTCACGTCGTCGCGCCGGATTTGCGCGGGCGCGGCTTGAGCGACAAACCCGCGACAGGATATGCGATTGCCGACCATGCCGCCGATGTGATTGGCTTGTTGGACGCGTTGGGCTTGGAGCAGGTCGTTTTGGGTGGACATTCGTACGGCGGGCTGCTCTCAATCTACATCGCCGGGCATTTTCCAGCGCGTGTTTCAAAATTGGTCGTGATTGACGCGGCGTTGTCCGCGCTGCGTCCCGAAGTGCGCGAGCAGCTCAAACCGTCGCTGGAGCGTTTGGGCAAAACGCTGCCGTCGTTGGAAGTGTATCTGCAAGCGATGCAGCGCGCGCCGTTTTTAGATGGATACTGGGACGCGGCGCTTGAGAATTATTTTCGCGCCGACGCGCAATCGAATCCGGATGGCACGGCGCACGCGCGCACGCGTCCCGAAATCATCGCGGAAGTAATTGACCGCGCGATAGTCGAGCCGTGGACTGAACATCTCGCGCGGGTGCATCAGCCAACCTTGTTACTCAACGCGCCCGGCGCGTATGGTCCACCCGGCGCGCCGCCAATCCTCGCGCGCGCCCAAGCACTCGAGACGGTTGAAATGCTCCAGCACAACGGCACCGCGTGTCAGTATCTCGAATTGCCCGGCAATCACGTGACGATGCTGTTTGGTGCGAACGCGCCGCGCGTTGTGGAAGCGATTACAGAATTCGCAGCGAACGGTTAAAGGAGGACTCTTATGCCCACAGTTCCAACTCTGCCCGGTATCACTTCACAAATGATTCCAACACCGCGTCTGAATACGCACGTGTTGTTCAGCGGTTCCGACGACGGCATTCCCGTCGTGTTCATTCACGGGAATTTTTCCGCCGCGACGTATTGGGAAGAAATCATGCTCGCGCTGCCGTCCCAATTTCGCGGCATCGCGCCGGATTTGCGCGGCTATGGCGACAGCGAAGACAAACTCATTGACGCGACGCGCGGCGCGCGCGATTGGTCGGATGATTTGAAAGCATTGTCCGACACGCTCGGCACGAAACCTGGACATCTCGTCGGCTGGTCGGCGGGCGCGGGCGCGGTGATGCAGTTCGCGTTGGATTATCCCGAACGGGTCGCGTCGCTCACGCTGGTTTCGCCCGTGAGTCCTTTTGGTTTTGGCGGAACGATGGATGTTCACGGCACGCCGTGTTACAGCGATTTTGCAGGGTCGGGCGGCGGCACCGTCAATCCCGAATTTGTGCAGCGCATCAAGGACAATGATCGCGGGACGGATAGTCCAAATTCGCCGCGCAATGTGATGAATACTTTTATGTACAAGCCGCCCTTTCGCGCTAAACGCGAGGAGGAACTGCTGAGCGCCTCGATGCTCGAACGTCTCAGCACGGAAAAATATCCCGGCGATTTCGTTCCGTCCGCGAATTGGCCCAATGTCGCGCCCGGCAATTGGGGTCCCATCAACGCGATGTCGCCCAAGTATTTCAACACGCGCGCGATTGCGGACATGCCGAACAAGATTCCGATTCTCTGGATTCGCGGCGATTCAGACCAAATCTGCGCGGACATGTCGTTCTTTGATTTCGGCACGCTCGGCAAGTTGGGTTTCGTGCCCGGTTATCCGGGTGAAGCAATGTTTCCGCCGCAGCCGATGGTCGCGCAAACGAGCGCGGTGTTGGAACAATACAAGGCGAATGGCGGAACCTATCGCGAAGTAGTGTTTGCTAATTGTGGTCACAGTCCAAATATCGAAAAGAGCGAGGAATTTATAACGACGCTCGTGGAATTTCTACAAGCAGGGAAATAAGGAAAATGCTGCATCGCGAGTCGAGGTAACATTTGCCTCATTTCCGAAAGGACGGTGCAAGTCACAAGAGTACATTTCACGTTGATAAATACAGTTCACGTCAATTCAGGAGGAGAAGAAATGAAAACGTACGCCAGATTGTTCGTTTTGACATTGGGCATCGCGCTGCTGTTCGCCGCGTGCGCCCCCGCCGCGCAGCCGACCACCACACCCGCGACCACCGCGCCCACCACCGCGCCGCAGCCAACTGCGGTTCCGCCCACCACCGCGCCACAACCAACTACCGCCCCAGCCACAACCGCGCCTCAACCGACGACCGCGCCAGCCACAACCGCGCCCCAGCCAACGACCGCGTCCGCAGGAGGCGCGTTAACCTGCGACCAACCCATCAAAGTCGGTCTCGTCACGGATTTGACGGGCGCGCTCGCGATTTACGGTGTGATGGTGGACCGCAGCGTAAAAATCGGATTCGAATATGCTGCCGGCGCGCCGGGACAGGACGGCAAGTACAAGATTGACAATTGTGAAATTCAAGTCATCGTCAAGGACGACAAGAGCGATCCGAAAATCACCACAACCGCCGCCGATGAATTGATTAATGTCGAAAAGGTGAATGTGCTGATTGGCACGGTGAATTCGGGCGCGACCGCGACGCTGCAAGGCATCGCGCGCGACAATAAAATCCCGCTCATCGTCGCGCCCGCCGCCGCGAATGACATCACCGGTAAGGATTTCAACGAATACACTTTCCGCGTGAGCCGCAACAACTATCAAGATTACATCAACCTGTGCAAGTATCTCACGACCAAGTACAAGACGTTTGTCCAAATCGCGCCGGACTATGCCTTTGGGCGCGGCGGCGCGGCGTCGGCGCGCGATGCCTGCACATTGTACGGTGGGACCTTTGTCAAAGACGACATCTTTGCGCCGCTCGATACCAAAGAATTCACGCCGTACATGGAGCAGATTTTGAATTCGGGCGCGGACGCATGGATTGTGACGTGGGCGGGCGCAGGGTTCGTGCCGCTCATCCAATCCGCCAAAGACCTGGGCGTGACCGAAAAGATGGGGTTAGGCGCGTCGCTCGCGGACAACAAAACCGTTCCGGTTTTTTACGCCAGCATGGTGGGGCAGAATAGTGGTATCCTGTATCACTATACCTTACCCAAGAATGCGATTAATGATTTCCTGATTGAAAAGGTGCAAGCCCAAGCCAATACGCCGCCCGATTTGTTTGATGCCGATGGGATGAACGCGGCGCTCGCCGTTGTCGCCGCGCTCCGCAAGACCGGCGGCAAAGCCGATGCGGATTCGCTCGTCAAGGCGCTGGAAGGCATCGAGTTCGACGGACCGAAAGGCGCCATCAAGATTCGCGCCGAAGACCACGTCGCGCTGCAAGACATGTACATCGTCAAAATTGTGAACGTGAACGACCCGCAGTTCAAATTTTTTGAACTCGTGGACACGACGCGTCCCGAACCGCCGTGCTTGCTGCCCGAAGCGCTCAAGAGTCGCTGCGGCAGTTTGCCGTACGGTTCGTTAAAGGGAGAATAATAACCAGCCGAGACCTGACGGTGGCGGACGATGCGACGCATCGGAATCATCCCGTCAGGTCTCCTGTATCGGATGATGACCAGTCCAGTTGTTCTCGAAGCGCGCGGCTTGCGAAAGGAATTCGGCGCGCTCCGCGCCGTCAATGATGTGACATTGGAAATTCGCGCGCAGACATTTCACTCCATCATCGGTCCCAACGGCGCGGGCAAGACGACGCTGTTTAATCTGTTGAGCGGTACGCTCGAACCTACGTCTGGACAAGTTTTGTTCAACGGACAGGATATTACGCACGCGCCCGTGCATCGCCGCGCGCATCTCGGCTTGGGGCGTTCGTATCAAATCACAAATATCTTTCCGAATCTCACCGTATTGGAAAATGTGCGACTCGCCGTGCAGGCATTGGGAAGTGATAATTTCAAATTCTGGAGCGCCAACGCGAAATTCGCGCGCTACACAGAACGCGCGCGCCAAGTGCTCGAACAGGTGGGTTTGTCAGACCGCTCGCTCCGATTGGCGCGAACTTTGCCGCAAGGAGACCAACGCAAGATGGAACTTGGCATGATTCTCGCGCCTGCTCCGGAAATTCTGCTTCTCGACGAACCGACATCAGGCATGGCGACGGAACAGATTCCCGAACTTATCGGCTTGATACAAACCATTCAGCGCGAGAGCCGCAAGACTGTCGTGCTCGTCGAGCATAACATGGATGTGGTGATGAGCGTCTCGGATACCATTACGGTCATGCACCAGGGTTCGGTGTTGGCGGAAGGCGCACCCGCCGCGATAGCGGCGAACGTACAAGTGCAAGACGCGTATTTGGGTCACAGCTTGTGGCATGACGCCCTACAACAGGCACAGCATGAACAATCTGCTAGAGGTTCTTGACGTTCACACTTCAATCGGTCAATTTCATATTCTGGAAGGCGTGACGGTGAACGTGCCGCGCGGGAGTATCACCGCGCTGTTGGGACGCAACGGCGCGGGCAAGACCACCACGCTCAAAACGATTATGGGGCTGACCCCACCGCGCCGCGGGCAAGTTCTTTTCGACGGACAGCCGATTCACGCGCAACACACGTTTGACATCGCGGCGCAAGGCATCGGCTTTGTACCGGACTATCGCGCCATCTTTCGTGATCTCACCGTTGCCGAAAATCTGCAAATCGCAGAGCGCAAAGCGGGCGACCTCGCGCGCAAAGGGGAACTGATTTTTCAGCTCTTTCCCGATTTGAAGCGGCTCATTCATTTGCGCGGCAATCAATTGTCAGGCGGTCAACAGCAGATGTTGGCGATTGCGCGGGCGTTGGTTGCCGATAACCAGCTCTTGTTGATTGACGAGCCGAGTGAAGGGCTCGCGCCCATCATCGTCGAACAGCTGATGGAAGCCATCGTCCAGCTCTCCGCCGCGACGACCATCGTGTTGGTCGAGCAAAATTTCGCCGTTGCAAGTCAGCTTGCAAAACATTATGTGATTTTGGAAGAGGGTCGTTCGGTGCGGAACGGATTGATGACGGATCTTGTTCATGACCACGCGACGATTCAGCGGTATCTGGGCGTGATGTAAATATGAGGAGAAATTGGCTCGGCTTGAGACAGACTGTCAATCGCAACCGCACGCAGGTCGCGATCCTCGCGGGCGTGACGCTGCTGCTGCTGTTCGCGCTGGGCGGCATGAGCGGGGGCGATTGGGTAATCACCGTGCTGCGCGGGTTGGCGGTGGGTGCAGTCGTGTTTCTCGTCGCCGCAGGGTTTTCGCTTATCTTTGGATTGATGGATGTGTTGAACCTCGCGCACGGCGCGCTCTTTATGATTGGCTCGTACGTCGGCTGGACGGTGTACGTGCGTCCCGATACGGCAATAGATGTCATTACGCCGTTACTGCTCCTCGCGGCAGGATTCGGCTGGATGCCGCTTTGGCAAGCGCTCCTCGCGCGTGTCCATCTGACATCGGGCGTGCGTCGTGCTGCGCCGTGGGCGGGTTTGGCGCTCGCGCTCGCGCTGTTTGCGTTCTCGGCGACGCGGTATCCAATCGCCGCGTGGAACCCCGACGTGTACGACGCGAGTCCCATCGTGTATGCGATTGCGATGGATTCCGGGCAAGAGGTCATCGCGCAAGCGCCGCAAGTGGACGGCGTCACGGCGGCGTTGAGCATGGCGGGCATTTTGGTTGCGGGCAGCTTGGCGGCGGCGAGCGTCGCACTCGTAGGACACGGACAGGAACGACGCGCGCGCAGGGGCGAGATGCGCCGCGCGTTCACGCTTGGCTTGGCGCTCGCGCTGAGTGGGGTTGCTGTGTACGCGCTCAATGAACCGCTGACGCGATTGATTTTTGAACTGAATACGACGTGGCGGTTTTTGATTGCCGTCGCTGCCGCCGTCGCATCGGGATTTTTTCTCGGCGGGCTGATGGAGATGACGCTCATTCGTCCGCTGTACCTGCGTCCGATTTATCAATTGATGTTGACGCTCGGCTTGGCAGTGATGATACGTGAGGTGGTCATCACGATTTGGGGTCGTCCTCAAATCACCATGCCGAAACCCGCGCTGTTCGCGGGGACGGGCACGGGCTGTCCCGCACAAAACTTGGACGACCTGCTCGCGCATCAATGTTCGACCATTTCATTTCTCGGCACGCGCATTCGCACGTACAATGAAATCTTTATCATCGTGGTCGGCTTGATTGTTTTGATTGCAATCTGGCTGCTGCTCCAGCGTACGCGCATCGGAATGATTATTCGCGCGGGCGTCCAGGACCGCCAAATGGTCGAGGCGTTGGGCATTAACGTGCGGCGCGTCTTTACGTTTGTCTTTGCGTTGGGCGTTGGGCTGGCGACGTTGGGCGGAGTTTTGGCAGGTCCCGCGCTGGGCATTTCGGACGACATGGGCGAAAGTCTGCTGCTGCTCGCGCTCATTGCATTGGCAATTGGCGGCTTGACGAGTTATCCGGGCGCGGCGGTGGGCGCGGTGCTGGTTGGATTGCTCCAGCAATTTATAATAAAGTACGGACAGGTCGGAATTCAATTGCCATTTATGACAGAGCCGTTAAAGCCATCGCCGCCGCTGGTTCCTGCTTCCGCTGTGCTGCTCATGGTTGTTGTCCTGTTGCTTTTGCCGAACGGTCTCTTTGGCAGAAAGGAATGAGAGATGCCAAGAGCAAATCGTTCGGCGGGGATTTTGCGGCGACACGGCGGCGCGTTGGGCTTGATGATTGTGCTCGCGCTGCTGCCTTTTTTGTTTGGCTTGCTCGAAGGCGCGTCGCCGCTTGCCGTCTGGAACAATCAAGCGGGCGCGAGCAAATTTTATGAAGGGCTGCTCATCGAAGTCTTTATTCTCGCGGTGTATGCGATTAGCTATGACCTCGTGCTGGGCATTACGGGCTTGCTCTCGTTCGGACATGCAATGTTTTTCGCACTAGGCGCGTACCTCACGGGAATTTTGTTGAAAAGTTTTGGGTTACCATTGTGGGCAACGCTGCTGGCGGTTGTCGGCGCGGGTGTGTTGAATGCTTTGCTATTTAGCGTGGTCTTGCCGCGAGTCAAGGGCATCACCTTTGCGTTGGTCACGCTTGGCTTTGCGGCGGTGTTCAACATTGTCATTCAATCGCACGAGTTGAGTGATTGGGCGGGCGGCGATGTCGGTTTGCAAAATGTGCCCATTCCCACGTGGCTCAGTCCTTCCGACGAACGCTTGCGCTTTTATTTCATCGCGCTGGTGTTTCTGTTCGCCGTCTATTGGTTCTATCAGCGGTTTGTAGATTCGCCGACGGGGCGCGTGTGCGTTGCTATTCGCGAGAACGAGGAACGCGCGCGGGTGCTGGGGTATCCAACCTTTTATTTCAAAATCGTCGCGCTCACGGTGGCGAGCGTCACGGCAGGGCTGGCGGGCGCGCTGCATACGCTGTATCAACCGATTGTCAGTCCGACGATTGCAGGGCTGGGTTTTACGGTCGCCGCGCTGTTGATGATTCTCATCGGGGGCATTGGCACGCTGACGGGCGCGCTGCTCGGCGCGGCGGTCTATCGGCTGGTGGATTTTTTTCTGCTTCGCTTTACGGGCTCGAGTTCGAGTTTTTTGATTGGTTTGATTTATATCGCGATTGTCCTCTTTGTGCCGTACGGAATCGTCGGGACGTGGCGTTTGCGAAATGTCGAATGGCGCACGGTTTGGCAGGAACGGCTCGCGCAATGGTTCGGTATCAAGGAATCGCCGCAAGACCTCGCTCCGCCAACGACCGAACAACCCCCCGACTAGCAGTCTGTCGGAGAGACTCACAAAGTCTCTCGTTTGATGTAAAATCACGACACCATCGCCCACTTTGGCAAAACGTTTCTCCCCGAAATTCAAGAATTGTTTGTGCAGATTTTGTTACTGGCCCAAACCGCAGGGGTCTTGCAATTAGGCAACATCAGCCTCGATGGCACCAAGATTCGTGCGGATGCCTCCAAACATCAGGCGGTGAGTTACAAGCGCTGGCTCGAAATTGAAAACGAACTCCGG
>JAKOPZ010000144.1 GCA_029778615.1 Chloroflexota bacterium | reverse complement strand
TGCTGCGCCCAATTGGACGACGATGCCCGTGAGTCCTTGCGCAAGCGTGTCGTGAATGTCGCGTGCCACGCGCGCGCGTTCTTCCAACACGGCAGCGTCGCGCGATTGTTCCAATAATTTGGATGTCTGTTGCTGCACGCGCGCTTCGAGCTGCGCGGAAAATTCTTGCAGCTGTGTTGCTTGCGCGCGACTTTGTTTCAAGGAACGCTGCAAATTGTTGGCGAGCAGATACGTGAGCGCGGCGATGGTCCAAAAAATTGCGCTCCAAAAAGCTGCCGACAGCATTGGCATGTACGGGATGAGCACGTCGGGAAGGACGCTGCGCGAAATGACCAGTCCTTGTGTTTCCAAAAATGCCAATGCAATCATCAATAACGTTGCGAGCGCCGCGAGACTGATGCTCGCCGCGCCGTCGAGAAGCAAGCCCGCCGCGCAAATCGGGACAATCAAGAGCGCCGCCCAAATTCCATTGACGCCGCTCGCCAAACCAAATAGCGTTGTGAACAGCGTCCACACGCCGATAAAAATTACGCTCGAAAGATTCGGGCGTCCAAAACGCACCAGCGCAATGAGCGCGCTAAAAAAAATCACCGTGACCAAAATGGGGACCAGCGGATTGCCGCGCGGCTCGACGTGTTCCGGGTCCGGCACATTCGGCAGCATCACGCGCAAGAGTACGCCCATTGTCACCGCGACAAAGAACGGAATGAGCATAATCGGCAGGGCGCGCAAAAAAGCTTCGCCGCGCCGCTGCGTTTCCGTTGGCACGTGCGTGGTGTTGATTTCGAGCTCGCGTTCGTTTGGCATTCCGCTTGCATTATAGCACTGCGCGCGTGCGCGTAATCGCCGCTTGGCGTGTTGTGCGCCTCACCCGTTTGGGTGATTTGCGCTTCGCCCGAACGGAATTTGAAAAATCACCTTACTCTATGCTTACAAGGCGCGCCCAGTTCGTTATACTATTCACAAAATGCAAGTTTCTTGAGGTGAAACAAAAATGGCAGCGGTAACAACAACTTTAAAGAAAAAGAAAACGCGCCTCAATCCATGGCTGATTGTCGGCGGGGTCGTTATTATTTTGGCAATCGTCGGCGCAGTCCTCATTATGAACGGAGCGAATGCCGCCGCGAGCGCGGCAGCCGCGCGGTTGTCCACCATTCCCGTTACGCGCGGCACAATTATCGGCAGCGTTTCGGGCAGCGGCACTGTGACGGCGGACCAAACGCTTGACCTTGCTTTTCAAACGAATGGGACCGTTCAAGAGGTCTTGGTGAAACAAGGCGACGTGGTAAAACAGAATCAACCGCTCGCCAGATTGGATGCGCGTACGCTCACCAGCCAAGTGGTGAACGCACAAGCATCTCTCGCGTCCGCGCAAGCGCGTTTGAAACAAGCACAGCAGGGGAACGCGACGACAGAACAAATCGCCGCCGCGCAAGCCGCGCTCGATTCGGCTCAAGCGAATTATGCCAAAGTCGCCGCAGGTCCAACGCAAGCGGCATTGACCGCCGCGCAAGCGGATGTCAACAGCGCGCAAGCCGCGTATGCTGCGGCAGTGAAAACAGCGGGCACATCGAGTTCAAGTCTGAAAGCGGCGAAAGCGACATTGGAAAAAGCGCAGAACGCGTTGAATCAAGCACAAGCCGCGTATGACCGCATCGGCGGCGCGTCGAATCCGAATATCGGAATGCTGCCGCAGTCGAAAGATTTGCGCAACGCGACGGTGGACTATCAAAAAGCTTTGGCAGATTACAACACGCAGCTGGCAACATCGGGACCGAACGCGCAATCGCAAGTCGCGTCCGCGCTTGCCAATGTGCAAGCTGCCAAGAAACGGCTCAACGACCTTCAAGTAACGGATGACCAACTCGCGGCGGCGAAATCAACTCTCGAACAGGCGAAATCGAATCTCGCCAAATTGAATGCGCCCGCGAGCGAGACCGATATTGCGATTCAGCAAGCGGCGGTCACGCAGGCAGAACAAACATTGAAACAGGCGCAATTGAATTTGGAACACGCCACGTTAAATGCGCCGTTCGGCGGCGTCATTACGAATGTGAACATTGTGCCCGGCAGCAGCAGCGGCGGTGTGGCAATGACGCTCGTTGACCGAGACCCACTCCACGTAGAGTTGCGCTTGAGCGAAAATGATGTGGTGCAAGCGGCGCTCGGACAAAAGGTAAAACTTTCGATTGATTCCATCGGCGATTGGAATGCGAATGGGCAAGTGACATACATCTCGCCCGTGTCGGCGGTGAGCAACGGCGTTGTAACCTATCAGGTGCGCGTTGATTTTGCCGACACCGACGCGCGCGTCAAAGCAGGCATGACCTCTAACGTGGACATTGTGACCGCGCAAAAAGAAAACGTACTGCTCGTTCCCAATTCCGCGTTGTTGCCGCAAGGGAGCGAACGCGTTGTACAAATTGTTGGCGCGGACGGCAAAGTCCAAGACATTCCCGTACAAACAGGCATCAGCGACGGGACCCAAACGGAAATCATCAACGGGGTTACGGAAGGGCAACAAATCATCGCGCTGCCCGGCGCAAATCGCGTGGGCAGTGGCGGCGGACCGTTCGGCGGCGGATAGAAAATGATTACGATAGAAAATTTGACCAAAACATATCTGATGGGCGATGTCCAAGTCCACGCGCTCAATGGCGTTTCGTTTCATATCAACAAAGGTGAATTTGTCGCGATTATGGGACCGAGCGGCAGCGGCAAAAGTACATTGATGAATTTGCTCGGTTGTCTCGACACGCCGACCAGCGGGACGTATACGCTGGATGGACACGAAGTTTCGCAATTGGACGATGTGGAACTTTCGGCGGTGCGCGCGGAAAAATTGGGGTTTGTGTTTCAACAATACAATTTGCTGCCGCGCCAAACGGCATTACGGAATGTGGAACTGCCGTTAATTTATCGCGGCGTTTCCGGCGGCGAGCGTCATCGCCGCGCCAAAGCGGCACTGCAAGTTGTCGGCATGGGCGAACGCATTGAACATCGTCCGAATGAATTGTCCGGCGGGCAGCAGCAGCGCGTGGCAATTGCGCGCGCGCTGTCGGGCAGTCCATCGGTCATTCTCGCCGACGAACCGACGGGCGCGCTGGATACAAAAACGAGCGCAGAGATTCTGAATATTTTGCAGCGGTTGAATCGCGAGCAAGGACTCACGGTCGTACTGGTCACCCATGAACACGATATCGCCGCATACGCGGAACGCGTGTTGGCGATGCGCGATGGCGAACTGGTGAGCGACGACAAGCAGACGCCGCGCTGAAATCAACAGCAACCTAAACAGAACCAAGACTTGGCAGTGGATTAGACAAATGGCAATCAATCTCGCAACTCTAAAATCAAATACGCCGGCGGAGCGCAGCAGCGCCGAAATTGTATTCACACCCCTTGCAGGTTCGGGCAGTGTGAGCTGGAGCGAAATCGCGCGCACGGCGTTCGACAGCTTGCTTGCAAATCGCGTGCGTTCGTTTCTCACGATGCTCGGCGTCATCATTGGCGTCGCGTCGGTGGTCGCGTTGATGGCGCTCGGCGAAGGCGCGAGCAAATCCATCACCTCACAAATTCAATCCATTGGCACGAATTTGCTGTTCATTTCACCGGGACAATTGAACAATCGCGGACCCGGCAGCAGCGGCGTCACTGCACAAACATTGAGCATAGACGATTATCAGGCAATCCAGGCGCTGAACTTGCCTATCAACGGCGTTGCGCCGTCTGTGCAAAATGGCGGTACGCTGGTCGCGCCAGCTGCGGATAAAAATGTTTCGATTGTCGGGACAACGCCCGCGTACTTTACGCTCAACAATCTCACGCTCAAAGGTGGAACGTTGTTCGACAGCGCGCAAGCACAGGATGGCGCGCCGGTCGTGGTCCTGGGTTCCAATGTCGCGCGCGATTTGTTTGGCAGCGGTGAAGCGGTGGGGCAAACAGTGCGTTTGAATGGACAACCCTTGCGCGTAATTGGCGTATTGGAACCCAAAGGCGGCGGAGGGTTTGGTTCGATAGACGATAACGCGTTCATGCCGATTACGTACGTGCAGCAGCGCTTTGCGAATATGCGAACGGCGGACGGAAACCGGTATCGCGTTTCGAGCATCATCCTTTCCGTCACGAACGCCAACGACATCAGCGGCGTGCAAGGGCGCATCGCGGCGTTGCTGCGCGAACGACATCACCTGAACAGTGATGGGACGGAAGACGATTTCAGTATCTTTAGTCAAGAGTCAATTCTCAGCACCTTGAACACCATCACGGGTTTGCTGACCGCGTTTCTCGCAGCCGTCGCGGGCATTTCGCTGCTCGTGGGCGGCATCGGGATTATGAACATCATGCTCGTCAGCGTGACCGAGCGCACGCGCGAAATCGGTTTGAGAAAAGCGGTCGGCGCGCGCGGGCAGGATATCTTGATGCAGTTTTTGGTCGAAGCCGTTGTGCTGTCGTTGACAGGCGGTTTATTGGGACTCGCGTTGGGCTTTATGATTGCGACAGTTGTCACACTTTCGGGCGTGCTCACCGCGTCGGTGACACCGCTTTCGGTCTCGCTCGCCGTCGGTTTTGCCGTCGGAGTCGGTTTGTTCTTTGGAATTTATCCTGCCCAACGCGCGGCGAAATTGAATCCGATTGACGCGCTGCGCTATGAATAAACGCGTCTTTACAACTTTTGAACAAGTTTTTGCTATGGTGGGCGTTGTGTTTATTTGCGAACCCGTTTCCGTTTGCGCTGTGCGCGCAAGCGCCGGACGGAAACCGGAATTTCAAATTTGCGCGGCTGAGCATAACGCGTCGCGTCATACGCAGGCACGCCAGGAGAAAAACATGTACGGATTTGGACGCTAATCGAAAAAATCGCTCCGCACAAAATTCTAAAATAATGTGCGAGGAAGTATGAAAGATTTGCGTAAAGCATTGCTATTACTCGTCGGCGCGATGCTGCTAATGGGCTTGAGTGGGATGAGCGCAGCTGCGGCTTCGGACACCAATGTTACAGTGACGACCGACAACCCCGGCACCGCAACCTATATTGACAGCGCCAGCCACACGCTCGCCGCAAATTCGGCACAGTGGTTCAAATTCGACTATAACGCTACCCGCAATGACGATGGCAGTCGCAATCCCGTAACTGTAACCGTGCCCGTTTTGAACACTCCGAACGTTGGTTTTGAGGTGTTTACCCCAGACCAACTTGCATCATGGTGGAACACGGAACCTATCGGGCGCGGTTCACATGAAGGGATTATCTGCGGGCAGATTGACACCGATTGGGTCTATACATGCCAAACGTATAGTTTGACCTGGACAGGCAAGTTTCCAGCCAACGGCACGTACTATGTGCGTGTGACGAATAACAATTCGTATGCGGTCAACATCGCGTTGACTGAAAACGAATAGGATTTCGCAAGCTCGATTGACGCGAGGCATTCATTTTTCTTGTGCTTGAATGTGCTTGCACCTTCACAGCATCCCGGAGCAGATTGCTCGAACGCACGTTACACCTCGCGTCCGTCAAAATTCCAAACTCGGATTTTTGACACAAAACAGATATACTCGGTTGTGACACTTTCATCGCGCGTACGGCACGTGAGCTGTGCGCGCGATGATTCTTTGAATCAACAACGCGGTTGAACCATCTCTCATGGAGCTCTTGTATGTTACGTCACAGTTTCTTGTTTGCGCTCGCGCTCGCTATGTTAATGGCTTGTCAAGCTCCCACCTTGCCAACGCTTGAAATCCCCCAAACTCCTACTCTGGTCAACGCGGCAGTTTCTAATCCAACTCTTGCCCCCACCACCATACCGGCGCCCAGCCAAGTTGCGGCAACCTCTCCAAGTGTTGGCGTTTCGCCCACACCGCTACAGACCGCAACGCAAGCTCCTTCCGTGACCGTGAGCGTGAATACGCCCACCCGGTCCCTCACTGCTACATCCCGCGCGACAACCACCGCGACGACGGCAACATCCACCATCATCACGGCAACCGAATCGCTCACTGCTACAGCAACGTTTACACAGACCGCGACTCTGCGCCCCACCGCGCGCCTGCGTCCCACTCAAACGCCCGCCGTGGCGGCGACCTTGACACAGCTCATTGCCGGGCAGCGCGTAACCGCAATGTACGTTGGCAACGACGGTTCCATTTACTATGGCGTCGCGCCGAGTGATGAATCATTGCAATTTCCCGCGAACACCGTTTTCCAATTGTGGAAATGGACGCCCGGCGGCGCGCCGTTGGCGCTGACGCCCGCGACGATGCACATGATTGGCGGCGTACTGGTACACAACGGCACCATTTACTTTAACGAGTTGGGCACCTTGCGCCGAATGCCCGACAACAACCAAGTGTCCGAAGGCGAAGTGGTCATGCGTTTTCCGGCGTACGAGAACAATAAAAATTTACCGTACGGACACATGAACAGCGCGCTCGCAACCTATACGCTGAATGGTCGCCAAGTCATGTTGATGAGCATGGGCTCCATTTTGGATTCGTCGTTCCCTTGCAGCGGATGCCCCGCCAACATCAGTGAACCGTACTATGAAGATTTTCCCACCGGACGCATTAACTA
>JAKOPZ010000143.1 GCA_029778615.1 Chloroflexota bacterium | reverse complement strand
TTCGGAAAAAGGGATACGTAAAAATTCGCGGCTTGTTCGGCTTGATTGTCGTACCACAAGAACGGTGTGATTTTTTGCATGATGTTCCTTTGTCAAGGTACGGCAGAATTTCTTGCGAACAAGGTTCGCCATTTGCCGTACGCTCACTTGCTCATTATTTTTTCAGTCCCGCCAAAATTTCGTCGAGGCGTTCGTATCCTTCATTCACGCCGCGCTCCATGCCCGATTGCACCATGCCGTCACGGTCTGCCACCGATTGATACACAGAATGAATCGTGATGCGCGTGCGGTTGCCGGGCAATTCTTCCAAGCGCATCGTGTCGAGAATGACGTGTCCTTTTTCGGGCATTCCTTCAAACTCGAACGTCTGAATCATCAGTTCGGGCGACATTTCGTGATAGACGCCGTGAAAGCCAAACGCGTTGCCCGCGGGGTCGGTGTGAATATAGCGATACTTGCCGCCGCTGACAGGTTCAAACGTTTCAAGCGTCATGGTGTAGCCGCGCGGACCGAGCCACTGCGCGAAAAGTTCGGGGTCGGTGTGCGCTTTGAACACCAGTTCGCGCGGCGCATCGAATTCGCGCGTAATGAAAAGTTCCTGCTTGCCGGGTTCGGCAGTGATTTGGGTCGGATTATTTTTTGCGGACATTTTTTTGCTCCTCTTGTAGATTTTGTAACAGTTGGTCGAGACGCTCAAAGCGTTCGCGCCACAATTGTTCAAACGGCGTCACCCAATCGTAAATCGGTTTCAACGCTTCGGCGTTCACACGATACAAACGCTGCCGCCCTACCCGTCGTTCGCTCACCAAACCGACTTGTTTCAAAACGCCGAGATGTTTGGAAACCATCGGCTGCGTCCAGCCAAGTTGTTCCACCAAATCATTGACTGCCAATTCGCTCGTTCCCAGGACCTCGAGCAATTGGCGGCGTTTCGGTTCGGCAACGGCATTGAATGGGTCGAACGTTGTGGGTGCGCGTGCCATGTGTGTATTATATTCCTATATGGGAATATGTCAAGAGGTGCGTTGAAATTGCCACCTTAAATTTTCCGCGCGGGGCTTGACCTTCACCTCGTCTCAAAAAAATCAAATGAAAATCTGCAACAAAAAAATCTTGCCCCGGAGGCAAGACTTGTTGGTTGGTCTATTGAAAACAAAAATGAATCACCCGTGTCTTATTCATGCAGTAACGATTTCAATCGTTTTCCCCGCGAAATTCGCGCATTTCGCGAATAAATTCGTCACTACCCCAACGCGCCCCTCCGCGCATTTGACGAATCAATTCGTCACTACCCCAACGCGCCC
>JAKOPZ010000142.1 GCA_029778615.1 Chloroflexota bacterium | reverse complement strand
GCGTGTAATTGGCGACGTGGGCGAATTACATGTTTCCAATCCGTTTGTGCCGCACCGTTTCAATGGCATTCGCGTCGAAACCAAACATGGCACGCGCCGCGAACATTTCACCCACGAGCCGACGTACAATTTTCAACTGCGCGCGTTTCTCGCGGCGACGCGCGGCGAAAACACAAACATCACCGATGGACATGATGGCGTTCAAAATATGCGCGTGATTGATTCGATTTATGAAAAAGCGGGAATGAAAAAAAGGGGAACCTGAAATGACGGGAGAAGAATTTTGGCAAGCCTATCTCGATTCGTTGGATGAGGACGCGGAAAAACCAGAGGCGTACGCTGAGTGGGCTTTTGGCGATTCGCCCGAAATGGCGGACGAATTGGGCAAATTGGTTTTAGATGGCGTGAAAACGGGCACGGCATCGCTGGCGTGGGAATACAATGTGGACGGCGAGCCGCTGCCGCGCGCGGGCGAACATTCGGTTGTGTTGGACGGCGCGGGCGAGCCGATGTGCATTATCGAAACGACGCGTGTCTATATTGAGCCGTACAATTTGGTGGACGAGGAACAAGCCTACGCCGAAGGCGAAGGCGACCGTTCGCTCGCATATTGGCGCGACGCGCATTGGAATTATTTTTCGCGTCGCTGTGAGGTGATTGGACGCGAACCGAGCGAACACATGCCCGTTGTGTGCGAACGTTTTCGCGTGGTGTATAAAAAATGAATAACTCATATTACGCAGAATTGTCATTTCGAGCGGTCTGGCGAGAAATCTCGGTGGAAAAAACTGAGATTTCTCACAGAGTTTACCCCGAAGGATTGAGGGGTTCGAAATGACATGCGTAAGGTGAATGAATAAAAGCGCGCATATCATTTCGTAACAAATCTGTGTATAATCGCCCCCAAACAAGACGTGACAGGTTTCGGCGATGGAGTTCATCGCAAAAACCTGTCACGTCTGAATCAGGAGTTTTTCATGCCAATCAATATCGGCGGTAAAGTTGATGTTCGTGCGCCACGTGACCAAGTGTGGTCAAGTATTTTTGATGTCGAGACGATGAAGAATGTTATCGGGCGCGTCCCCGGTATCACGCTGGAACGTCTCGAACAAATTGATGAATTGACGTACGAACTGACCGCCGTCGTCGGCGTTGCTGCCATCAAAGGCAAGTACGATGGCAAAATCACCGTCGTCGAAAAAATTCCGCCGACGCACGTAAAAATCAAAGGCGAAGGCAAGGGGGGGGGGAATTTTACCAGCGGCGATGTGACGTTGGATTTGCTCGACGGCGCGGAAGGCGTGACCGAGATGGCGTACAAAGGTACGGGCAATCTCAACGGTCCCCTTGCCAGTTTGGGACAGCGGCTCGTAGATACGGTCGGCAGACAATTTATTGACCAAGGCGCGAAAATTTTTGCGGGCGAAATCGAATCGCGCGTTGCGCCCGTGCCTGCGGAAATAATTCCGCCTGCGCCGTATGGATTCGTGTTCCAAGCACTGGTGTTGCTTGTCGTATTGGCGACGATTGTTGCGGTGGTGGCGATTCTGACCGTGCAAAGTCTGTCCGGCGTACCGTAATAAAATCTTTATGCTGTTGCGAACGGACGACGAAAAATTTTTTCGTCGTCCGTTTTTTCATTTTGAAAATGCTCCCGATTGAAACCATCAAATTTTGCACGCGCTGCGGTCACGCGATGGAATTGCGCGAGGAATCGGAACGCGTGCGTCCCGTGTGTCCGCGCTGCGGTTACGTCCATTATTTTGCGCCCCAAGTCGCGGCGGTGGCAATTGTGACGCGCGACGCGGACGAAAAATTTTTGCTCGTGCAGCGCGGCGAAGACCCGGGCAAAGGATTGTGGGGCTTGCCGGGAGGATTCGTCGAAATGGGCGAAACAGTGTACGACGCGCTGCCGCGCGAAATTTTGGAAGAGACGGGCTACGAAATTGAAATGGGAGCATTAGTTGGCGTGTGGTCTTTTTTCAACGACGCGCGAAAAATTTCGGGTGTTGTGTTGGTGTACGAAACGCGCGTTGTGCGGGGCGAATTGCACATTGCGAGCGATTCGACAAACGCGGAATGGGTGACGTATGAACGCGCGTTGGAGTTTCCGCTCGCGTTTGAAACGCATCGTGACGCGCTTGCGGGTTGGTTTTCCGGTCGCGCGAGGGTCAAGCCAGCAGCGCATCCACTTGCGGCAAATGCGTAATCTCGTGCGAAATAAAATAGCTCACTTGCTGCCGCAACGTCACTTGCCCGAATTCCTGATGCTGTCCTGTGCGCCACCAATCTTTGAGCGGAATGTTTTCTAACGTGTGAATCGTTTCCCGGCGCGAGTTCATGTACGCGTCAAAAATGTCGCGCGTGGTTTCGGGTTTCTCTTGCGGCTTGTCCGCCCATGCGTACACTGCCAACGATTCGAGCGGCGGATTCTCTTGTTCCACTATCAAATTGACGCGAAACGCGAGGACGCCTTGCGCGTCGCGTAAATGCATAATCACATTGCGAATCGCCCAGCCGCCATTTTCGGGCAGGCGCTCCAATTCCTGTTCTGTACGATTTTCTACAAGTTCCGCAAAACGTGCGGGCGTTTGTTTCATCGTCGTCATTGCTTCGAACGGGTCCAGCGCATCGAACCAATAGTTCGGCATGAACTTGATAAACGTTTCAGGACGCGCGCCGCATGTCGGACAATTTTCTTTTGGCTCGTCGAGAACGAGATGACCGCACGTGCGGCACACATACGGATTCGGAATGTCGCGGAACCGTGTGAGTTTGCCTTGCGCAAATGACGCCGCGCCGTTTTGCAACGCCGCGCGCACGTCCGCGTTCACCTCCAGCCGCGCAAGGTCGCTATCCAAACGCGCGAGCTCTGCGACGATGGAATTTTTGTCCGCTGGTTTTTCCGCCGCATACGCTGCGCGCCGCGCCAGCGATTCCGTTATCGCGCGCAATAATTTGGCGGTGTTGTATTGTCCTTCATCTTCGAGCGGTAATGCCAACGCGTTCAAGCGCGTAGCAATGTCTGTCCAATCCGTGTAGTTCATGTTTAGCCCAATCCTCCCTGTCGGGCCCGCACAATTGCCTGCGCGCGGTCCGCGACTTGGAGTTTTGAAAAAATGTTGGAAATGTGATTGCTGACGGTTTTTGGCGAGAGTACGAGTTTCTCCGCAATCTCGGTATTATTGTACCCCTGCGCAATATATCCCAAAACCTCCACTTCGCGTTCGGTCAATTCGGGAAACGCGCGCGGCGGGGCGAGATTTTTCATACCTCGTACGTCGTGGAAAAAATTTGCGACGCGTTTCGCAATCGCCGCGCCAAACAGGGCTTCGCCGTTCGCGGCAGCGTGAATCGCGCGCAGCATCTCGGCTTTGTCCGCGCCTTTCAACACGTAACCCCGTGCGCCCGCGCGCATTGCAGCGAAAACGGAATCATCGTCTTCGAGCATCGTCAGCACAATGATTCCGGTGTGCGGATTCGCGTCGAGAATTTTTTCCGTCGCCGCGATGCCGTTCATTTCGGGCATCTGGATATCCATCAAAATCACATCGGGCAAATTTTGCGCGGCGAATTGTACCGCTTGCGCACCGTTCGACGCTTCGCCCACAATTTCAATCTCGGCCTGCGCGCCGAGAATCGCGCGCAACCCTTCGCGGAAAAGTGTATGGTCGTCGGCGATCAAGAGGCGAATCATGGTGGAGATTGGAGATTAGAGACTGGAGACTGGAGACTGTCATTGCGAGGAACGAAGCAATCTCCTAGAACGTTGATTTTCGATTGGCAAAATTGCAATGACGCGTGTTCCCTTTGGCTCGTTCGGTTCCATGCGAAACATCCCGCCCAATTCCTCCGCGCGCTCGCGCATGGATGACATGCCAACGCCCGCGCGAAAATTTTCAGACAAACCAACGCCATCATCAACAATCTCCAGTCTCAAGTCCCCGGTCTCCAGTCTCAAGTCCCCGGTCTCCAGCCCCAAGTCTCCAGTCTCCGAAATCCTCACCACACAATTCTTTGCGCCCGCATGTTTTACCACATTGTTCACCGCTTCCAATACAATCCGATACGCGTTGAGTTGTACGGCGGCGGAAAGCGGCGGTAATTCATTTGGCGCGTCGAACGTGATTTGCAGACCGTTCACCGCATTATACTGCGCGAGATGCGCGCGTAATGCGCCGACGAGTCCCAAATCGTCGAGCGCGGGTGGACGCAGTTCGTACACGATGCGGCGAATGTCCGCGACGTTGTTTTGAGTTTGCGTTTTTACATCTTGCAAAATTTTCCGCGCCTCTCGCGTTTCGCGCTTTTCGTCATTCAACAAATCAATCGCCGCATCTAACTTGAGCGTTTGACTCGCCAACGTCGGTCCCAAGCCGTCATGCAAATCGCGGCGCAGCCGTTTGCGTTCGTTTTC
>JAKOPZ010000141.1 GCA_029778615.1 Chloroflexota bacterium | reverse complement strand
TGCTCTTGGACGCGTTCGGGCAATTGCTTTCAGAAAAATCGTTTGAAGAAATTACGGTCCAGGACGTGACGGACCGCGCGACGGTGAATCGCGCGACGTTCTACGCGCATTTTCAGGATAAATATGTGTTGGCAGAAGAATCCATGCGAGAATGGGTTCAGCGCGCGCTGCGCAAAAATTTTCCGCCGGGGGCTGCGTTCACCTCTGAAAATTTACAGCTCTTGATTCAAACCCTCTGCGAATTCTTGGCGCAAATGCACACACACTGCGCGCCGTCGAATCGCAAACAATTCGACTCGGTGCTGGAGCAAGAAGTCAAACAACAGGTCTATGAAATTTTGCTGGGGTGGTTAAAGCAAGACCGCGCGGGGCGCGCTGCCGCAGAACCGCAATTGGAGCTGCAAGCCACAATGACGAGTTGGGCAATTTATGGTGCGGCGGGGCGCTGGAGTAACGGGGACCGCAAAGAATCGGCACAGCAATTCGCGCGCAACGCGCTGCCTTTTATCATGCAAAGCATGGAACTGCCCTCCATAAAAGCGGCAGCGCCAAAATTGCGTCGCGGTTGATTTCGGTTATCATCACTCTGCCTTATGGATTCACGAACCGGAGCGCCCGTGCCGGCGCGATATCGCGAACGCGCCGAGCGCAATCTCGGCGCGATTGTTGTCACGATTGAATTCACGCTTATCAGCGTTATGGTCGGCGTCATTCTTTTCCCGTTGATGGATTACGCGACGCCAATTCTGCGCGAATTAAAATTTGAATACTGGCTCTATATTCTTTCGGGCTTGGTCTTTATTCTGTTTCTTTGGACACTCGTCATCAGCCACGCGTTGACCTTCGTCGGTTGGCCCATCGATTTGGGACACAATCTCCTCTATATCGCGCTCTCGATGGTGTTTGCAATCCAAATGCACTTTTTGGCAGAACCGTTGGATTGGTGGCTGCTCACCATCGCGAGTTCACTCGTCGGTGCTGTTCTCACGTGGTACGATAGACAATTGATTGAAAGACGGCTTGTCGGCGCGCGCGGCACAGCGGCGACGTTGTATCAAGCCGCGCTCAGCACCCAAAGCGCCATCTTTCGTCGCTTTCCTATTTTTCTCGCCGTCTCGGTCGCGGCGGCATTGGGCATCCTGTTCTTGCCCGAAATTTTCCTCACCCTCAAGATTCACGTAGTCTTGGTTGCCATACAAATTGTGATTAACCTTGTTTCGCTTCAGCGCACCCTGCGCGGCTTTGCAAGCTCGACGCCCGCAATTCTTGAAAAAGAAATCGAAGCATTGGACAGGGAACAAGAATAAATCAAATGGGACCACTCAAAGGACAAATTGCCTTGGTGACGGGCGCGTCGCGCGGCATTGGGCGCGCGATTGCGTGGCGCCTCGCGCGCGCAGAGTGTGATGTCATCTTGCTCGCGCGTTCGCGCGACGAATTGAATGACCTCGCGATGGAAATCAAAACGGCGGGACGCGAAGCGATGGCAATTCCCACCGACCTGCGCGACGCGGGGCAAATCGAACGCGCGGTGAAAAAGGCGCTGACCTATTTCGGTCGCATTGATATTCTCGTCAACAACGCGGGCTTGTGGCATTACGCGCCCGTGCATGAAATGAAAATTGCCGAGTGGGATGAAATGTTTGACGTGAACGTGCGCGGTTCGTTTCTCACGACAAAATTCGTTCTGCCCTCGATGCTCGAACGCAAAAGCGGACACATCGTCAACATCGTTTCCGTATCGGGCTTGATTGGTGAAGCCGACGCGGCAGGTTACAACGCGACGAAATGGGCGATGCGCGGCTTTTCGCAATCGCTCATCAAAGAAGTGCGCGACAAAGGAATCCGCGTGACGGTGATAAATCCCGGCGGCGTGAACAATGACCAAGCGCGTACGCCGCGCGCCGCGCAATTGATTCAAAATCAAGATGTCGCCGAACTCGTATCGCTCGCCGTGACACTGCCTCCGCGCGCGAATTTGACCGAAGCCACAGTCTGGTCGCAATTGGACGGGACGGAGCTGCTGCCCTGAACGCGCACACATAAAGCATCCCAAAGGTTATGGAAAATTATTCGCTCGAATCGCTCCCCGCGTCCGATTTGCGGAAACGACGCATCACGCGCATTCTTCTTTTGATTTGGCTCGCGCTCGGTTTGGTGGTGGCGGGAATTTTGTGTTATGTGGTTTCGCAGGCATTCCGTCCCCCGCCCATCGCGCGCATCTATGTCGGCGATGTGAACGAGTATCCCGCGAACTCTGTCAATTTGGAATACGTCAACGCAGATTTTTTTGACCCGACGGCAAATCGTCAGGTGGAAACACTGCCGCTTCAAGTGGTACGCGATGCCAACGGAAACTTTACCGTGTTCTTTGCGCGCAGTACGCGTCAAGCCGAAGCGATTTTAATTCCACGCACCTGCGTTGTGGAATGGGATGACTCGCTCGAAAAATTTCTCGAACTGTGCGGCGGCGCGCAGTGGAATCGCGATGGCTCCTACGCGGCGGGACCCGCGCCGCGCGACCTCGACCGTTTTCCCGCGCACATCGAGAATGGACAATTGTGGATTGACCTCATGTTGGAAAACGGTGCGCCGCGCTCGTAACATGCAAGGGGTCTATTCCAATTTCTTGCTCGTAGGAATGGTAGGCTGGCGTTGCGCCCAATCCATCTTGCGAGGAGCAAATGTTCAGCACCCTAAAATTCGCGCTCACCCTCTGTCCGATTCTTTTGATTGCCGCGTGCGCCAACAGCACCGCCACACCGCCACCCACTCCCCCACCCGTAACAGACGATGTGGCGACAAAACGCGGACGGCACGCGCGAATTTGTGCGCCCGATTTATCTCGGCATCAACAGCCGCGACAACGTGTATGCCACCGACTACGAAAATCCCGAAATCAAAGTTATTGGAAATCCATCGCCAAGACCGCGCGGCACATTTTCAAACGAGCGTCGAACGGCTCGCCGAACATCAAGCCGAAGATTTCATCTATGTTGGCAACGGCGACATTACACACATTTCGCGCGCCGATTTTATCGAAACGTTCACGCGCTTGTTTCACAACACAACCTATTTCGAGTGGGACGATATAGAGCCGCCCATTGTGCATATTTCAGAGGATGCGACGCTCGCATGGATGATGGTGCGAAATCGTGTGCGGCGCACACAAATTCAAAACGACGGCAGTGAGGTGGAGCGCAAATTCATTTACGCGGGCATCATGACCTACGAAAAACAAAACGGCAAATGGATGCGCATCGCGAATGTTTCTACGTTTGCGGACTAGGAATAATTCACCCGAACCCCGTTCTTGCACAGAACGGGGTTCGCTTTTGAAGCGAATCTTTGTGCTATAATTTCGCGTGTGCCGATTGCTGTCGAAAATCGTCGCGTGAACCTCAAAGCGGTTATTGGAAACATCACGACAAACCATTCCATTCCGCTTTGCTTTGGACTGGGCGCAGGACTGTATTTTGAATATTTTCGGCGTCCGACGAAATCGCCTTCCCACTTTATGATTGGGTTCAATCGTAATCTCGACACCGTTCTCGCCGCACGCCTCGCGCATTTGCAAAACAGAGACGCGCGCGAGGCGGTCCTTGACGCCTTGCACGAGAACGCGCTCTTGTTCAATCTCGACCGCGCGCCGACAACGGCATTGATGGGCATGGAAATGCTGGCGGAACAGCTCGCGGAGTGGGATTCCATTCCGGATTGGCGCGCGTGCCTCGCGGCAATGCGCGACGACATTGTTGCCACAAATTCATTCTATCGCGGCACTTTTCTGTTATTCCTGAAAGAAATTCGAGCATACGTGGACACAACCGAGTTGTGTGCTGAATTGACCGAAATCGTCGCAGACTGGGATACGCTCGCGGCACAATTTGCGTTGGCGATTCACGATTTGCAGCAACTCGAAAATGCCGGTCGTCAATTGCGCCGCCTCGCTTTTCGCGAAGAACACTTTTGGGGAAAGGTTTTGGATTTATGATTTTGGATTTGTGATTTTTGATTTCTGCGCTCTCGTCGCCGCATCAAAATTGCAAAATCATAAATCATAATTCACCTTACGCATGTCATTTCGAACCCCTCAATCCTTCGGGGTAAACTCTGTGAGAAATCTCAGTTTTTTCCACCGAGATTTCTCGCCAGACCGCTCGAAATGACAATTCTGCGTAACGTGAGTCATAATTCATAAATTCACACATGCCGCGTTCCACCTGGCTCAACATCCTCATCATCTTGCTCGTCATCATCGCCGCATCATACGTGGCGCAATTGGTGCTGAATTTCCTCGGCGGCTTTGGCGATATTATTCTGCTCTTGTTGTTGGCATGGCTCGTCGCGTATGCGCTCAGTCCGCTGGTGGATTCGCTCAACAACCGCGCGCTGTTTGCGTGGCTGGCGCGGGTCGCCAAGTTAAATCGCACGACCGGCATCGGCAAGCGGATGTTTGATTTTCGCGTCACCCGCCCTCTCGCCGTCGCGATGGTCTATCTGGGCGTTGCGGTTTTGGTCGTCATTATTGTTGCCTCGCTTATCCCGACGATTGTGAATCAAGTCAATTTGATTGCGCCGCAGCTGAGCAACATTTCGCAGCTCGAAATTTCATTGACCGAAATTGTGCAAGGATTGTTTCAACGTTTGAATATCACGTTCAACGTTCAGAATTTGATTGACAGCGCATTCAGCAGTCTGCAATCGCTGGCGACGCCCATTCTCCAAAACACGGTCTCTATCCTCACGAGCGTCCTTTCGTTATTGGGCAATTTGTTCCTGGTCATATTGTTTTCCTTTTTTTTCGCGTTGGATGGTCCGCGTTTCACCACCTCGCTTTTTGGAATTGTTCCCGAACGACTCCATCAAGAGACGCGCATGTTTTTGCTGACCATAGACCACGCGTTTGGCGGGTTCTTGCGTTCGCAAATTTTGCAGGCGGGCGCGATTGGCATCGGCACATGGATTATCATGTATGCGTTGGGTATTCAAGCCGCGCTGCTTTCGGGCGTGTTTGCGGGACTGTTCATGTTGATTCCGCTCATCGGACCCGTGCTCGCGTTTCTGCCGCCCCTCTTGGCGACACTGCTCACCGACCCCGCACGCGTGCTGCTGGTGATGATTCCTATCGCGCTCTTGCAAGTTATTGTCGTCAACATGGTGATGCCGCGCATCATGGGCAATGCGCTCGGCTTGCATCCGCTCGTCATCATTGTTTCGTTGTTGATTGGCGTCAAAGTCGCGGGCTTTTGGGGCGCGTTCTTTGCCATGCCGCTCGCGGGCATCATCTCTGCCTTTGGCGCGTTTTTGATTCGCCGCCGGCAGCGGCTCGCAGAATTGACCTCCGCGATGGTGCGCGAGGACAAAATCGAAGAGTCGCCGCCGGGACAAGCCCCATTGATTTCCGAGCCGCACTTGAGTATCTCGAATACGCCGGAAATAAAAAAAGGATAGCGCCGCGCCCTTCGCGATGCTGTCCTTTTTCGTTCCCGCAAACCGCAAAGAAAAATCTAGCCCTCAAAGAGTTTGAGGAACGCGGCAACCACTTGCGGGTCAAATTGCGAACCGCTGTGCGCGATAATCTCGGCGAGCGCTTGTTCGTGCGATAGCGCAAAACGATATGGACGCGTCGAAGTCATTGCATCGTACGTGTCTGCCACCGCAAAAATGCGCGCACAGAGCGGAATCTCTTCGCCGCGCAATCCCATCGGATAACCGGAACCGTCGTACATTTCTTGATGATACAGGACCACCGGCAGCGCGGGCTGGAGAAACGGAATCGCCTTGAGCATCTCGTAACCAAGACGCGGATGCTGATTCATTACCACGCGTTCCTCCGGCGTGAGCGGTCCCGCCTTGAGCAGGATGTTGTCCGAGATGCCAATCTTGCCCACATCATGCAAGAGCGCGCCGCGTTCCAGATTCGTCAATTCCTCCGGCGGGAGATTCAATTGCCTGCCAATCGCGAGCGCCCACTTGGTTACGCGCTGCGAGTGACCTTCCGTCTCGCGGTCGCGCGCATCGAGCGCAGCGGACAGGGCAAGCAAGGTTGCCTGATACGATTCCTCCAAATCCTCCAACGCGACGGTCAGCGATTGTGCCTGCTCAATCGTTTGTTCGTCGAGACGCATACGCTGTAACGACTGCGCCGCCAGATTTGCAATGGTGGTGGCAAGGCGTACGCGGTCTTGGTTCGCTGCGCCCACATCATTGAAACCGACAAACAACGTCCCCAGCACACCGGAAGGCGTTCGCAAAGGCGCGACAATGCCTGCGCGCATCGTATCAAATACTTGCGGCAAACTCACGCGCGGGTCACTCTGCAAATCTGCCACGGCGTACGACTCGCCCGAGGCAAAAGCATCCCACGACAAACCGCCAATGTCGCGCGGAAACTCCAGTCCCAAATGACGCATGTTGCGGACTGCCGCGACGCGCAAATGCTCCAAATCCGGCGTCACGAGCTGTAGTGAGCCGCCGTTCGCTTGAAGCATACTCACCGCATCCCGCACAACGAGGTCTATCAAATGCGCTTCGCTGGTCGCAGTCCGCAGCGCATTTGAAAATTCAAACATCGCGCTAATTTCGGCGAGGCGTTTGCCCGTCTCGTCGAGCAAGCGCGCGCGTTCAATCGCCGCCGCGATTTGCCCTGCCAAAGTTGTGAGCAAGCGCAAATCGTTCGCGTCATACGTGTTGGGTTCGGGATGCGCGACGGCAATTACACCAATCACGCGTTCGCCAATCGGTATGGGCGCGCCGAGACACGCGCGCGCGCTTTCGGTAATTCCACTAAAGCGCGAATCACGCATGAGGTCTTGAAGCAGCAGCGGTTGCCGATTGCGCGTCACCCACTCGGCAACCGCGTTACCCCAACGCGAATCGTTGCCCGCATAGGTCACGAGAGGCAAACGTTCCTGTTCATCGTTCGCAACAAATGTGACATGCACGTCGGAGCTTTGCAGCAGTTCGCCAATCTCGGAAGTGACGCTGTCCAATACATGTTCCAAAGAGACCTGCGAGTTGGCGGCGACGATAACATCATTGAGCAGAATGAGTTCGTCGAGGCGGCGCGCTGCCGCTTGCGAATGCCGCGCTTTTTCCAACGCCATCGCGGTCTGCGTGGCAACGAGGTACAGAAAATGTGATTGTTCTTCGGAAAATTGACGCGCGGCGCGACTATAAACGCCGAGCAGTCCTATCATGCGCATTTCGGCGAGCATCGGCGCGCAAATTCCGGAAACCACCTGATGCCGCATCAAATAATCGGAAGGTTGAAACCGCGTTTCGCTGGCAAAATTTTCGATAATGACGGGAGACTGCGTACGTAACGCATAGCCCGCGTGCAGATGCGGGTCGCTCATTGTGCGCGTGCGTCCGACAATGCCGCGCCGCCAACCGCGTCCGTTCACCAACACAAACGCGCCTTCGTTGTTCGGGAGCAAGATTTCGTAAAAATCGCCGGGCAATAAAACGGCGAGTGTATCGAGGGTGCGTTCCAACACTTCGTCGGGAGTGACCGCGCTTAGAAAACGCTGTGCCAAATCGCGCAGCGCGCTTTGTTCTTGAAAGCGCCGCTCGGACTCGGCAAACAGCCGCGCGTTCTCAATCGCTTGCGCTACTTGGTCGCCCAGACTCTGGACAAATTCGCGGTCGGTCAGTTCAAGGTGTCCCTGCGCTTTGCCCAACGCAATCATTCCAATTGCGCGCCCTTTGACGCGCAGTGGTAATAACAAGAGCGCCTGTGCGGGGACAATTTGTGTGAGATGCAGCACCTCCGGACTCACATCCGCGCCGCCAACGTCTTGAATGAGCGCGAGACGCCCTTGCTCGACGACATTACGAAAATGAGGATTGCGGGAAAGATGTCCCAGTTTGAAAAACTCGACCAGTTCGGGTGGAATGCCAAAATGCCCCACCAGCGCGAGCTCGTCATCTTTTTCCAGCAGATAAAATAATCCGTAATCGGCGCGCGTGGTATTCAAAAAGACGGGCAAGAAACGATGCGCCAATTGTTCTACATTCACCCATTCGTTCACCGTCGAAGCAACAGCAGTAAATGCTGCCAACTGGTCCGAGCGCCGCCGCGCCTCCTCAAATGCTTGCTCTCTTTCGAGCACTATGACAATCTGCTGCGCCACGGCCGCGACAATTTGCTCGTCCTGGTCCGAGAACGAACTGTCGCTGCGATGCAGTTCGACGATGAACGCGCCGGTCACGTTGCCCTGACTCACCAACGGCGCGGCGAGCACCCCTCGCACATATTCCGGGGCTTGATTCAACTTGACGGCGTTCTGGTCCAAAAAGGTTTGCTCCGGCGCTTGACTCGCCAAAGTTTTGGACAGGACACGTTGAGCGACATTTTTGACAAACGCAATCTCGCGCTCAGGCGCCGCGCCGCGTTCGGGATAAATTTGCGCGCGCACACACTCACTCGCGTCACACTGCACCACCGCCATACGGTCGGCGGGAATTACATCGCGCAGCAGCTCAAAGACCTGCCCCAATAATTCGTCCACCGAAGCGGCAGTCGCAATCAAACGCGTCAGCCGCAGAAACATGCGCGCTTCGCGAAACGCGCGCGCGGTGCTGCGGTCGCCAACCAACAATTCGTCGCCAACCACCGGCACCGTCGCGGAAAAAGCGCGCTGCGTGTCCACGTCTAGCCACCGCCTCCAACACCATGCACGCCGCCTTCGGTGAGTGCGCGCAAATCGCCCAACACCGCATCAATTTCTTGCAGTGTCACCGCTTCGCCGGTATTGACGTGTTTCAATTCGCCGCGTTCGATTTTTTCTTGAGCGACCTCGCGCACCGATTTGTTTTGCGCCATCGCTTGTTTTGCCAGCGCCGCGCCTTCTAAATAACCGATGACGGGGTTCAACGCGGTGACGATAATGACATTTTTGCCGAGCCATCCTTCTGCTTTTTCGCGATTTGCTTGGATGCCGATAACGCACTTTGTCGTGAATGCGTTAATCGCATTCGACATCAAGTCCATCATCGTGAACACATCATAGCCAATCACCGGCATCATCACATTCAATTCGAGTTGCCCCGCCGCGCTCGCGAGCTGGACGGTGAGATTGTTGCCCATCACGTGATAGCACACCATATTCATCATTTCGGCGAGGACGGGATTCACTTTGCCGGGCATGATGGAGGAACCGGGTTGAACGGCGGGCAAACGAATTTCATCCAAGCCGGTTGTGGGTCCCGAAGCGAGCAAGCGAAAATCATTGGCGATGCGCGTGAGCGTGACCGCCAGTGTATTGAGCGACGCGGAGAAATCGGCAATGTCACCCATGTTCTGCATAGACTCGAACAGATTTCCCGAAGAACGCACGTTAAAGTTTGTGAGTTCGTTGAGGCGTTGAATCATGCGCGCATGATATTCCGGATGCGCGTTCAAACCTGTGCCTGCCGCTGTTCCGCCGATGCCCAAACGACGCACGCGGTCTGCCGCCGTTGCAATTCGTTCGCGGTCGTTGCGAATCGCTTGGGCATAACCGCCAAACTCTTGGCCCATCCGGACCGGCACCGCATCTTGCAAATGGGTGCGTCCCGATTTTACAATGTCGTCGAATTCGACTGCTTTTTGCTGGAGCGCGTCCGCGAGTCCGCCAACCGCTTGCAACAAATCATTCAAACGATACAACACGCCGAGCCGAATCGCGGTGGGAATCGTGTCATTCGTGCTTTGTGCCATGTTCACATGGTCGTTCGGATTGACGGGCTTTTTCGCGTCGGTAATTTGCGCGCCGAGAATTTGATTCGCGCGATTGGCAATCACCTCGTTCACGTTCATATTGTGCGATGTGCCCGCGCCTGCCTGAAACGGATTCAATTGAAAATGGTCGGCGTGCTTGTTGTCCATCACTTCTTGCGCGGCTTGCACAATGGCGTCGGCGATTTTGGGGTCGAGCAAGCCCAAATCACGGTTTACTTCGGCAGCCGCGCGTTTGATGAGCGCCATGCTGTAAATGAACGCGTGATTTTGTTTGAGCGTGCTGATGGGAAAATTTTGCAAGGCGCGTTGAGTCTGTGCGCCCCACAGCGCGCTTTCAGGCACCTGAAGTTCGCCCATGGAATCTTTTTCGATACGGTGTGACATGGTGACCTCTTGAAAGTAGTGAGATAGTGGGATAGTGCGAGAGTACGAGAGCAATCACTCATGTTACGCAGAATTGTCATTTCGAGCGGTCTTGCGAGAAATCTCGGTGGAAAAAAACTGAGATTTCTCACAGAGTTTACCCCGAAGGATTGAGGGTTCGAAATGACATGCGTAAGGTGAATAATCAGTAATCGGTAACCGGTAATCCGTAGACAAGTGCGCTTTGAACTATGCGATGTGCCGAGTACAAGAAAAAGACGGGTTCTCGATGTACAAGAAAGCCCGTCTTGAAAATACGCAAATTAGTTTCCGCCCAAATCAGCCACGCTCTGCACTTGGGAAATACGCGTCTTTGCCTGTGCTTTGAGCATCGGATTGTTGCTTAGCTGCAAGACATGCTCGAGCGCGTCGTTGGCTTTATCACGATTTCCCATTGCGGCGTTCAGAATGCCCAGATAATAGTACGCGACCGGTTGTTTCGGGTCTACCTCAATCGTTTTTTGAAATGCGTTGAGTGCATCCTGCCAACGCCGCGCGATATAGTACGCCGCGCCCAATTCCAAATAGTTGGCAGCCGTCGGCTCGGTCTTGACCGCATTGGAATATTTTTGAATCGCTTCCTCTGTCGTCAACAGTGCGTTATTGGGTCTTGGTGCAGGTTGTTTCGATGACATTCGCGTCACTCCAAATTGGGGTATAAAAATTTTACCATACTTTCGGGGTTCTGCCTCAGAAACCTATCTTTTGATAATTGGAATCGCACCCGCCGAAATCAACTCGCCTTGCGCAGCTTGCGCGTTCAACACGCTGACTTTGGCGGCAACTTGCTGGGAAACATTTTTGAACGCAAGTCCGAGCGGAGAATCAGGTTCCGTAATCGTCACCGGCAAACCGGTATCGCCGCCAAGACGAATTTTTGGGTCGAGCGGAATTTCGCCAAGAAACGGCACGTTCATTTTATCCGCCATACGATGTGCGCCGCCGTGGTCGAAAATGTCTGTGCGTTCGCCGCAGTGGGGACACAAAAAATAACTCATGTTTTCGATAACGCCCAACACGGGCACTTCTAAACGCTTGAACATGGAAACGCCGCGCACCACATCGGACAGCGCGACATCTTGCGGGGTCGCCACAATCACCGCGCCGGTGAGCGGCAACGTTTGTGCGAGTGTCAATTGCGCGTCGCCTGTCCCCGGCGGCAAATCAATGACCATGTAATCGAGTGCGCCCCATTCTACATCGCGCAAGAATTGTTGAATTGCCGAATGAAGCATCGGTCCGCGCCAAATCATCGCTTGTTCGGGCGACACCAAAAATCCCATGCTCATCAATTTCAACCCGAACGCTTCAATGGGAAGAATTTTGTCATTCTCGGCGAGCGGCTTTTGATTTTCGACGCCGAGCATGATAGGAATGTTGGGTCCGTAAATATCCGCGTCGAGCAATCCGACGCGCGCGCCTTGCTGCGCGAGCGCGACCGCGAGATTCACCGCAACGGTTGTTTTCCCCACACCGCCTTTGCCCGACGCGACGGCAATGGTGGAACGCACGTCCATTTGCAAACGTCCGCTGATGCGCGCGTCGGTCGGCACATTCGCGTCCCATTTGATGGAAACATTTTTGACGCCGGGAATTTTTTTCACCGCCGCCGTCGCTTCGCTGTCAATCTGTCCGCGCAAGGGACACGCGGGTGTTGTCAACACAATCGTAAAATTTACATTGTCGTTCTGAATCGAAACATCGCGAATCATTTTTAGCGTCACGAGGTCGCGATGCAATTCGGGTTCTTGAACGGTGCTTAACGCATTCATCACTTGTTGTTCGGTAATCATTCGATTCCTTTTTAGATTTGAAATTCTTTATTGTCACCAACTCTCATACTATTCACCGCTTCAGCAATCGATTTTGCAAATGGCATTAGGCGACGCCACGAAGTTGTCGAAAGAACCAGAATCGCTACTTTGCGGGTTTGCAGATTTTGTTGATATTTCATGTTCTGGTCTGTTGTCACAAATAACTCGTAGCGCGCATCTTCTGCTGCCTTCAAGAGTTGGCTGTTTTGAATCATTGACCAACCACGTTCAAATGCTGTATCAACATAATGTCCCGCAAGATGTTTGCGTAATGGCGCGGGCGTACCTTGGTCAAAAAGGATTTTCATGTGGCAAGAGGAACATCCAGTGTTTTCATTCCATGCTCTAATACTTGTTCTACTTGTTCTCGAGTGACGCCTTGAAACCATTCCAAAAACTCATCAACAGTTGCTCCATCACGCAGATTCTCAAAAAGCGCGCGGACGGGAACACGCGTGCCTCTGAATAACCACGCGCCACTTACTTTGCCCTCTTGACGCTCAACGGCTGGACACGTACTCCAATCAATCGGTTTGTTTGCTACTGCTTGATTCATTTTCGTTCATCACTTGATTTCAAAACCCCGCGCAATTTTTCTTTGCGGCGAATGTTCCACCAATTGCATCAACTCAATTGCGTTGCCGTCGGGGTCACGAATCCATGCTTGCCAATTGTGGTCGAGTCCGACTTTTGGTTCTTGCTCAATCGCAATGCCTTCGCGCCGCAAGTGTTCTACCATACCGTGCAAATCGTCCGTAAGCAAACAAAGGTGCATGAAACTCGATATGCGCTGCGCGTCGGGTTCGGGACCGTGCGGAAAAATTTCGATAAAGCGGTCTCCGCCCACATGCAAATAAATCAACATCAACGAACCATCATCACGATTCAAGCGAAATGATTCGCGGATGCCAAGTTTTGCATAAAAAGCGAGTGAGCGTTCTATGTCCTGTACGGCGAATGCGGGGTGTCCGAGGTCGGTGATCATGTTCATTTTCCCATTGCAGTTGCAAGCGCGCGTTCTGCTGTCTCCAGTGCCATCCTCGCCCGCTTGCAATTGTTTCTATGTCTTGAATCGTAGTTGGGACATGCAAAACGATTATAACCCATAACGCGGCAGCGTGCATTCAAAAAAAATTAGAGCGGCACACTAACTTGTGCCGCTCGTTTTTCGTGCGCGTGTGTGGCGAAACCTCAAGCCGGTGCGGCTACATTCGACGGATACACTGCCTCATTTGTATTCGTGCCGCGAGTCAAACGCGCGCTGCCGGCGCGAAAAATCAGTGCTGCCGCAAACACCCACATTACGAGGGTGAGCAGCCAAAAGAGTTGTTGATTTCCCGCATTGAAACCCAAAAAGACAAAGGTGGCGTCAAACGCGCCGTGAAAAATTCCCGCGACAAAAACGCTGCCCCGCGTGTGATTGTAGAGCCACGTCATAATCACACTCATTGCCAATATCATCGCCATAAAAGCAATAATCGGATACCCTTGCTGCGCGCTCCCGGGAATCAGAAATAACGGAATGTGCCAGAGACCCCACAGCACGCCGAGAATCAAACTTGCCCGCAGCGCACTTGCATTCTTTTGCAAACGCGGCAGCGCAAACCCCCGCCACGCGGTCTCTTCCGTCAAAATCATCAGACCGATTTCGGTGACGAGAAAAATCAAAAATGGAATGCCGGACAACTGCGCGCCAATTTCGTTTGTGCCGCCCAACAACAGATTCAGCCCCAGTGCGACCAGTCCGAGCAGCAGCGTCAAAAACAATGCCACCGCATACCAAAGCGGCGCGACCCGCACGCGCAAAATCCGCTGAATCAAATCCATAACCGCCGCGCGTCCGTCGGTCAGCGCCGCCGCAAGAAATGCCGCCAGTGTCAAACTCCAAAATGCCAACGACTGTGGAATGTGAAAACTGAGCATGCCGTTGGCTTCCGCAATCGAAGTGCCCCAGACAATCCATGAAAACAAAAATGCCAACCCAAAAAATACGACAAGCGGGTACCGCTTCAACATGAAAGATGCCTCCTTCGCAACTATGGTTTTGGCTCGAGTCGCTTGCCCTGTCTGGCACAACAAAAGGACGACACGAATGCATCGTCCTTGCTGTGCATCGCATAAAGCCGATATAAGATTCCGTTCGCCCTATCGCAAATTCTCCGCGATTCTTGCAACATCCATCAACTCAAAAGCAAGTTGACCGTGATTCCTTGAAAATCCAATCAACTCAAAACCAAGTTGATTGGATTTTCGAGCAACTTTTTCAGCGCCTGCAAAAACTGTGCGCCTAAAGCCCCGTCCACGATGCGGTGGTCGGCAGAGAGCGTCACTTTCATCACTTGCGCGACTTGAATCGAGTCGTTGATGACGACAGGAACTTTTTTCACCGCGCCGACGGCGAGGATGCTCGATTCGGGTGGATTGATGATAGCGGCGAATTCGTCAATCCCGTACATGCCGAGATTACTGACTGAAAACGTGCCGGGTCCCAAGTCTTCGGGTTTCATTTTGTTCGCGCGGGCACGCGCGGCGAGGTCTTTGGTTTCCACCGCAATTTGTTTCAGCGATTTTTGATCGGCGTTGTGTAAAACGGGCGTGAGCAGTCCATCTTCGACGGCAACGGCGACACTGACGTTGATGTGCGCGTGCATTTCCATTTTGTCGCCTTTGAAATACGCGTTGACTTGCGGAAAATTTTTCAGCGTGCGTCCGACGGCGGCGATGATGAGGTCATTCACCGAAAGTTTTTCCGCGTCGTTCGCCGCCATCGCGTTCAATTGCGCGCGCAATTTCATTGCCTCATCCATAAAAATTTCCATGGTGAGGTAATAGTGCGGCACATTTTGCTTGCTCTCGAGCAAACGGCGTGCGATGACTTGGCGCATTTTGCTCAAAGCTTGTTCGCCCGCGACGAGTTGCGTCGGTGCCGCAGCCGGCGTTGGTTTTACAGCCGGCGTAACAGGCGCGGGTTTTGTGGCAGGCGCGGATGGCATGACGGGCGCGCCCGTCTGCAGAAATGCCTTGACGTCGCGTTCGATGATGCGTCCGTTGGGTCCCGTGCCTTGCAGCAGGGACAAATCAATCCCATTTTCGCGCGCGATATTTTTCGCGAGCGGCGATGCTTTGATACGTTCGCCGTTCGGCGATGGCGAAGGTGTTGCAGGCGCTGTTTGCGCTTGCATGGGTTTTGGCGCGGCGGCGTCGCGCAGTTCTTGCGATGGCGTTTCGGTTGCAGTGGGCGGCGCAGCTTCTTTTTGTTTTTCCGTTGGCGCGGCAGCCGGTGCGCCAACTTGTTCGCCTTGCGCGGCGATGACGGCAATGGGTGTATTCACAGGCACCGTTTCACCGGGCTGAACAAGAATTTGGGCGAACACACCATCCACCGGCGCGGTCAAATCCACCGTCGCTTTTTCAGTTTCAATTTCGCCGATTGTTTCATTTCGCGTCACGGCGTCGCCGATATTTTTGAGCCAGCGCGAAACTTTGCCTTCGGTCATGTCAAAGCCCATCGAGGGCATTGTGACGTTTGTTGACATTAGAGACTAGAGACTAGAGTGTGGAGACCAAGAAAACAACTCGCCAGTCTCCACTCTCCAGTTATCTTACGCGAGCATCGCTTTAACTTTTTCCACGACACGCGCTTCGTCGGGAAATGAGAGTTGTTCCAAATTGGGCGCGTACGGCAGGGGCACTTCTTCTTGCGTCAAGCGTTCCACCGGCGCGTCAAGGTCATCGAACGCGTCGCGGCTGATGCGCGCGGCGATTTCGGCGCTGACGCCATATGTCATCCAGTCTTCGGTGAGCACCAGGGCGCGGTGTGTTTTGCGGACCGAGTTGAGCACCGTGTCCCAATCGAGCGGGCGAAGGGAGCGCAGGTCAACGACTTGAACCTCAATGCCTTGTTTCACCAATTCGTCCGCCGCGTGCAGGGCGACATGCACCATGCGCGAATAAGTGATGATGGTTAAATCAGTGCCCGCGCGTTTCACATCCGCAACACCGAACGGCACGCGAAACTCGCCTTCGGGCACCGCACCTTTTTCGCCATAGAGCCGCGAGTGTTCGATAAAGATGACCGGATTTTGAGAATACAGCGCGGTTGTGAGCAAACCTTTCGCATCGTACGGTGTGGAAGGCATGACCACAATCAAGCCGGGCACGTGCGCGAACCACGCTTCGAACGATTGCGAATGGGTCGCGGCGAGTTGTCCCCAACCGGCGGCTGTGCGAATGACAACGGGTGCGCGCATCGTTCCACCGAACATGGAATGAATTTTCGCGGTGTTGTTGACGATTTGGTCAATGGCAACCAGCGCGAAATTGATGGTCATTATTTCGGCAATGGGTTTCATGCCGCCCATCGCCGCGCCCGTCGCGACACCGACAATGCCCATTTCCGCAATCGGCGTATCAATCACGCGATGCCCGCCGAATTCGTCATACAGACCGCGCGTGACCGCATACGTGCCGCCCCACACGCCGACCTCTTCACCCATGATGACAACATTGTTGTCGCGTTTCAACGCTTCCCGCATCGCTTCCTTTAGCGCGTCGCGATAGGTAATTTGCAAGTCCGCCATCAATTCATTCCTCCACCAAAATATCGGTATAAAGTTCGCTCGGTTCGGGGAATGGACTGTCTTCGGCAAACTGCACCGCGTCCGCGATTTGTTTGTCCACGCGCGTAAAAATTTCTTTGATGAGCGCGTCGTTCGCCCAACCGCGTTCGATAAGTTTTTTCTCCCACCGATTGATGGGGTCATCAGGGCGGCGGTTTTCCACTTCTTCTTTGGTGCGATAGCGCTGCGGGTCGCCCATCGAATGTCCTTTGAAACGATACGTCATCGCTTCGACCATCTGCGGACCTTCACCGCGTCGCGCGCGTTCGGCGAATTCTTGAATCGTTTGATACACGAGTTCAATATCATTCCCGTCAATTTGCGTCGCGGGCATTCGATACGCCGCCGCTTTTTCGTAAATGTCCGATGTGGCAGACGCGCGTTCGACGGCGGTGCCCATTCCGAACATGTTGTTTTCGACGAGGAACACGACGGGCAATTTCCAGACCGCTGCCATGTTCAACGCTTCGTGAAACATGCCGATATTGGTCGCGCCTTCGCCCATGACGCAAAACGCGATGCGGTCGCGTTTGAGATATTGATGTGAAAACGCCATCCCCGCCGCGAGCGGAATGTGTCCGCCCACAATCGCGTAACCGCCCCACATGTGATGTTCGACGCTCGCAAAGTGCATCGAGCCGCCCTTGCCTTTGACCAAGCCCGTCGCTTTGCCATACAGTTCCGCCATCGCAGGTTTCGGGTCTACGCCGCGCGCGAGCACCCAACCGTGGTCACGATAATGCGTGAAAATGTCATCGTCGGGCTGCATCGCCGCGACCGAACCCACCGCGATGGATTCTTCGCCGATATAGAGATGCAAAAAGCCGCCGACTTTTTTCTGCGTGTACGCGTATTCCGCCGCCTCTTCAAAGCGCCGAATCAACATCATTTGTTCAAGCCAGTGGAGGGCAGTCTCGCGTGTGATTTGGGGGGTCCTATTTTGTGCGACCGTTGGGGCAACAGTTGCCGGTGCAACCATAACTCTCTCCTGAATAAAATTTTGGGACGTGACTCGGAACGGAAGTGGAGCGATGCTCGCCGTGCACTCGTATCCCGTTTCGTATAAAAGGTGTGCGCTGCCGCATAAAGAAAGCGTCGCGCTGACGAGAGACATTCCGAGTCTCATCGCAGCCGACGCTTGAAAGCAGCTCAAGCCCATCGGCAAACTATAAATGCGTTTGGTTCAATGAAGCGATGCAGGCGTCAACAATGGAAACACTCGGACGCGCCATTCGTTGCGTCGCCAAACAAACGTCCGCGATTGTAACACAAAATTTTGGATTGACGAATTAATCGGCGCGCAAGACTTTTGCCCGCACGCGTTTGGGAATAAAGAACCATGCGTGGTCCGCGCGTGAATAGATACGAGTCGGCGGCGTAAAATGATTTCGCGCGATTTTCGGGTCGAGCGATTTCGACGCGACCGTAAATGTCCACCAATTGCCCGGATACATTGCGAGAGGGACTGTCACCAATTCAATGTGCTTGAATAATCCGCGCAGCGCGCGCCTCACGTGCTTTACCGTGTCGGCGTGAAAGTGCAGCGATTCGGTTTGCGCGGACAAAAATCCGTCGGGCGCGAGATGTTCCGCGCACAATTTGTAAAACGGACGCTCGAACAATGGCTTGGCAGGACCAATCGGGTCGGTCAAATCCAGAATAATCGCGTCCCAAATTTTTCCGCTCTCGCGCAAGAATGTTTGTCCGTCCTGAAAACGCACTTGGGCGCGCTTGTCCTTGAAACCGACGGCGAGTTTGGGAAAATATTCTTTCGCCACCGCGACAACTTGTTGGTCCAATTCACACTGCACCGCATTGACGATGGACGGATATTTCACCACTTCGCGCATGGTGCCGCCGTCCCCGCCGCCGATAATCAACACATTGCGCGGATTCGGATGCGCTTGCAACATCGGATGCACCAACATCTCGTGATAAAAATGTTCTTCGCGTGTGGTGAGTTGCACAATATCGTCGAGCGCCAACACGCGTCCGTGAAATGGCGAATCAAACACGAGAATTTTTTGGTACTTGCTGCGCCCGCGATACAAGACGCGTTCCACTTGATAGCGCGCGTTGATGGGAGAAGTCGGTTCGTTTTCGGTAAATGTTTTCAAATCTGTGATCCCGCAATGACCTGTCCCACACTGCGTTGCTGTTCCGCTTTCAAAAACGGCGCGAGATTTTTTGCGAACCATGTTGGTCCAAAAACTGCCGCGCCATTTTGCGCGTCCGCGCCCGTTTCCCAAATTAGCACCACAATCGCGTGGTCATCGCCCGCTTTCACAAAATACAAATCGCGGAATCCTTGCAAACTTTGCAAGAGTGGCAGCCCACTCGTTTGGATTGCTTCCCGAAACTCGTCCACGGGTTTGTTGAGCATGAGATGATTGACGACAGCGAACATGATGATTGTCCTTGGTAAGAGCGAAGCATTTGCATTCACAGATGCGTCTCGATTCGCGGGCGTTTTTGCAAATGCTTCGCCCCTACGAATTGTTCCCCCACCCGCCGCTTTTCGCGTCGGTATCAATGAGGCGCGCCATGTCTTGTCCCAAACGCACGGAATAATTCGTCCCGCGGTCTTCGGGATAAATTTGTGTGGTGTTGCCGAGATAGAAATTTTTTATCGGCGTTCGTAACGGCGGAATTTTTTGCGAATAGTGCAATGGGAAAACGGGCTGCGCGGCGGCTTCTTTGAAATGCCAAAATTCTTCCACCCAATCGGGCGTGAAATTCGGATTCAATTTTTTCAAATGCGGCACATACGCGTTAAACAATTCCTCGCGCGACATTTGAAAATACGGCGACGACGCGTCGAGATAATTGGAAACGTACATGATACGTTTGTTGTTGTACACTTCCGGCGGAATGAAGTTGGTTTGTTCAATCGTCGCGACAAAGGGCATCGAACGGTCGGCGATGTTGAGCCAATACCACGGCGTCATCTGCTGTTTCAATTTCAAAATAATCAGCACCGCGCCCATGTATTTTGCTTCGTTCATTTTCGCGATGTAATCGTTTGGCAGTTCGTGCACAAATTTTAAGGTGGCGAATGACGGCGCGCTCGAATACACGCGGTCAAAGGGAATGTAGCCGCGCGTCTGTAAGGGCGTTGAATTCAACGCCCCCACGCGGGCCAAAGCAGCGCGCGTGTTCTCATCATCCGCGGGTTCGATTCCCACTGCAACATTGTTTTCGACGACAACGCGTTTTACCGTCGCGCCTTTCAAAATAATTCCGCCCTGATTGACAATCGCTTGCTCGAGCGCGTCAATCAACACCTGAAACGAACCGCGCGGATAACCCAATTCCTCTTTGTTCAAACCGCGCCGCGAACCAATTCGCAAAACAATTTTGAACCAGTGCCATACCATCGGCACCTCTTCCGCGCGTGCGCCGAATTTGCCGCGAAACATCGGTCCCCACACTTTGTCCCACACCACATCGCCCGTGTATTTTTTCCACCAATCGTGCGCGGTCACACTCTCATATTTGTACAGATTTTTTTTGTCGCGCTGCAAGTACGTGAGATAGCCCGTCGCCGCGCCGAGACGAATTCTATCGAGCAGCGGA
>JAKOPZ010000015.1 GCA_029778615.1 Chloroflexota bacterium | reverse complement strand
GTATCAGGTATCAGGTATCAGGTATCAGGTATCAGTCTCCAGTCTCCAGTCTCCACTCGCAGACGACATCACTCCGCTTCCCCTCGACACTGCGATTTTGACGCCGACGAATGGTGTTGTCTTTGACACATTCGGTCCTCACGCGGTCAGCGGCATCGCGCACGCGGACAATTTCATCAAAACAATCACCGTGTATGCGAACGAGGATGTGATTTATACAAATAATTATCCTGACGGCATCGTTCAAGACACCGCGTTCGATTTCGATTGGACGCCGACGGCGGATGGCAGTTACTCGCTCTATGCGATTGTTCAAGATTGGGCGGACGCAACACAGCAAGAAGTAAAACCGACCCAAGTCGAAATCGCCGCGAATCTGCCGACGATTGAAATTGAACCGCTCGTTATCACACAAACGCAAGAGGTTTCGCCGAATGTTGTGAATCTCGCGGGAACGACGAACGTCACGAGCGGCGGTCTCGTGGAAACACAAATTGTCGGCGGCGATTTCGTGAGTGCGAATTTTGCGAGCAACGCGTGGAACTATCTTGTGACGTTGAACGAACAAGAAGATGGAGTTACCCATTCCGTCACCGCGCGCGTCACCGATGCGTTCAACCGCGTCGAAACCACAACACAAAACGTCGTCGTTGACATCAAGCCGCCGTCGCAACCTGACCTCACCTTCCAATACCGCGACGCGCAAAATAATCTGCACCCACTCGCGTTAGGCGACACAGTACGCAACGCGAACGCGACGTTTGTACTCGATTGGAGCGCGGCGAGTGATGGCAGCGGCATCGCGGAATATCTTGTGGACATCAACACGAGTCCGAATCTCGATGTGAACGCGTTGACGAGCAAGAATCCGAATGACCGCCATTTCGAAATCACGCCGAACGAAGCGAATACCTACTACGCGCATCTCATCACGCGCGACGCGTATGGGAATGAAACAACGCAAACGTATGGACCGATTCATTTCGACGCGCGCACGACGCCCGATTTGATTACGGATTTGGATTATCTCGATTGGACGAACAGCAACGCGTCCATTCTCGCGTCCGACAATTTGTTGCACGCGACAGACAGTACACAAAACGTACAAAACTTTTTTGCAACATGGAACGATGATGCGATTCGTTTCGCGTGGACGGGTGCGAATTGGAATGGACAGGGCGATTTGTTCATCTATCTCGATTCGCAAAACGGCGGCGCGAACAATTTGTACAATCCGTATCCGCTCGCAACGACGACAGAAAATCGCGGACGACAATCCACAATCGAATCCGCAAACATTCACCTCCCCAATAACTTTGGCGCGGACTATCTGATTTGGATTTTGGATAGCGACACCGCATCATTGCTGCAGTGGAACGGCAGCGCGTGGCACACCGTTCAAGACCTCGACGCGAATTCATTCCGCATCCGCGCAGATGTTGCACCGGTTCGCACTGACGTACTGTTACCGTTCAGCGCGTTGAATCTCACGCCCGCGTCGTCACTCAAAATTCTCGCGGTGGCGACCGAAGAAAATTCTTTGCAACTGTGGGCAGCCGCGCCGGACAAAAATCCGCTCAACAGTTCGCTCGTTACACCGATTGGTCTCAAGCGCACGCTCGGCGATTTTCAATTGCAGCAATCGTACGCGTTCGATTCACTCGCAAGTGGAATTCGTCCGAACGGAAACCAAACCATCGGCGGCGATTTTGTCGCGAGCATCGCGAGTGACCCCGGCGGAATTGCCGTGCGTTATCTCGACGACGGCGTGTTTGATTTGCTCACGCCGAACGCGCGGCTCGATGCGAATAATGATGGACAGCCCGATGCAAACATTCCCGTCGCCGTTCAAGTGGTTCCCGTCGGCAACGGCAGCCAAATCGCGTACGCGATTCAGTACGAAAATCGCGGAACGGAAATCGCAAAAAGTGTTCAAGTAAAAGTGAAAACGTTCGGCGCGCTGCGTTTGGACAATAACGACGACACCGCCACATACAATCTCGGCGACGTGGGCGTCGGTGTTTCCAACACGTTACAAATCAACGGCAGCATCAACGGCGCGCTCAATCCCAATTCCGCCGAACTCGATGTCACGCTTTCGGATGAATTGCACGGCGATTTCGATTGGCTGTGGGTGTTGCATCCCGTTCACACCGCCGCGCCGCAAGACCTCACCATCAACGGCGGACAAAAATACGCGCAGCAAGGCGTCAATGTGTTTAACGGTTTGGTGAGCGACGCGTCGGGCGTGCCGCACATTACGCTCGACGTGAACGGCAATCAATTCAATTGCGACATTGCCGACCCGTTCAGCGGCGCGTGGAATTGTCCGCAAGATTTGGGCGACCTCGCGGGCTTGAATCAAATCACCGCGCGCGCGCGTGCAACAAACAGTTTTGGTATCACAAGCGATTGGAGCGACACCATCACATTGCGCGTTGACACCACCAAGCCGACGGTCACACTCGACGCGAGTGTTGATGATTATCTGTCCGACGGTTTCATCGGTCCCGCCGAAATGAATTGGAGCGGCACGGTGGACGACAACATCGAAGCGCAGTCCGTCGCGATTTGTCTTGAAGAGTACGCGCCCGAATGTCCACAGCAAGATGTGGTGCCAAGTGGCGCGCAAAACGGCGCGTGGAGTACGAATCTCGACAGCATCATCGCAGGTGACGGCATTTCGCAAACGTTGAAATTTTTTGGCAAAGACGCGAACGGAAATGTTTCGGATGCGTTGACGCGTGAATTTACGGTGGATACGGTTGCGCCCGTCATCACGGCAACGCAAACTGCCACCACATCAATTGAATTCGACCCCGAGAATCCCGACGCCAATAAAATCGCGCTGGCGGGTATCGTGAGCGATGGCAGCCATGTAGCAAAAATGCGTGCGCTGATTCAATCCGCGAATGGCGAAACGCTCGTGGAACCTGTCACTCTTCAACCCGCCGGAACGAATGAATGGAACTGGACGTACACACCCACTCTCAACATCACCTCTGACGCGGCAATTTTTATCGCCGCGCAAGATACTGTGGGCAACGTCAGCAGCATTGGTCCGTTCAACGTCCAAACCAGCGGCACCGTCGTTTTGAACGTTCCGCTCTTTGGGCGCAAATTCAGCACCGGCGATGAACAGGCAGCCGCGACGCCCACCGCGACCGCATTGCCCACGCTGAGCGTGACAGAAACTCCAACCGAAACGCCAGAGTTCACGGCAACGCCCACTGCGCCTGCGGATGCCGTGACGCGGACGCCAACGGTTGAATTGTGTTCGACGGCGCCGGGCGCGTTCACGCTCGCGTCGCCTGCCAATCAAGACACGGTGGCGCGCCAACGTCCGACGTTGCAGTGGAATGCCGCGTCGTGCGCGGACTCGTATCGCATCATTCTCCGCGCGCGCAAAGGCGGCGCCGTGTTGGCAGATGTGCAAGGCATAACGGATTTGAAATATCGTACCGACGCGCTCGAACGCGGCAAACGTTATGTGTGGCAGGTCATCGCCGTGAACGCGTTCGGTGAAACTCTGTCCAATGAACGCGAGTTCCGCGTGAATCCGCAGTGACAAGACGTTGCGCGTTTTCGCGCGCGCGGGTGTGAACGCGCGATGTTTTGAAAACGCCCGGCGTCGTCAAGCCATGAGCAAAAACTATTTCGTTGCGAGTGTGATTGTTTTCGTTCTCGTCCTTTTCGGCGTCAACATGAGCGAAATTGTGGACGCGAGTTTTGCCAACGCGACCAATACGCCGAGTCCCGCGCGCGCACGAACCGGGCGCGCGCCCGCAACCGCCACGAACACACCGCGTCCGACGCGTGACCGCACCGCCAAGCCGCGCCGCACCAAAACACCGCAAGCCACCTCCGCGCCGAACGCGACGCCCGAACCGACGGCAGATACACCAAACCCTTCGCAACCCGACGCGTCCGATGCGCTCACTTCACAGCTGTTGATTCTCAATCCCGACCACAGCGGCGTCGCGCGCGTGACAGTCAACATTTTCGATTTGAGCGGCGCGCTGGCGTTTTCCGACACGTTCAAGATACAAGAGAACGGCGCAAAAATTGTCAGTGTGCCCAAAACGCTGGGCAGTGATTTTTTGGGCAGCGCGCGCGTAACGGCGAATCGGCGCGTGCAGGCGTTGGTTCTGGACGACAATCAAAACGGAACGGCGAGTGATGTGTATCAAGTGACTGGCGTCAAAACAAGTGCGTTGACACTGCCATATTTGCAGCACGGCTCTGCCGGCTCGCAAGCCGATAGCGCGGCGACCACTCCCCACAGCATGGTTGCGATTCAAAATATTTCCGCTGTGGAAACAGAAGCGACGTTCATCGCGTACGATACGAACGGCGCGGAAATTATTTCGCGCGCGCTGACGCTTGCCGCGCGCGCGTCCGCGTATCTTGACACACAGGACTTGTTCGGCGACACGCCATTTCTTGGCAGCGCGCGCATTACGGCGAATCAACCCATTGCCGCCGCCGAATTGGTGTCTTGGCGCGATACTGCCTCTGTGCGCGCTCTCACAACGCGCGACGAGGACAATCGGTTGGTCGTATCCAATTTGGAACGGCGCACGCGCAAAGACGGCAAGCTGAAAGCATGGAGCACGTTGTTGATTCGCAACAATGGGAACGCGGCGACCGACCTTGTTGTTTCGTACTATAACGCGCAGGGCAAACTCAAAGGCAAAATTGTGCGCGCGAATGTTCCGGCAGACGCGTTGGTGGTTTTGGATACACGCGCGGACGAGTTTCAATTTCTCGGCAAGAATTTTTCGGGGTGGGCGAGTGTGAGCGCGACGGACAAAACGCCGCTGGTGGTTCACTCCCTCGCGACGCGCGGACGCGGGAAACATGTGAGCGCTATCGGCGGGGTGGGGCGCACGCGCATCAATGGACGCAATGTGTGCGGCGAAGTGCGCGTGACCGCGAGTCAAAAAAGTGTGCTGACGCTCTTGAATCCGCGCAAACACGCTGCGCGGGCGCGGATTCGCCTGTACGCACATGCGGGCGGCGCGCCGGTTGCAGTATTGGAACGCGAGCTCGCGCCGCGCGCACAAATTCAAATTACCGCGCAAGACGGGCTGCCGCAAAATTTTGAAGGCATTGCGATTGTGGGCGCAGACCAAGAATTGTCGCGTCCGCTCGTTGCGACGGTGCTGACGCAAACGCTGCACGGCAAACGCGCGTCGAGCACAAGCGGCTATCTGTGTCGCTGAACCGCGCACGAAAATTTGTGCAGCGCGTTTTTCATTCGCCCAAAATGACGCGGACGTGATGTTGTCCCTGCGCGCGCGTCAGCGGAATCCGGTTGTCTGCCAACAGTTCTCCATCCAATTCCACACGCGCGACGCCGCGTTGCACGCCGTGTGGATTTTCAATCTCTATGTCATAGCGCGCCTCGCCATGTCGCAGCGTGACGTGATACCTGTTCCACCCGCGCGGAATGCAGGGCTCGACCACGAGCGTTTCGCCGCGCCGTCGTAACCCCAAAATATATTCCACGCCCAAACGGTACATCCACGCCGCCGAGCCGGTGTACCACGTCCACCCGCCGCGTCCGAGATGCTGTGGGTGCGCGTAAACATCAGCGGCAATGACATACGGCTCTACTTGGTACATATCCACTTGTTCGCGCGTGCGCGCATGATTCAACGGATTTAACATTTGAAACAACTCATGCGCGCGGTCGCCATTGCCCTGAAGCGCGTACGCCAGAATCACCCACAACGCGCCATGCGTGTACTGTCCGCCGTTTTCGCGAATGCCCCGCACGTAACCTTGAATGTAACCCGGGTTCGGCTGCATGTGTTCAAACGGCGGCGCGAGCAAAAGAATCATTTTTGATTTTTCACACACCAAATGTTCTTTTACGGCGCGCAGTGCTTGTGCCTGCCGCTCGCGCGGCGCGGCGTTAGAAATCACGCTCCACGCCTGCGCGATGGCGTCAATTTGGCATTCCGCGTTTTCGCGCGAACCGAGCGGCGTGCCGTCATCAAAATACGCGCGGCGGTACCATGCGCCGTCCCACGCGTGTTCGTTCAACGCGCGCTGCAATGCGTCTGCGGCGCCGCGATATGTTTCCGCGTGCGCCGTATCGCCGCGTGTTTCCGCGCGGTCGGCAAACGCTGCAAGATTGGTGTACAAAAACCAGCCGAGCCATACGCTTTCGCCTTTGCCCGCCGCGCCCACGCGATTCATTCCGTCATTCCAATCGCCTGTGCCCATCAAAGGCAAACCATGCGCGCCGAATTTCAACGCGTGGTCGAGCGCGCGCCGGCAGTGTTCATACAGCGAAGCGGTCTCGGCGGAAACTTGCGGCTCGCCGTAAATTTCTTCTTGATGCGGTTCAAGCGGCGGCAGAATCGCAAAGGGAATTTGCGCGTCGAGAATTTGCGCGTCACCCGTCGCGCGGATGTACTCTTCGGTCACATACGGCAGCCACAAGGCGTCATCCGAAATGCGCGTGCGGACGCCACGACTCGGACCCGTCGGCGTTTCGTGCCACCAGTGCATCACATCACCTTCCGGGAATTGATGCGCGGCGGCGCGCAAAATGTGTGCGCGCGTAATTTCGGGCGCGGCAAATCCGAACGCCATCACGTCCTGTAATTGGTCACGAAAACCATACGCGCCGCCCGATTGATAAAACGCCGAGCGCCCCCAGACGCGGCACGCGAGCGCCTGATACAAGAGCCAATGATTGAGCAGCACGTCGAACGCGCGGTCGGGCGTTTCCACTTGAATCGTTTCCAAAACAGTTTGCCACGCGTCCGCAACCGTTTCGATTTCGCGCGCCGCCGTCTGCGCGTCGCGGTATTTTTCGATGAGCGCACGCGCCGCGTGTTCGTCCGCACCCTGTCCCAATATAAAGACCAGTTGGCGTTGTTCACCCGGACGCAATTCGATTTCGTTTTGCAAGACAGCGCAGCCGCGCCCGATTTTGTTTCCGCCGGAGGGGATGGACTGCGCGAGCGCGGCGGGCATGGCGAGCGAGCCGTTGCGTCCAATAAATTCATCGCGGTCGGTAGTCCAAGCTGTGACGGGCTGCGCGCTTGCCGCGAACGCAACGCGTGCTCCAAAATCCGCGTTGTACACACTGCGCGCCAAAATCGCGTTGCTCGCATTATCGAATTCGCTTTTTGCAAATATAGAATCTTGTCCCGCCAGCACGCCCAGAACCCATTCCGCATAGTACGTTACGCGCACGCGTTTGGATTCATTCGCTATATTCTTGAGAGTGAGCTGCATGATTTTTACCGCGTCGGTTTGCGGCACACTCACGCGCAATGTTTGTTCCAAGCCGTGACTGGAATGCTCGAACGTGCTATAGCCCGCGCCGTGCCGAATGAGGTAGGGTTCCGTTTCGCGAATGGGCAGCGGCGTCGGCGACCACACGGCGCGCGATTTCAGCTCTTGAAGATAAATGATTTCAGATGGCGGTTCGCTCACCGGGTCGTTCGACCACGGGGTCAATTTATTTTGTTGCGAGTTCAACGCCCATGTGAATCCCAAACCCCCTTCAGTGACGAGACAACCAAATTCGGGATTGGCAAGCACGTTCGTCCACGGCGCGGGCGTCCATTCTCCATCGGTCAATTCAATGACGTACTCGCGTCGTTCCCGGTCGTACCCGCCGAGCCCGTTGAAAAATTCGAGGTTGCGGACGCGGCTCGGGTTGGCAGTCCGCACGGGCGCGCGGCGCGGCTGCGGAAAACCAATCGAAGGATATTCGCGCTCTGCCAATTGAATTTGGTCGGCGAGCGTGCCCATGCCGCCGCGCAGAATAACGCGCGCCACCGTTTGCAGCAAAACAAAATCATCCGGTGCGATGTGCTCGCGGCGGCGCACAAAAATTCCGCCGGGCTTGTCGAGCCACGGATGCGACAAGGAGGTTTCGATTAACGCGCGCAAAGCGTCGCCCAGCGTGCCCGCGTACGAGGTGGGATGTTCATCCAAAATCACCAGGTCCACTTGAAAATTGTGCAAGCGCCAATACTCGTGTGCCAGCAGCATTTGGCGGACGAGCGGCAGCGCGTCTTCTGTATCCACGCGCACCAACACAATCGGATAATCGCCCGAAATGCCGTATGCCCACAACGCCGATTGCCCGCGTGTGTTGCGCGCCATCACGTCGGCGGACGCGCGCAGTGAAGCATCGGGAAACAGCACGCGTGAGGCGAGCCGTTGGAACAGGTGCGCGTCCTCTTCCGTGATGCCCAAATGGCTCATTTCAATTTCACTGCGCGCGTACGCCAAATCTGCCGCGCGTTCCAAATCGCGTTCGTCCAAATATTCATCGCACAGCGCAAGAATTTTTTCGCGCGAATCGGAAACGCCCGTGATAAAGGAAATGGTGACGTTTTCGTGCGGGTTCAATTTCACCTGCGTTCGTAAACTCATCACCGGGTCGAGCACCGCGCCTGTGGTATTGGACAGCGGCGCGTACAACGCGGCAGGGTCGGCAAGGGTGCGCCCGCGTCCGATGAATTTGGCGCGGTCCGTTTCAAATTCGCGCACGGTCACTTGGGGGTTTTCGCTAAAGAGCGAATGCACGACCCAATACGTGGGCTGCGCGGCATCGCGCGGGCGGCGTTTCAACAACAGCAATTTGCGCGCGGGGAGAAATTCGCTTTCGATAAACAACTTGCTGAACGCGGGATGCATCGCGTCATTGCGCGGCAGGTCGAGCACCACTTCGGCATAGCTCGTTACGTCCAAAGTGTGCGCGCGGGTATCATGATTCGTCAGGGTCACGCGGCGAATCTCGGCGTTCCATTCCGGCGAGACATAAATTTCCGTTTTGGTTTCAATTGCCTCATCGCGCCGCAGAAATTCTACTTTGGCGGGCGCATAGACGGCTTGATAAGTGTCGGGCGACGCGCAAATCGGTTGGTACGTGTTGGACCAAACGTGCCCGCGCGCGCGTTCCGTGATGTAACAAAACGTGCCGAGCGCATCACGCGTAGCATCGGCGCGCCAACGCGTAACCGCTAAATTGCCGAACGCGCTATAGCCGCCGCCGGCGTTGGTGAGCATCACCGTATATTCGCCGTTCGATAAAAGATGTGCGCGCGGCGCGAGCGTATGCGGCGTGGAAAATTGGCGACGCGTCAACGGCGCGCTCGCGTCCACGCGGCGCAGCACCGGTTTTTCTTGGCGCGTCGCTTCCAACAAAGGCGCGTGGCGCGGAATGCGTTCTTGGAGTAACAATTCTGCCGCTGCCATCATGGGTTCGCGGTGAAAGCGTTCGCGCATCATGTCGTGATTCAAGTAATTGTCGAGCGCGACCAAACTCATGCCTTGATGGTGCGCCATGTACGAACGCACAATCGCGACGCGCGCCCCTTTGGGCAAACGCGACGGCGTGTAATCGAGCGCTTCGTAAAATCCATATGTGCCGAGCGCGCCCGCGTGCGCCAACGCGTCGAGATTGCGCGCGGCGGCGTGCGGCGCGTACGGCAAGGCGAGGAACGTGGCGTAAGGAGCGATGACGAGGTTTTCAAACAACTCGCGTTTCAATCCCAGCTGCGGTACGCCGAACGCGCGATATTGATAATTGAATTGATAATCGAACGCGTAAAAGCCCGATTCCGAAATGCCCCACGGGATATGATGGCGCGCCGCGTAGGCGATTTGCTCTTGCACAATCGTCACTTGCGTTTGGCGCAGCAGTGACGGCGCGTAATCGCGCAGCAGCAGCGGCGGCATCAAGTATTCAAACATGGTGCCGCCCCACGAAAGCAGCGTGGGTTTGCCAAACATGCGCGCGAGCGGGCGCCCGAGCTGGAACCAATGGCGCTCGGGAATTTCGCCGCGCGCAATAGTGAGAAAACTGGTCAAGCGCGCTTCGGACGCGAGCAAATCAAAGTAACTGTTATCGCGTTGATTGGCGGTGACGTTATAGCCAATGACAAAAATATTGCGGGCGTCGTCATACAAGAATCCAAAATCCATTTCGGCAGCGAACGCGGCAGCGCGTTCGGCAAGCGTCTGCCAACGCGCGCGCAATTGTGGCGAAACGCTTTCGTTTTCATCGCGAAAGGCGCGCACTTGGGCGCCGAGCGCGTCACCCCAAAAACGCAGCTCGGCGTCTTGGGGCGTGTGCCCCGGCAGCATTCTCACATCGCGCTGTAATTTGGTAAGCGTTCGCTCCAGCGCATCCACAAACGGTACCGCCGTATCCGTCATCACCGCATCCAAAACACTTTCGAGCCGCGCAATATCTTGCCGCAGCGTTTGCGCGTACGCCGAGTTGCTCTCGGCGAGCAGCGGGTCCATGATGCCAAGCACATCATAGATGCCGTGCCACATGCGTTTCGCATCATACGGCGCGTCACACACTTCCAAACACGCTTGCTTGAGCGCAATCAAACACGCGGCGAGATTACCGCTGTCCACTGTGGAAATGTATTGCGGATAAAGTGGTTTTAGCGTTGTGGTATCGTACCAATTGTACAAATGCCCGCGAAAGCGTTCCATCTGCGCGAGCGTGTCCATGATTCGTTCGACGCGTTCTGCCAATTCTTGGCGGCGAATATAGCCAAAATCGTATGCCGCAACGGTCGCAAGCAGCAGCAATCCGATATTGGTCGGCGAGGTGCGGTGCGCGATGACGGGTTTCGGTTCGAGTTGAAAATTGTCGGGTGGCAGCCAGTGGTCGGCTTGTCCGGCAAATTCTTGATAAAAACGCCAAATGCGGCGCGCGTGTCCGCGCAGTGCGCGAAGGGTTTTCGGCGCCAGCGGTTCAAGATTGGTTTTTTGCGGTTCGCTCAGCTGGAATGCAATCGAAGGCGAAAGAAACCAAAACAGCAGCAGCGGTGTTGCCTCGAGCAAGGCACGCGGTTCGAGGAGCGCCAACGCAACAAAAATCGCGAATGCCAACGCGGACGCGCCCCACATGCGCGCGAGATAATCGCGAAAGGTTTGCGCCTGTGCTTTTTCTGCAAGCGCGTGCGTCGTCCATTCCAATAATTTTTGATGCGTGACCGCGCGCCGCCACAACACGCGCACGAGCGCATCACCATTGAGCAGAACGTTATAAAGCAAAACGATAATGAGAAAGAAACCGCGCTGCGCGCCGACCCATAACGATTTCGCCGTCGCGATGAGATAGCCGCCGAGCGGTTCATCATTCGGACGGTCGCCCAACGCGACCAACGCATCGCGCACGAACGGGAACATGATGGTGAACAACGCGAGCAAAGTCCAGAACAAACGCGAACCCGGCAAGACCAGCCAACTCGCGAGCAGCATGACCACCACCGCGAGCGGCACCAGACTGCGGCGCAGGTTGTCAAAAATTTTCCACCGTTCAATCAGCGGCAATGGGTTCGGCTGCAAATGTCCCGCGCGGTCGCGCACGCGCGCAAACAACCACGGGGTGATTTGCCAATCGCCGCGCACCCAGCGATGTTGTCGTTGCGCGTACGCGTCATAGCCCGACGGAAAATCTTCGAGCAATTCGAGGTCGCTCGCCAAGCCGACGCGCAGAAACGCGCCTTCCAACAAATCGTGACTCAGCAACAAATTTTCGGGAAAGCGTTGATGCAGCGCGTTCACCATCGCGTCCACATCGTAAATGGCTTTGCCAATGTACACGGCGCGGTGAAAGAAATCCTGATACACATCCGAGACCACACTCGCGTACGGGTCGAGTCCGGTATCGCCGGTAAACAATTTGGCAAACCGGGAACGCGCGGACGCGGGCGAAATAACATCCACGCGCGGTTGGATGATGCCGTACCCTGCAATGACATGCCGCGCGTGCGCGTCCAACACCGCGCGATTCAACGGGTGCGCGATGGCGCCCACCAAACGGCGCGCCACCTGTAGCGGCAGTTCCGTATCTGCGTCAAGCGTGATGACATATTTGACGCGCGGCAAAATTCCGGTCTCGCCGACTTGAGTGCTGTAACTGGTGTCGGCGGCGCCGCGCAGGAGCAAATTAAATTCTTCCAACTTGCCGCGCTTGCGTTCCCAACCCATCCAACAGTTTTCGCGCGCGTTCCACCGGCGGCGGCGATGGAAAAAATAAAACGCGTCGGCGCGCGCGTACTTGGCGTTCAACGCCGCAATCGCCTGTGTTGCGGCGGTGAGCAGTTCGGCGTCTTCGGGCATATCTTGACGCGGCGCGTCCGCGAAATCGCCGAGAATGGCAAAATGCAAATGCGGGTCGCGGTTGGCGAGATACCGCAGTTCCAAATGCTCAAGCAAAAATTCCAGTCCCGCTATGGACGTGATGAGAGCGGGAACGACAACCATCGTGCGCGCCTCTGGCGGAATTCCATCTTTCAATTCCAATTTGGGCGGCGGGTCTGCCTCCAAATGCGCTGTCAAGGTCCAATTCACCGCGCCCACGCTCAAAACGCTCAACGGAATGAGCGTTAGGACGGCGACAAGCACGAGCATAGCAGGCGGTGCGCCGTGCGCGGACGCGTAGGTCATTGCGCCGGCGACGAGCAATATCGTCAACATCGCAATCGAACCCAGATAAACGGCAGTGGCATGACGGCGCAGCAGTTTGCTGAGCCGTTCGGTGAACGGCGCGCGATAGCCCACCGCCGCGTGCAGCTGCGCCCGTCCCGCATCAATCAAAAAATAGCCGACGTGGCGTTGGCGCGCGGTCAGCGGCGCGGACGCGTCGGGCGCTGTTTGCGCGGCGAGCGCGACGGCGCGTTCGGCAATCTCGAGCTGCGTGTGCGCGCTGTGTTTGGAAATTTCTTCGACGACGTGGCGATAGCGGTCACGCGTGCTCCAGTCCATTTGGGCGTAGGTCCCATCGGGGTCTGCGCGCAAAGTTTTTTCAACCAAACTCACGCGTTCAAAAAAAGTGTGCCAATTGAGCGCGCTCAAGAGCCGCATACTCGTAATGACATTGCCCACCGAAACGCGATTGGTGGCGCGGCGTTGATGTTCGACCCTAATGTATTCTTGGAGTGTAAGGTTGGACTGGCGCATTTGGCGTTCGAGCCATTGAATGGCGGGCGCGAGCGCGGGGTCTTGGTCGCGCAGGCGCTGTTGCAGCTGCACCACAAACGGCGCGGCGTTCGCGTCGAATGCTTGCGCGAGTTCGGCGAGCGCGGACAAAAACGCGGCGTCAGAAATTTTTACGGCGTGCAACAATTGGTCTGCCAAAGCATCGGCGCGCGCGCGTTGGCGCAGGACGTACAACGCTTGTTCCATCAGTCGCCGCAAATTTTCAATCAATACAACCCGCAGCATGATGGGAATCGCCCAGATTTCGCCAATTGTGAGCGGCGCGTTTTCTTGATACGCGCTGACAAATTGTTCGAGCACTTGTTGGCTGAGGCGGCTGTCGGTGTGCGCGATTAATTCGAGCGCGAGAAAAAACACGCGCGGGTATCCCGCCAACGCGCCGTCGGCGAGTTTGGGCAGTTCGTCATAATAGCGGTCGGAAAGGTCGCGGCGCACCTCATGGAGCTGCGTTTCGACAATATAGTAATTGTCGAGCAGCCATTCGGCGGCGGGCGGGACTGTCTTGTGCGCTTGAGCGGCATCCGCAAATTCGCGCTGTGCGAGTTCCAACTGCGTCGCATTCGTTTGCAGCAGCGCGTCAAGGTCTTTGCCGCGATACGCGTCGGCACGCACGCGCGTTTGCTGTGCGATTGCGCGCGCGTGTTCTGCCAGACGTTCAACGCCGTACACTTCGGCGCGCACGGGCGCGGGTTGCGTGTCCGATGCTAGTACGCCGAGAGGTTGCTCGAGAAGGATTTCTGCGCTCATTGGTATTGGAAAGTTGACGCGTTGTCGCGCAAAACGCAGGCGGCAACAAAAAATGCGGCGCACACTGCGCCGCATTTTGCTTTTGGCTAAAGGTCAAGAAATTTCAGATGCTGCGACAGCCCGGAATACAAGGCGCATAACGAACGAGCTGCGTAACGGCATCTTGAAGATAGCGTCAACGAACTATGACGACCGCGCATAATATAGCAGATTCGCGCTCGTTTTGCCATACATCGAGATATACACACACGGTACAGCTCGAGCTATATCTTGGTACAAGCGTTTGAATCCGGCTTGGCTTTCAATTGGCGCTGTGGCGCGCTCATGCTAAAATCGTGCCCGTTGTTATGGCACGTTCCCAAGTCATTCGTTTTGCCGCGCTTGCGTTTCTCGTTTTCCTCTTTGCTCTATCTCCACCACCCACTTTAGCCGAAAACCCGCCGCGCGTCTTTGCCTTTTATTACGCGTGGTTCGATGAAAATTCGTGGTCGCCGAATCTCGTCTCGGATGTTCCTGCCGAAACGTACGTTTCGCGCGACCCGAACGCCATCGCCCGCCACATTGACCAGGCACAAAGCGCGGGGATTGATTCGTTCGTCGTCTCGTGGCTCGGTCCCGGCAATCCCACCGACGACCGCTTCAAAATGATGTTGGATATCGCGGGCGGCAAAAATTTTTCTGCGACGATTGATTTTGAAGCGAATCATTATGGTTCGCGCGAGGCGCTCGTCAATGCGTTGATGTATGTGCGTGACAATCTCGAACCACACGGCGCGTTTGCGCGCGTGAATGGTAAACCCGTCTTGTTCTTTTGGCGCGAACAGGTGCGCAGTGTGGACGAATGGGCACAAATTCGCGCACAGGTGGACCCGAACCACGACCAAATTTGGATTGCCGAAGGCGTGAACATTGCGTATCAACGCGTGTTCGACGGACATCACTTGTATTCGATTGCCTGGGCGTCCGATGTGAATTACACGTTGAACGATTGGGCGAAACGCGTGCGGCGCGCGGGGACGGACAAATTGTGGGTGGCGACGGTGATGCCGGGTTATGATGACACGCGCACGAGCCGCGCGGATAAATTTGCGCGCAGCCGTGACGGCGGAAATTTTTATCGCGCGACGTGGAATGCTGCCATTGCCTCGCGTCCCGATATGGTGGTCATCACGTCATGGAATGTTGAGGTGACTTGACATTCGCTGTTACGATGCTCTTTTCAAGCATCCCTTCAATCGTCAAATTGCCCTCCTGATCGAGCTCTACCCGAGTGACCAGCATTTCAATGATTTTGCGCTTTTGCTCCGCAATCCTTAGTTTTTCCTCCCAAGAGAGGCCCTTCTCCGGTTGATTCAGGTCTGCCAAGCCCTCGCTCAGATTTTTGAAAAATTCCTCCGCAAAGCTGAGTAGCTCGGCGGCCTCGTCGCGATGAGTAAAGGCTTGCTTGAGTTCCTGCAGTTCAAGCTCAACCGATTCCCGTTGAAGTGCCAGTGCTTGCATCTGCCCTTCAAACTCGGCTTCGGTGATTACTTTTTTGCGCGCTTGAACTATCAGCCATTGACGCTCCTCCTGAATTTCTTGAACTTGATTGGTCAATGCGCCAATCCGGTCTTCGACCTTTTCAGCATCGGCTGCGATTTGTTCCGCCTTGAGTTTGATCTGATCCTTGATGAGGGTGGGGTGTTCCAATGCGCGGGAAATTAAATCCCAGACCGCGCCGTCCACTTTTTTGACGCTAAAATGTCGCCGACAGTGATACACATCGGGATATTGCCACGCGGCGGGACAACGGTAAAAGCGACGCCGGATTTTTTCGCCTTTCCGCTTGGAATGATAGTAATTATGTTTGCCATTCATCCGGTGCTTGCATTCGGCGCAAAAGATGAGACCCGTCAAAAGGTAAGGTTCTTTGAAATTCCGCAAGGGCCAGGACTTGCTCGACTTGATACGCTCCTGCGCCTTATCCCAAAGCCATTTCTCGATAATGGGGGGACAATCCATTTCCCATGCCTGACCGGCAGCATTGACCGAAAGCGTCCCATAGTAATAGGTCGCCTTGAGCATACGATACAGGATATTCTTGCTCCACGGGATTTTGATCTTCTGGTGGCCTTTTTGAGGCACCTTGCCCTCCACGAACCGCTTGCGGATTTCCGTCAGCTCAACATGCTCCACACCATACCACCAAAAGAGGTTCTTGACCCATTGTGCCTCGAACTCATTGATGACCAATTTTCCATCAACCCGATCATATCCAAAGGGATAAGTCCCTCCTAGCGCCAATCCCTTTTTGAGGCGCCTGCGAAAGCCCATCGCCGAACGTTCACGGAAGTTATCAATTTCGATTTTCCCCAGGGACGCCTTGAGAAATAGCATCTTGGGATCAAACGCCTCTCGCACCAACTCCACACGTACCTTTGGCTTGCCATCGTCACGCCTCTCGTCAAGTAGATCACCCAACGGCATTGCCGCACGGATGCCTCGATACAAACGATCCTCTTTCCATGCAATAATAATGTCAAAGTGTCCTGCACGACCATCCTGGAGCATCCGCAGGTACTCGGGCCGGTCCGAACGGGTGCCGGATGGGTCAACCAATTTCCCCCGGGATTTGTAACGCTCCTTGTCCACATAATGCCCAACAATGGTGTAGCCATGCTCGCGCGCATATGCCTCTGCCTCTGCAATTTGTTCAGAAATAGAGACCTTGTCCTCCTGCGCTTGCAGTAAAGTACTGACCCGCGCATAAATAACCGCTTTCATCATCACCTCCGCGGAAAAAGAAAAATCGCCTACCGTTTAGCCAACGACAGGCGACCATTGCGCGCGACTACTGATGCCAGTATAATCGGCACCAGCCTGAACCGTTGGCTCTTACAACGGTTTGGGTCAGTCTCCTGCAAGTGTTACCAGCACTTGCAGGAGACGTTTTTCATTCGATTGCTCACATTTTAACAGAGCCGCGTGTCACTGTCAAGAACTATTGTTCTGGCTATTTTTCCTGTGTTATTAGCGACGCTGGGCGCCAGAGTTGAATGATCTCCTAATCCGGAATGCTCCTGAGAAGGACGTTCTCTCTCCATTCCTCTTTGGCGTGCCCGAAACCCAATCTCTCGCAGCAATTGATAGCACGCGCACAATTGGGCGATACGAATTTGCTCGGATATAGAGGCTTCACGGTATACAACGTGCGGATCAGCGAACGGGGTGAAAGATTTCTCATGCGTAATGCCTTGTAGCTGCATCATTCTTGGTTCCAACGCAATTGTGACTGAATCATTTGCAACATTCTGTAACGATTGAACGCCCTGCATTCTGTAACCTCCAACTGCTCCGCCTCATGGCACGAACGTGTCGGAATAATTAAGCATTTGGTTCTGGTTCGTGTCGAAGACAGCCTGGCTGCTTTGTGCGCGAGACGCTGCCTCTTTTGTGAGCGTACTACGGGTTTGCCAGATCTGCGATAGGCGCGCGAACGAAAACGCGAAGGATTTCGCGATCTGCGAGACAGTTCCTTTTCTTGCCGTTGGCACTCTCTAGCACAGAGTGCCAACGGTTATTTGTTAGCGCGCACTACGTCAGGATATTCGTTACAGGCATCTTTGCCGTTGTTGCGGGCCGTGTATATGGATGAGGTAAATGATGCGGCGAAACAGAAGGAGGAGTGGGATCGCGAAGCCAGAGGTAAGCGAGGAAGGGAACCCGTCAGGAATGTACAGGAAGAATTATGTCCTCTATATATAATTCTTTTGAATATTCGATGAAAGCGAGCGGGATTGGATAGGATCCAACCATGAGCGTTTCACGCTTTTGCTTTTTCGCGCGATTGACCAGTAAAAATACTTTGTCTGGATTTTCCAGACGAGGACTTCCAACACGCCATTTTTCGTATTCAAGCGGCGAAGAAAAAACGTAGAAAATGCGCGATGCGCTCTCCGTGGCGGCAAGATGGGCTGCACACCCAAGCAGGAACGGGGCGCTCTTTGTGTTTGCGTCAGGGTTGGATGTGCCCAAGTCGACGAAGATCGAAGCAAAGGACAACCTCAAACTTTCAAGCAGAATGCGAATGAAATCATATCCAATCTCTCCGCCCAGGTAGCTGCTTGCTAACCAAGACAAGCTATTCGGCAAGAGCCAGAGATTTTCTTCACATGGAACTGTCGCACTCTCCAAGGCGTTGCTTGTAAGTGTGCCATCATGCCAATACTGCTCGGCGAGTTGTACCAGTTTGTTCGCATGGCTCTGATGGTAGGATGCGGACAGTTCGACGGTCCACAGGTCGAGGTCAACCATGAGCGTTCGTTTGTTCGCCCTCGCATGATCGATGCCAAGCCCGCGAACAATGGTGGTTGATCCGGCACCGCGGGTCTGGCTCAGGATGACTTGGATTTCTGCTTGAGATTGTGCCATATTACTTATCGCTTACGACTTTCTGCGTTTATTCATGTAGTTGCGAGGACAAGGGAAAGTATGCCCAACGCTAGGATCGAAACGTTCACTACCTTCGAGACAACCTGGATGGATTTAATCAATAAATTCATCGCGTGGATGAACGGCAGCGCCGCGGCAGAACGCCGCGATGAAAATGCGTTGTTATTTGAGGAGTTCTTATTTGAAAATCATGCCGATATTCTGGAACGACTCCGTTTGGATTACACTCCCATATTCAGCCGCAAACTGATCGAACAGGGAAAACAACGAATCGTCCCAACTTCGTCGAAAAGAGGCAACCTACAGGCAGAAGCGCGTATTCAGGATGCGCGCTATGAGATTGCAAAAGTCGTATTTCGCTACATCATCGAATCTCTGTTGCTCAATCACCTTGAAAAACTGAATCGCTCAAATCAAAGATCATCACGGCTCCGCATGGAATTGGATCTAATCCGCGGTGGAATTGTATTTCATGTTCATAGTTTCTTGCGATACGAACAACCCTCGAATGAATTTGGGATTCGTTTCGAAACCTTACGGGAGGACCCGAACGAACGACTCGCCGCCAGACATCCAGCCAAGTTACAGATCTATGGCAATCTCCTCAGCATAGGAGAACATGACGCGACACTCCCATCAAGACTGCATATTTCTACCATTCCCGCGTTGTTCGAGGAGTTCCAGAGCAGGTTTCTGCCCAGTTATTTTATGGCACGCGTTCGATCTCGGTCCGTTCATAACAACTTGGCAGAGGCTCTTGATCGGCAAGAGTCGGGAGAACTGGGGAAACTTCTCGGAGCAAGCACTGATTTATTGCCACACAATTATGACCTTCGCGTTTGGCAAGAGTGGCATAAAGATTTTCGTCTCGCATTGGCGTACGTCCTCGCCAAAGTATACCGTGAGCTCAGTGATAAACATAAAATTGATGACGAGGCACGCAGCAAATTTGATCCCCTTTTTTCTCTCGAGTCGCGGGCTGGAACAGAATACATTTTCTTTCGGGACGCCCCTCTGAACGACTATATCGTTGCCAGAGATGTCCAGGTCATTGATGTCAATACCGGCGCGTTAGTCCCAATCACTGCTTCGGTTTCGCCAGCGGCAGATCATCGCAGTATTCCTCTACCATCATTCTTGCATGTGCCACTGACCATCTACATCAACCCGCAAGCCGCTTCCGATGCACAGAACCTAGTGTCTTGTTTCCATCCGCCCTTTATCGAACCCGCCATCGAGTTTTTGGATCTTGCAACCTACAAAGCGCACGATCTCACATTAAAAGATTATCCTATCCTTGTGAATGGGAGATGTCTGATGACGGCACCGCCGTTAGGCGGGAAAACCTGGATGCACAGTGCAATGATTCATCTCCATCATGTCCAACGTCTCGGTCCCGTATTTTACCTGGACCTCGAAGATTTTGCCTATTCGAGCCTTTCGTTTTT
>JAKOPZ010000140.1 GCA_029778615.1 Chloroflexota bacterium | reverse complement strand
TGCCGATGTCGAACGGCTGCGCTTTATCGCGGGCGCGCGCCGATTGGGGATTTCGCTTGCGGACATTGGCGACATCCTCAAAGCGCGCGATCAAGGCATCGCGCCCTGCGACCGCGTTTTGAATACACTCGCGCGACGGCTCGACGAAATAGACCGCCATATCGCCGACCTGCTCGCGCTGCGCGACTCGCTCAAGCAACTCCACACAGAGGGCAAATTTCTGCCGCGTGACGACGCGCAGGGGGAGCGCTGCATCTGCTATCTGCTCAAGACGTACCGCGATTCGGGACGCGTGGAAATTCAGAAAGAATTCTTATGAATGATTCCTGCTGTTTACCTTCCAAACCGATTCTGGTTGATTTGGACGAGCACGCGATGCAACTTGGTGGGCGCGAGACGAACGAGTGCCCAACGTGCCGACAGCGCGGCAAACCTGTGCCGGGGCAAACGGTCAAAGCGATGCTCGCGGTAACTCTGCGCCAAGCGCGCGACACCGAATATTTCTTTTGCCGCACGCGCGATTGTCCCGTCGTCTATTTTTCTGCTGACGGCACGCAAACCTTCTTGGCTGATGAGGTGCGTGAGCGCGTGTTTCAAAAGGAACCCGACGCCGACGATGTCTTTGTCTGTTACTGTTTTCGACATACGGTTGGCGAGGTGCATGCCGCAACGCCCGAAATACGCGACGAGATTCTGGACGACATCAACGTCGGAATTAACGCGGGACAGTGCGCGTGCGATTTGCGGAATCCGCAAGGCGCGTGCTGCTTGGGCAACGTGCGCCAAGTCATCAAACGGTTTGAACACGAAAAGGAATTAGCGCTCCGCTGATTCGAAAATAACCCCTCACCCCCGACCCCTCTCCCCAAGGGCGAGGGGAGATTTTCATCGTTGGTGGTGAACGAAGGTCATGTAGATTGAAAGGAAGAACGGAGATGCAACCCATTCTCTCGAAATTGGGCAGCGGCTTTTTTCTCGTGACAGGTTTTATCGCCTGCCCGTGTCACTTGCCGCTCACACTGCCACTCGTGTTGGCGCTCACGGCGGGCACCGCGCTCGGCGTGTTTTTGACGAACAATGTGGGAGTGGTGTTTGTCGTGTCGGGCACATATTTTGTCGGCGCTATGCTGTTCGTGACGCGTGGATTGTGGCGCGGAGACAAAACGCCACGCGCCAAAGTATCTGCGATGAATGCCCCTACACGCCGCGCGCAACGGAATGAATCGCCGGATGTGCTTGCCCCCAATGTTGTTCCATCTGCGCACACGACGCAATCATCCTGCTGCGCGGTCGAGCCGCTTTCTGGCGCCGAGGTAACACATGGCTAAGTCGAAATGGATTTTTGGCGGAGCGGCAGGGTTGGCGATTATTGTCGCCGTCGGGCTGTGGTTTGCCTTGACGGCTCAAACCACGCGCGCCACAACTGCGACAACGATTGAAACGTCAAGCCAGGGCGCGCCCCAATCGTCAAATCCACCTGCGGTTGCGCCTGCCGCGCAAGCGAATCTCAGCAAACCGGTTCAACCCAATCTTCTGCCCGCCGCGCCCTCCTTCTCCATCCAGACGATTGACGGCGAGACCGTTTCGCTGGCGCAGACCAAGGGTCAAGTGCTGGGCGTCTTTTTCTCGGCAAGTTGGTGCGGCAGCTGTATTCCTGAAGCGCAAGCGTGGGGCGAACTGTACAAGAAATATCGCGACCAAGGGCTCCAGGCGCTGATCGTGGATGTGGACCCGAACGACACCAAGAATGACCTTTTGGCGTTCAAGAAACTGGCAGGCGACACCAACCATTGGTGGGCAATGGATACAGCATCTGATCTCGTCCGCGCGTTTCGCGTACGCTCACTCGATACGACATTCATCATCGGACGCGATGGGACAGTGGTGTATGCCGATCAGTGGCCCACGACTTTGGATGTGCTGGAGCGTGAGGTCCAGAAGGCGCTCGAATGAATGGCGTGAATGATCTGCCGCTTGCATGGGCGTTCGGCGCAGGTCTGCTCGCGTCCGTCAATCCGTGCGGCTTTGTGCTGCTGCCGTCCTACATCGCGTTGTATCTCGGTACAAACGCAAAAGATTATCAAGAACAATCTACAGCCCAACGGTTCCTTCGCGCGGTGTCCCTCGGTTTGATGGTGACAATAGGATTCGTTGTCGTGTTCAGTATTGTGGGAGTTGTGTTTACGCTGGGCGGGCGCGCGCTCATTCGATTCGCGCCGTGGGCGAGTGGCGTGATTGGTCTGGCGCTGATCGCGTTGGGCGCTGCTATATTGTTCGGACGCTCGTTGCATTTGCCTTTTGCATTGCCAACGCTGCAACCGCGCGGGCAAGGGCTCAGCGCGGCGTTTGTATTTGGCATCGCATACGCGGTCGCCTCGCTTTCCTGCACGCTGCCGATTTTTCTGGTCATCGTCGGCGGGACGCTCGCCTTGCAAGGCGCGGGTGTGGGCTTGACGCTGTTTGTGAGTTACGCGCTGGGGATGGGCACAGTGTTGGTAGCGTTGACGCTCGGCGCGGCATTATTCAAAAATGTAGTGGCGCGTTATTTGCACGCGGCGCTGCCCTATGTCGAACGTGCCAGCGCAGTACTGCTCGTCGGCGCGGGCGCGTACTTGGTCGCGTATCAGTTATTCTACTATGGTGGATTCGGTCGCTAGCGACCTGCCTCAAAAAGCGCGGCTGCTTGTGGTTTTGTGACGCGGCGTTTTTTTCAAACTCTGCAACAGGAGAAAAATGGAAAATCAATTTGACCTCATCATTATCGGCGGCGGGGCGGGCGCATTTGCCGCCGCCATCAAGGCGAACGAATATCAAGCCAAGACGTTGATGCTTAACGCGGGTCTGCCGCTCGGCGGCACGTGTGTCAACGTCGGCTGCGTGCCAAGCAAACATTTGCTCACCGTCGGCGCGTTCAAATTTCACACGCAGCATCACTCTTTTGACGCACTCCACATTCCCGACGTGCAGTTCGATTTCGCGCGCGCGATTGACCAGGAAGTGGAAACCGTCGCAGCATTGCGCGAATTAAAATACGGCAAGGTGTTGGCAAATCTGGAACATGTGACTTTGCTCGAAGCGCGCGCGCGCTTTGTCTCGCCGCGCGAGGTTGTCGCAAACGGGCAGCGCTTTTACGGCGAACGCTTTGTGATTGCGGTCGGTTCGACTGCCCTGCCGCCGCCGATTCCCGGCATCGAACAGGTTGGTTACTTGACGCACCTTGAAGCCTTGCAAAATAAACAGCTGCCGCGTCGTTTGCTCGTCATCGGCGCAGGTCCCGTCGCGCTCGAGTTCGCGCAAATGTTTCGCCACTTTGGCAGCAAGGTGACGCTCGTCGTGCGCGGCAATATGCTCTACAAAAAAACCGAGCCGGAACTTTCGGAATTGCTGGAAGAGGTTTTGAAGGATGAAGGCATCGCGATTCACAAACAAACGCAGGTCAAACGGCTGCGCGTAGAGAAGAGTCAAAAGTGGGCAACGCTCGTCACGAACGGAGTGGAACACGAAATCGCGTTCGACGAATTGCTGCTTGGCACGGGCAAAACGCCAAATACGACGGGGCTTGGGTTGGACACAGCGGGAGTTGCATTGAGTGAAAAAGGCGCGATTCGCGTAAATCAATGGTATCAGACGAACGCGCCGCACATTTACGCGGTCGGCGACGCGGTGGATTTGCCCAAGCGTCTCGAAACGACGGCGGGCAAGGAGGGCAGTTTTGCCGCAACCAATCTGCTCACGGGGCTGAACCAGAAAAAGATTGATTACGACCTCGTGCCGTCCGTCGTGTTCACATATCCAGCCGTTGCCGCTGTGGGCATTTTGGATGAACAAGTGGGCGAGCGCGGGATTCGCTGTTATTGCGGCACGGTCTATTTCGACAAGCTGCCCAAAGCGCAAATTATCAAGGACACGCGCGGCGCCATCAAGATGGTCGTCGAACAAAAAACCGACCGTATCGTCGGCATCCACATCGTCGCGCCGCACGCGGAAGAACTCATCAACGAGGCGATGTACATTCTGCGCGCGCGGATGACGCTGGACGATGTGCTGGATTCGCTCACCGTTTTTCCGACGCTTTCGGAAGCCATCAAACTCGCGGCATTGTCCTTCCGCACCGATATTGATATGGTGAGCTGCTGCATCTAGAGCGCGACCACCTTGTTGTCAAACGCTGCGCCATCACGGCGCAACATACACCTCAATCTCTGCCGCGCCCGTATTCCCGCCCGACGATTTCACCACCTCAAACCGCAGCGTCTGCGCGGTCGTATTCACCGGAAAATAATACACCTGACTCGCGTCGGCTATATCAAACGGTCCGAGCATTTCGCCTTTGTCGGTGATGACGCGGAATTGGGAAATTTGCGCGCTTGAACCCATCGTGCGCGTGCGAAACCCAACCGCGTCAATTGTAAATTCTTTACCCAAATCAATTTCAATCCACGCGTGGTCGCCGTCCCCATTCGATGACCACTGCGTATTCAAGTCGCCGTCAATGGCATTGTTCGCGCCAAACGACGCTCCGCTGCCACCACAATTGTTGATGGTGGCGCGCAAGCTTATGGACAACTCGAATAAAATTCGCAGTATGTAGCGTCAAGACGTAACAGGTTTTTTGCGATGCTCGGCATCGCCGAAACCTGTCACGTCTTGGTGCAGAGTCTATTTGTGTTGTCTATCAGAAATTGGTTTTTTGACCAAGCGCTGCTGCTCTATTATCCAATCCACTCTCCAGATAGGACTTGAGGTTGCCCAGGAAAAAACCCCATGCGCCGGAGACCATTTCGTACACTGGGTCCCAATCGCCACCAAATTTGTAACCTGCATGTGCGAGTTCCAGAATGGTCCCATCCGGAGTTTCCGTCAGGGTGAACTCTACTGTGGTGTTGTGTCCCTTGCCTTCGTTCCCTGCTTCCCACGGATATCGGAGTTTCTTGTTGGGGACGACCTCCAGGTATTCACCCTCTTGTTTGCCGTTGCGAGTGGAATCCTCAAATTCCCAAGTGTATTCAAAGTGACCGCCGGTACGAGCGTCTGATTTGGACTTGGACGTCCACCAGCGTTCCAGTTCTTGCGCATTGGTCAATGCACCGAACACTCTGGCCGGGGAAACGCTAATTGCGTATGTTTGTTGAATCGTTCGTGTGTTCTCGGACATGATTTTCTCCTTTGGCTATTCAGACTGATTACACGCGCACCCGCGCGAGTGCGTGTTCGAGCCGGGCAAACATCCCTTCCCAGCCCATCCGGAATTCCTTTGCCATTGCTTCCGTTCCCCGGTATTCGTGGGTGAGGATGAGCTCTGTTCCGTGACCCCGTGCTAGAAACACGAGAGTAATAAGAGATTCTGCCGTCTCTCCCCTGTTCTCGAATCTCCAGGTGAACACCAGTTTCTGCGGCGGCTGGATGACCCGATATTCTCCCGTTAGCACAACAAGCGAATCACCGTTTGGAGGTAGCATCCCAAGGCGATATTTGCCGCCGACTTGCAAATCTACTTCAGCAATTGGAACGGTATATCCATCGGCGACTCCCCACCACTTTTTGAGGAATTCAGGTTGCGTCCACGCCGCAAACACCTTTTCTGGGGAAGCATTGTAGGTGCGTCGAACCTCCACAGAGTGTTCAGATTCAAACGCTGTTGGAATCATTGTTCTCCTCTAAAAACTCGCCCAATGAGTCGAGCTTGTTATTCCAATAGTTCTCATAAAACGCCAGCCACTCGGCTGCTTCTTGTATGGGCGCAGCGTTTAAACGGCAGAGGTGAACGCGCCCTGTTTTAATACTGCTCACCAGCCCAGATTTTTCCAAAATGCGAATGTGCTTTAGCACTGCCTGTAGGGAAATGTTGAATGGGGCTGCCAATTCCGTTATTGCCGCTTCTCCGCGCGAGAGCCGCTTGAGAATTTCACGGCGAATGGGATGTGCCAGCGCACTGAACGTTCCATCAAGTGAAAGATAATACTTAACCATTTGGTTTAGTATTCTCCCATAAACATCGAATAATGTCAAATTGTCTTTACCGCAGGACGACACAAGCCCCCAGAGTACTATCAAAATGGATAACGGGCGGTCGGGCAGCAGCATCACATGGGAACTGCCCCCTTCATCAATGAATCTGCGTAATTCATGAATTCTCTAAATAATCTCGGATTATTGCGCAACATACACCTCAATCTCTGCCGCGCCCGTATTCCCGCCCGACGATTTCACCACCTCAAACCGCAGCGTCTGCGCGGTCGTATTCACCGGAAAATAATACACCTGACTCGCGTCGGCTATATCAAACGGTCCGAGCGTTTCGCCTTTGTCGGTGATGACGCGGAATTGGGAAATTTGCGCGCTTGAACCCATCGTGCGCGTGCGAAACCCAACCGCGTCAATTGTAAATTCTTTACCCAAATCAATTTCAATCCACGCGTTATCGCCGTCCCCATTCGATGACCACTGCGTATTCAAATCGCCGTCAATGGCATTGTTCGCGCCATACGCCGAACTGTTATCACCGCCGCCATAATTGCTGCTCACCGCTCGAATTTTCGCGCCTGCGGACATCAACGCGACATTTTTTCCTTGCGGCTTGTTTTGCGCGGACGCGGACGCTTTGGGCGTGCGATACGTGAAATCATCGCTCACATAAAACGTGCCGTCGGCGGCAGAACCTTGAAAGCGGAAATGATAAACTGTATCGGGTTTGATATTGGTCAACAGCGGATGATGATTCGAGTGCGCGCCGCCTGCCATATCCGTATCCGTCGCGATGCTCCCATACGCCATCGTTTCACCATACACGACCGCGCACGCGACGGGAATTTTCGTTTCCAGTTTCACCGTCAGATTATCAATCGAGTCGCCGACAAACTCGGGACCACTGACGAGAATGTCCGAGAGTGGGCGCGCCGATACATTCGCCGCCGCAGGATTCGCCGTTGGCGCGGCGGGCGCGCATGCCGCCAAGCCGCTGATGAGTAAAAGGACAATAAACGATTTCATTTGTATTCCCCCTTGTTGCATGTCATTCTGTTGCGTCTATGCAGCAAGCTTTATTTCATCTGATTCAAGACGCGCTGAAATTCCCGGGCGCGTTCCGGCGCGAGCGCGCGGTCAATTTGCACAATCACGTTGCCGCGCGTCCAGAGCCACGACGCATACGCGGGGTTTGTCTCTCCAAGCCGTACATAGTATTCGTACATCCAAAGTTGGTCGCGCTCATTCTGAAAGGCAAGAATCGTGCCGCCGATATTTTCGCGCGCGAGCCGAAAGCGTTTCGTTTCGACCACCATTGTCACCGCGAATCCATCATCGGCATCTTTGTTGGCATAACGCCATTCCGTAATCCCCAGCCCCGCATGTTGAAACGCGTTCAAGATGACTTCCGCGCGCCATCTTGCAAAATCGGCACGCGCGGGCGCCGCCGTGGGCGCGCAGCCCGGCAACAAGATTGCCGCAAACCCCACGATGACGAGCAAGTTCGTCAGATGACGCGTAAAACTTGGCGCTGCCATGCCTTGACTCTGCATCTCCCTGCATCGCGTTGGTTCAATGCTCCATGTCAATAATTTGCGCTGCCACCGCGCTCAAATCCGCGCCGACGATGTCCGGGCGCGCGACGAGGGGGTCGAGCACCATGCCGGGACGCGCCACGAACGCCGCCGCGCAGCCCGCGCGCAGCGCGCCGGCGACGTCCCACGCGTGCGCCGCAATCAAGCGAATCTCTTTTGGTTCCACGCCCAAAGTTTTTGCCGCCAGCTGATACGGTTCGGGCGCGGGCTTGAGTCGGCGCGCCGCGTCAGCGGAGAGAATCGCTTCGAAAAACTCTTCGAGCCCCGCATTCATCATTTGCGCCTCTGCGACGCGCAGCGTCGAGTTGGTCAAGGTGGCAAGACGGAACCCTGCCGCGCGCAGGCGCTGCAAACTCGCGCGCACTTCGGGATGCGGCGGCAAAGTCAGAATGCCGCCCAAAATCTTGGCGCGGTCTGCGTCCAAAAGGGTCACGCCGCGTCGCGCGGCGACCATATCCAGCGCCGCGCCCGCAATGGTGCCAAAATCGCTGTAGGCATTGGTCGCAATCGTCACGAGCGCGGATTGGAGCAGCTGTCCAAACCATTCACGCCGTACTGCCGCGTCGCCAAAGACGCGCTGGAACTCCGGGTCAAGCGCGCGCAGGTCGAGCAGTGTTTCGTTCACATCAAAAACGCAGATGTGCCGCACAGGTCGCCTCCTTTTGCCGATGTTGCGGCGCCGCATTTCGGTCAGTCGCGCGCGCGCGGCGCCGCCAACAACGCCTCATCCACATAACACCACATCCAATCCGGGCCCGGCTCGATAGAGCGCACGAGCGGATGCCCGGTTTCTCGAAAGTGCTTGCGCGCGTGCTTGTTTTTTGCCTGGTCGCAGCAGCCCACGTAACCACACACCATACACATTCGCAGTTCGGGCCACGTGTCGCCCAAAGCCACGCAATCCTCACACACCCGAATTGGCGTGGCGGTCACTTGAATCAGGTCCAGATGGCTGCACGTTTTTTCCTTGAGCGTGCCAGTGAACAACCACCGTAATAACCAGTGAGGGATGCGAATGCCCCGCATCGCGCGCTGTCCCATTATTTTGCTCCAGAGAAATTTTTCGCCCGAATCCAGTCGCATATCATCATACACGCGTTCACGCGGAAAAATGTAATGCGCGTTACACTCCCGGTTGTATCCGGCGAAAGCGTAATCTATCTTACATTCAAAATCGTCAAGCAATGGCATACTCTCTGTGACGATGAATCCTCCACGCCTCCTTGCGACGGGGGATTTATCGTCACGATGCGAAACATGACGGAGGATACAGCAATGGCAAAAGCGATTTGGAACGGGCGCGTGCTGGCGGAAAGCGACAAAACGATTGTGGTCGAAGGCAATCACTATTTTCCGCCCGACACACTCAAGACGGAACATTTTCAACCCAGCAAGACGCACACCGTTTGTTCGTGGAAAGGCGTCGCGAGCTATTACGATGT
>JAKOPZ010000139.1 GCA_029778615.1 Chloroflexota bacterium | reverse complement strand
GCAATAAACACCGCCAGCGCTTCGTCCTCATTCAATTTCAAATCGAGCAAATACTTGGTGCGGTCGAGGCGCACCCGCTTGCGCTCATCCCATTCCAGCGCGAAACCGCCTGCATTGAGACGTTCCAACATCCGCAAGATGGTGGAACGGTGCCTAATTTCGCACCGGCGCGCCAATTCGGCTTGCTCGATGAATTCGCGCGAATGTAACAGTTCCTGACGAATCCGTTCTTCATCGGCTCGTGACATATCGGCTCCTTTGCGCGCCAAGAATATCACATTCGCGTTGCAAAAATGGCAACACGCGTGACAAATTTGACACGAATTTTTTCCGCGTCTCAACGGTCCAGATACAAGCCGCCCCGCTCATCCTGCGCCAGCCGAATCCCCATTTCCGAAAGCGTAATGAGGTCTTTGAGAATCGTAGAGCGATTAACGCTTAAACGGCGCGCCAATTGCGCTTGCGTAATGCCCGGATTCGCGGCGACCAAATCAACCAATTGCGCCAGACGTTCGCGTTTTGCTGCCTTGTTGCCAAACATGTAGATACTCCTTGAGTGGAATATCTGCATTGTGCGATACGTGTGTTGCGCGCGCGGCAACGGCATTTATCGTTTGCTGTGCAATATCCATCGATCCAACGCGAACTCGCAGGGATAGCAGAATGCTGCTCCCTAATATCGGAGCAAGCATCCTTTCATCAGATTTACTATCGAATTGTGTGCTGTAACGAATACGAGAGGGAATTTTTTCGGGCGCGCAATTCAGCCGCCCGCGTGTGGCGTAAAGCGTGAAAGAGGGGCTAAAACGGATACTTTGGAAAAATTTTCCGCCACGCGCGTTCCATCAAGCGCGCGATGGTTTCTGCTTGCGTCCAATTCGTCGTCACCACCAACACGTTTGGGTTAGGTTCCTCGCGGCGCTGTGACATCCGCCATGACACGCGGTCACTCTCAACGTACATCGAGCCAAGAGAGTGACCGCGTGTCATCTGCCAATAAAAATACTCATCAAATTTCGCGCGGAGGTTCCTTACCGATTCGCGCGTACGGTCCATCTCGACGACAAAGCGAAATGGTTTGCCCTTGCCATGCCACACTCCGCGTCCATCCGGCAGAAAGCGGTGCCATGTGCTGCCATACTTGAAATACCGCGCACTCTCGATTTCGCTGAACCATTCAAAATCTGCTTGCCGTTCGCGCGCCAAGCGCACCCATGCCAGAAAAAAATCATTCG
>JAKOPZ010000014.1 GCA_029778615.1 Chloroflexota bacterium | reverse complement strand
GCGGCATCCAGTTCTCGTACCGGACAAGGCAGCCAATAATCTGGTAGTTGCATCATATCAAATCACTTGAGAGCCGCGTCAACGAGAACCTGTGCGGCTTGCGCGAGATGGGCGGCGGGGTTCTTGACGCCGAATGTGCGCGACGCCATGTAGGCGCCGTCCATGAGCAGAACGAGTTGGTCGGCAAGGACGGCAGGTTTTTTTGCGCCTGCTTCTTTCGCCAATTGACGAAAGCGCGCGCGGACGGATTGTTTATGTTCAATCGCGACCTGATGCCCCGGATAATCGGTTTCGGGGTACTCCGTTGCCACATTGAGAAAGGGACAGCCGTAACAGGATGGAGATTGAACGTACTGCTGCAAGGACTTGAAGAATGTCAATAATTTTTCGCGCGCAGTGGGTGCGTCTTGAGTAATTTGTTCGAAATTTCTCCAGAACAATTCATTGCTGTCTTGGAGATAAGCAGTAATCAGGTCATCCTTTGTGGGATAGTGGCGGTAGAGGGTCATCTTGCCAATGCCCGATTCGGCGGCGAGCGTATCCACGCCAATGGCGCGGTAGCCGTTTTGGTAAAACATCCGCGCGGCGGTTTGGAATACTTGATCTTTCGGAGCAATTTTCTTTTTCATCTCTTCTCCCACTTGACACGATACAGGTTTGTATCGTATGATACGCAACAGCGATACAGGTCTGTATCGTAGCATACTTTACAAAATTTTTCAAGGAGGCAAGTTACATGAAGATACCGCAAGAGATACGCGAACTCATCGAAGCGGGGACCCCCGCGCATTTGGTCACATTGAATCCGGACGGCAGTCCGCAGGTCACTCTCGTCTGGATTGGTCTCGATGGAGATGACATCGTTGCAGGGCATTTGCCGGAAAACCGCAAAGTCAAAAACATTCGTCGCGATCCACGCGTGGCAATCTCGCTTCAAGCCAAAACCAAAAGCGCGATGGCACTTACCGAGTATGCTGTGTTGTATGGCGAGGCGCAGATTGAGCAAGGCGGCGCGCCTGAACTGTTGCAGAGACTGGCAGAAGTTTATATCGGAAAGGGCGTCAAGTTCCCGCCGATGGAGAATCCTCCACGCGGGTTCATTACGCGTATTCGCGTCAAGCGCATCGAGGGCGTTGGTCCATGGACAGGGCGAGCCGTTTGACACAAACAATCGAGAACGCACATTTTGAAGGAAGGTGAATTATGGAACACCATACATTCTTGGGGAAAAGTACTCTGTGTGTGCCGCGCATGGGGGTTGGCGCAATGACGTGGGGCGACGCGAAAGGACTTGCGCGCCTTCATCCTGCAAAAACCGCGTATGGCGGCGCGCACGGGTTTGATGAGGAAAAACGCGCGCTCGAACTCAGTATCGCGGCAGGCGTGAATCTGTTCGACACTGCCGCGATGTACAGCAACGGCGCGGCGGAATTGCGTTTGGGCGAGTTGGCGCGCGGAAAAGCTGTGGTCATCGCCACGAAATTTCCCGGCGGGTTTTCGATGAAAGAAGAAGACCTGCCGAAACAACTGGAGGCGAGTCTAAAGCGCTTGGGACGCGCGTCCATCGAATTGTATCAGCATCACTATCCCATGCGAAACATTTCCATCCCGAAACTGATGGAGCAATTGGCAAATGTGGTTGAGGCGGGCAAGGTCAAGGCGGTGGGCGTGAGCAATTATTCCGCCGAACAGATGCGCGAGGCACACGCCGCGCTTGCGAAACTGGGAATCCCCTTGGCGTCGAATCAGGTAGAGTATTCGCTTTTGAATCGCGCGCCCGAAGTGAACGGAGTGCTTGATGCCTGCCGCGAGTTGGGAATTACGCTCATCGCGCAAACGCCGCTGGCGGGTGGCAAGTTGACAGGCAAGTATTCGGCGCAAAATCGCCCGGGCGGATTCTTTCGGCGCATTTTGCCTCAATACAATCGCAAAGCATTGGAGGAAATGCAGCCGGTGATTCAATTATTGCGTGAGATTGGGGAACGATATTCCAAGACACCAAGTCAGGTGGCGTTGCGTTGGTTGATTGAGAATCCGCTTGTGCTTCCGATTCCCGGAGCAAAGAATGGCAAACAGGCAGTGGACAACGCACAGGCGTTGACGTTCTCGCTTACAGCGGAACAAGTGGAGATGTTGAATCAAGCGACGATGAGGTGGAGAGTGTAGCGAAGGTCGCACTCGACGCGCTAAAGTGGCTCAAACCCCAACTGCAAATACAACCGTATCGCTGCCAACCGGTCAGTCGAAGTCCGCAGACGCGCTTCACGACATCCTTCTTGCGCCGCCAACGCAAGCACACCGACAACCACCGCGCGCCCCAAGCCCTTGCCGCGCCACTCGGGCTCCGTCGCAACCCAGCGCACCCAACCGCATTGCGGAGCATCGGGACGCACCTGCAGCGAAGCCGTCGCCACCGGTCTCTCCTCTGCCGCGACCACCAACGTCGCCCTCACCGTCTCGTCGCCAAAGAGCTCCCGCTCAGTCCCCGCCGCATCCCAAATCTCCCCCTCAAACGCACCGCCCAAAAGCACCGCCAAAGCTCCCGCGTCCTCTACCCGGGCGCGCCGTACGACCATTGGCGCAGCCGGAATCGGCATTGCCGGAATACCGACAAGCGTCGCCCGCCGCATCGTCACGACGACCGGGACTCCAAGCGTATCGGATTTCTCAATCATGGGGCTGGCTAACGGTTTGCGTTAGCGGCAGGGCGGACGGGCGAGACTCCATTGCCAACCAAAACCATTGCCAGCAAGCCCCTGCATACCCGCAGGGCGAAGCTCTGTCCGCTGCACGCTGTGTTGGGTGGCACTATCGGACTCTCGCTTTCATAATCACCAATTATTTGACAACGCGGAAATACAGGCGAGTAACATGAGGCGCTTCGATAACTCGCGTGCGCTCGAGCTGCATGGGAGCGATGCTGAGGTGGTCAAACAGACGAATCCCCTCACCTAGAAGAACAGGTGCTAAATGAATTTGGATTTCATCCAACAAGCCCAAGTTCAAACATTGTTGTGCAATGCTCGCGGCAGCGACTGCCACATCCTTATTTCCAGCGGCGGCTTTCGCCTGAGCGATAGCACTTGCTACCCCATCAGTCACGAATATGAAGGGTGAGTCAGGTCCTGACCATTCCATCGGTATGGTATGTGACACAATAAAACTGGGGACGCCATAGGGATCTCGACCACCCCATGCCTGGGCGTCATCAAATGTGCGCCGTCCGGTCACATTTGCGCCAATGGTGCGAAACTGCTCGCGAATTAGTTCGGCGCTCACTGGGTCGGTCTTGAAGACCAGTTCGCTGTTTGGCATTGCGACTTCGGTGTTGCCATTGAAGTACCATGCATGAACCTCATCTGTGCTATTGTCGGGGCGAGCAATAAAACCATCCAACGACATCGAGAGTTCGACAATAACTTTACTCATGCGAGACTCCTTTCACATCCTGTGATTCACAATCATAGCATTTTATGTGATGGAGATCTAAACTTTAGTGTGGTGATTAGTACGATGTCTGCCACCCAACTATGGATTATGCCTCACGTTTGCAGTCCAAACGCAGACACCAAATACTGCCTTCCCGCCATCTAACCACCCGCGACAGCGGATTAGACTGCAACTTTTCTCGCGATAGCTGCAGCGGACTTTTGCAAAACACTGCAAGTTATACCTCCGCCGCCTCACTCGGCGCGTCCATCACAATCGGCATCTCGATTCCTGCATCCCCTTTTCGTCGAAACACAATTTCCTTTTCATCGCTCAAATCCACAACCACCGTGTCGCCCGCGTGAAATTCATTCGCCAATAATTTGCGCGAGAGCGGTGATTCGACGCGGCGCTGCAATGTTCTGCGTAACGGGCGCGCGCCGAATTGTGGGTCAAAACCGATTTGCGCTAGATATTCGCGCGCCGCGTCGGTTAATTCAATCGTGATGTTTTGTTCGCGCAAACGTTCCGCGATTTCTTGCATTTGCAAATTCACAATCGCTTGAATTTGTTCGCGCGTGAGCGACGAGAACAAAATCACTTCGTCAATCCGATTCAAAAATTCGGGACGGAACGCGCGTTTCAAATCTTCTTCCACATCCGCCCAATCTTTGTCCACGCGCGTATTCCGTTCGCGTCCACTCGATGCAAAACCAAGCGCGCCGCCTTTTGCCGCGTAATCGGTGCCGATGTTCGAGGTCATGATGATGACCGTGTTGCGAAAATCTACTGCGTGCCCTTGCCCGTCCGTCAAGCGTCCATCTTCTAAAACTTGCAATAGCGTATTCCAAACTTCAGGATGCGCTTTTTCCACTTCGTCAAACAAAATTACTTGATACGGACGCCGCCGCACAACTTCGGTGAGTTGTCCGCCTTCTTCGTAACCGACATAACCGGGCGGCGCGCCAATCAAACGCGAGACCGTGTGCCGTTCGCGATATTCGCTCATGTCCACGCGATACAATGCGTCCGCGTCGTCGAATAAAAATTCCGCGAGCGCGCGTGCGAGCGATGTTTTGCCGACACCTGTTGGACCTAAAAACAAAAATGAACCAATCGGACGTTTCGCATCGGCAATCCCCGAACGCGAGCGGCGCACCGCATCACTAATCGCGCGAATCGCGTCATCTTGTCCCACGATGCGTTCGTGCAGCGCATCCTCCATTTGCAAAAGTTTGTCCGCTTCCGTTTGCAGCATCTTGCTGACGGGAATGCCCGTCCAATTGCTAATCACTTGCGCGATGTCTTCGCGTTCAACGATTTCATCCAGCCCTTGTTCTTTTTGCCAAATGTCGCGCGCCTCTGCAAATTCTTCTTCCAACTTGACGCGTTCGGCGCGTGCCTCTGCCGCTTTTTCGTAATGGCGCGCGCTCCATGCGTCTTCTTCGTCCGTTTGCAATTGGCGAATCGCCGCGCGCATTTGTTTCAATTCGGGCGGCATGGAAAAAATCGCGACGCGCAATTTCGCCGACGCTTCGTCCATCAAATCTATTGCCTTGTCCGGGAGAAAACGGTCGGCAACGTAACGATGCGAAAGTTTTGCGGCGGCGTCGAGCGCGGTGTCGTCAATTTTGACTTGATGATGCGCTTCGTAGCGCGCGCGCAAACCTTTTAACATGGCGAGCGTATCCTCCACACTCGGCTCGTCCACAAAAATTGGCGAGAATCTTCGTTCGAGCGCGGGGTCTTTTTCAATGTGCGCGCGATATTCGTCGAGCGTTGTCGCGCCCACACATTGCAGTTCACCGCGCGCCAACGCGGGCTTCATCATGTTCGACGCATCAATCGCACCCATCGCCGCGCCCGCGCCGACGACGGTGTGCAATTCGTCAATGAACAAAATAATTTCGCCCTTGCTGTTTTGAATTTCTTCGAGCGCCGCTTTCAAGCGTTCTTCAAACTCGCCG
>JAKOPZ010000013.1 GCA_029778615.1 Chloroflexota bacterium | reverse complement strand
TAGAGATTGGAGACTGATTACTGAATACTGATTACTCGACACGAATCTCCATTCTCTAATCTCCGGTCTCTAAAAAATCTGTCGCGTCATCACCCCACCATCCACCAACAAACTCGCGCCCGTAATCCAGCGCGCCGCGTCCGACGCGAAAAACAAACACGCGTCCGCGACATCTTCCGGCATCCCCAAACGTTTCAACGGCGCGCGCGCTAACCAACGCGCGACGCCCTCGCGCCAATCTTCTTGCAACGTCTCACTCCAAATCAATCCCGGCGCAACACTGTTGACCCGAATGTTGTATGCCGCCAGTTCAAACGCGGACGCGCGCGTGAGCATTTCCATTCCACCTTTTGCCGCGTCGTAATGTGTGTGCCCCGGTGCGGGATTCGTCGCCTCAATACTTGTAATGTTCACAATCGCATAGGTAGAATTTTCTAAAGGTTCTTGGACACGCATTTGCCGCGCGAACGCGCGCGTGCAAAGGAACGCGCTTTTCAAATTCGCGTTCACCACCGCGTCCCATTCCGCTATAGACATTTCAATTAAATTCGTCACAGGATAAATCCCCGCGTTGTTAATCAAAACATCTACGCGCCCGAACGCGTTCACCGTTTCCTCAATCAATCGCAACGCGTCCACTTCACGCGTCAAGTCTCCTTGCACCGCAATCGCGTTCCCGCCTGTTGCTTGAATTTCCGATACAACGCGTTGCGCGCCCTCCGCGCTTTTCTGATAATGCACCACCACCCGCGCGCGCGCCTCCGCGAACCGTTTCGCAATCCCGCGTCCCAACCCACTGCCGCTGCCCGTCACAATCACCACGCGGTTGGAAAAATCAAACAATGACGCTACAGGAAGTATTTTCAAGTCTTGTGTTTCACGCGTAGGGAACGTTACGGCGAACGTTCCCTTCGTGCAGCGCGTCCTGCTCCAATTCCAACAACACGCGTCGGTCGCTCCGCCCCGCAATTTCAACTGCTTGTCGAATCAATTTTGCAAATTCGGGTTTACGAAGTTCGCGCGTGTGTCATTTCACTTTCCTCGTCCACTCACGCTCTTTGGGTTCAAACCGTTCTGGTTCGCTCAACTTTTTTTCTTGCTTTACCACAACCCCATCACAATTCCCGGTCACATTCACCGTGTCCCCTTTGTGTTTATACACCAACGCGCAATTTTGGTTCCCTGTCACATGCACGCGCAACACAAAACGGTCTTTGCCAAATTGATACTTGCCCGTGCCGGTCATTACGAATCCGTTCGAGAACGCGCAATCTTTCAATTGAAACTGCGCGCGATTTTGAATTTGAGTGATTCCGATTACGCCGCTCAAATTGCAGCCGAGATGCAGCGGGGTCACATAGTCCCAATAATAGTATTCGGGCAAATAATTGATTTCTGTTTCTGCCGATTGCATCGCGGCGAGCAGTGAGGGAAATTCGCGCGCCTCGCGCGGCGCAAGCGCCACATATTTACTCATCACTTTGCCGCTGCATTCCGTTTCACGCTGGGCGGGCATTTGGTCATTCAATAAAAACACATTCACCGCGTTATCAATGCACAGATTCCCGCGCGCGAAAATCACATGCGGACCGCCGCGTTGCACAATCAAATACCCGTCGTCCAAATGTTCATATACCGCGCGCGCCCCGGCAATCGGCGTGATGGGGTCTGCTTCCGCGTTCAAAACGAGCGTCGGCACGCCGGGCGCGCTCCAATACGGTGGACGTGTTGTATCCTGCGACGAATCGCGCCAGTACACACATGGCAGGTCGCCCCATATCAACGCGCTCAAGCGCAAGCTACTCAATTCAACCGGCAGCGCGTTCGCGACATATTGGTCTGCGCGCGCCTCATTCGTTCCGGCAAAATACCCATAGTCCTGGCATTCGACCGCGTAATAATACGCGTCCGACCACGTTGCATCGTAAATCGGTTCGAGCGTCGTTTCATCCACACCCAGATTCGGATACAACAAACGCGTCAGCGGGACCAAATCGCCGTCACGCGCGTATGCTGCCAACGCGCGCACAAACAACATGCGCGAACTTTGCCCATACATTTGTCCTTCGCCCGTCGTATCCAAATCGCCAAACCCAAATTTCCGTTTCACGCGCGAACCATCGCCCAACGGAAACGCGAGCGTTTGTTTTTTCCCCTGCAACAATTTGGCGAGTTTGTCGTACGCGCGCAGCGGTTTCATTCCAAAATCATTCGCGCATGTTTCATTCGCTTGACATTGTGCGAGCGATGCCACAAGCGTATCGCTGAACGATTGCGCGGCGGCAGCATAATACGGAATTCCCGCAGGCGTTAGATCCACCGTCCCATCCAAAATCATCCCCGCGAGATGTTCGGGATGCGCGTGGGCGTACGTTTGCGCGTATTGCGTGCCATAACTTTCGCCGTACAACCAAAATTTTTCGTCGCCGAGCATTTGACGAAACAATTCCAAATCTTCTACTGCTTGCTCCGTTCCGAGATACGGCAAAATTTCAGGATGTCCCATTTCGGCGTCACAATCGTCCGCGAATGTTTTCGCCGCCGCGCGCAATTTCTGTTCGCGTTTCGCCGTGTCCGCGCGCCAATCCGCCTGATAAAATGGCGCAGCAGCTTGAAAGCAATCCAGTCCGCCCGACAAGCCAATGCCGCGTTGGTCAAAAAATACAATGTCGAATTTTTCCGGAATCTCGGGCGTAAAAAATGTGGTGTAATAATCCGCGCAGCACGCGATGCCTGCGGAACCCGGTCCGCCGGTCGCCGTCACAAACATTCCTTTACGCGCGCCTGTCGCAGGCAAGACCGCAAACACCACATCAATTGTGCGCGTATCTTGCGGATTGAAATGGTCAAGCGGGACCGTCAACGTTACGCACGTGAACGCGCTATTTGGACATGGCACTGCGCCCAGTTCTTTCAACCGCTCGCGTGTATCGGAACGCGCGGCAAAGGTTGTCGGAGACACCACAACAAATGACAACATCGCAACAACAAAAATCAAACCACGTAAAATTTTAGCCGTTGTGTTCATTCCTTTGCGCCTTTGCGTCTTTGCGTGGGACGTTTTACGATAACCGTTCAATCCATTCGCGCGCGTCGGGAAATTTTTCCAACAACGCCGCGCGTTGGCCCAATTCAAAATCATCCTCATCGAACGCAGGCGCAAGCGTCGTTCCCATCAACGCCCATGCGCCATCTTTTAACAAGCACGAACCCTGCCACGCACCGCGCGGCACCACAAAAAACGGAACTTGCCCCGCCGCGTAATCATGTCCCAACGTAACCGCTTGAAATGTTCCGTCCTCGTACAACAACACCAACGCCACCGCATCGCCATTATAGAAATGATAAATCTCATCCGTTTTCAAACGATGCAACAAGGAACGCGTCTGCGCGGTGTGCATGTAACAAATCGCACTGCCCAATAATTTCGCGTGTGTGTAACGCGATGGCAGCGCGTCGCGCGCAATTATTTCCTCTGACGCATAATGCCGCCGAAACAATCCGCCTTCGACGGGCAGCGGTTCGAGTTGAAATTTTTCAATGATGAATTTGGGAGTCATTCTCTATTTGTCATTCCGAACGGAGTGAGAAATCTCTCCACGAACAAACAGATTTCGGCGATGAACTCCATCGCACTCCGCATCGAAATGACACTCAATCAATCACAATCTCAACAACGCCTCCAACGCAATCTCTATCATCGTTCCTTTTGCTTTTTCCACCACGCCGCGATGCGGGTCATAATCTTCCATATTCTCTGACGCGGTTTCATTCGGATTGCCATCCGCGACAAAAATTCCACCCGCGCGAATTTTTCGCAGCGACGCGATGATGCACAATGTCGCCAATTCCATTTCAATTCCCACCGCGCCCGCGTCCGCCCAGTACTGGTGCGGATTCGGCGTCAAGCCGTGATAAAACGCGGCATCGCTCCGCACAACGCCCAACGCGAATTTCACATCGCCGCGCGCGCGCGCCGCTTCACGCAGCGCGTTCGTCACATCCAAATCGCACAGCGCGGGAAACGCCATATCCACCAGCACATTCGACGTGCCATCTTCGCGCGTCGCACCCGTCCCAATCAACAAATCGCCCGAACGAATCTCGCGCAAATACGAGCCGCACGTCCCCACGCGAATAATCGTCTGCGCGCCAATGCGAATCAATTCCTCGAAACAAATCGCCGCGCCCGCGCCGCCGACGCCATGCGAAATCGCCGTTACGCGCCGCCCTCTGTATGTGCCCGTGTAGGTGTGATATTCGCGGAACGCGCCCACTTGATTTGCATCCGTCAGATATTCCGAAATCTGTTTCGCGCGCGCAGGGTCGCCGCAAGTGAGAACAAAGGGGGAAATGTCTTCAGGCTCGAGGCGAATGTGCGGAGTGTTTATGTTCATGCGGAGATTATACACAGACCAGACGAGTTTTTGAATATCTCTCTATCTCACGCGGCTTGTCACCATTCCGTTCTCGATTAAAATGTCCGCCATGCCATTTTTGTCGCAACATGAAACTCGAACCGTTGCCCAAAAAATTCGCCGCCGCGTCCTCGATTCTGTTATTCGGAATAACGGCGGCTATTTGTCGCAGGCGTGTTCCAGCGCAGAGATTCTAGCAACACTTTATACGCGTGTAATGAATCTCGGTCCGTCGCTCGCGCCAATGATTCCCCTCCCCTTTCCTGGCGTCCCCTCCGCGCAAAATCAAAATTTTTTCAACGGCTCTTTGTACAATGGCGCGCACGAGCCGCATTTGGACCGATTCTTTTTTTCGCCCGCACATTACGCGTTGGTGTTGTACGCCACGCTGATTGAAGTGGGACGCATGGACGCGCAAGGTTTGGAACAATTCAATCAAGACGGCAGCACCGTCGAAATGATTGGCGCGGAACATTCGCCCGGAATGGAAACGACGACGGGTTCGCTCGCGCAATGTCTGTCGCAAGCGGGCGGCGTCGCGCTCGCGCGCAAATTGAAAAAGGAAACGGGACGCGTGTGGGTGTTCATGTCAGATGGGGAATTGCAAGAAGGACAAACGTGGGAAGCGTTCGCCGCACTCGCGTTTTACAAACTCGATAACGTCGGTGTGTATATGGACGTAAACGCGCATCAATGCGACGGCTTGATGAGCGATGTAATGAGCGTCGAACCCATTCGCGCGCGTTTGGAAAGTTTCGGCGCGAGTGTGTTGGAGGTGGACGGACACGACATTAACGCGTTGACCTATCCATCAACGCTCGAACATCCCAACAAACCACTCGTCGTCATTGCGCGCACCGACCCCGCGCGGGGCATAGAAATTTTACGCACCCGCGCGCCAAAATATCATTATGTACGTTTTCAAGATGAACAGGAACGCGAACAATATCGCGAGTGGTTTGAGGAAATGAAATAATCATGTCAAATCTTTTTGCGCAAGCAACACCACAAGAATTATTGACCGCACTCGAAAACGCGGGACGCGCGCCGTCACTCGATTTGATTCGCGCGTGCATGAATCGGCGCGGTGAATTGACGCCCGGTCTTTTGGACATGCTCGCCGCGTCCTCCGACCCGAATTGGGATGACGATGACCCGCGCTGGTATGCGCCCATTCACGCGGGACATTTGCTCATTCATTTCCGCGAACCGCAAGCGATTCCAATTTTCATGCGCTTGCTGCGTGAGCCCGATAATGACAGCCATGTTGAATGGTTTGAAATCAAACTTGCCTCATACGGACCGGGTATTTTGCCTACGCTGACGGAATTACTCAACGACTCGGATGCGCCGGAATACGCGCGTGCCATGTCGTGTGAAACGTTCAAACAAATCGCGCTCGAGTTTCCAACCGAGCGCGCGCGTGTGCAAGGAATTTTGCGCGATTCATTGCCTGCGCTTGATGCGTACAACAAATTGGTCATTCCCGAACCGCGCCCATCCAAACCAAATTGGGTCTGGACGGACATTGCCGTCGCCCTCGCCGAATTGAGCGATTTTTCCAGTCGCCCCCAAATCGAAAAATTGTATCGTGACGGATGGATGGACGAATCCGTCATGGGCGATGAAAAAGAATATCTTCAGCTGCTCATGCATCCTGAACCGTTGCGTTCCGAACCCTTTAATCTACTCGACACGTACGAACATTTGGCAAAGGAAACACCGCAAGCTCCTTTGAACGACCCCGAATTTCAAAAGCGACTGTCCAGACAGCTTGCAGAATTGAATGCCTCAAAAAATGAATCCACCGTAATTGACTCAACCGTCGTTTCATCGTCTGTTGCAGAATCAAATCCACCTCTCGCCGCCACGCGCCAAATCGCCGACGGTTCGGAAACATATCGCCGCGCGCAACCCAAAATCGGGCGCAATGACCCGTGCTATTGCGGCAGTGGAAAAAAGTTCAAGCATTGTCATGGAAAATAATTTGGAAATTGTTTCGCGTCCACACGCACGCAATCTGATTGAATGGGCAAAGGACAAACCGCGCGTCGTCGTCCTCTCTGCCGACCTCACCTCCTCGTGCGAAGTGGACACATTCCGCGATACGTATCCCGAACGATTTTTTTCAATGGGCATGGCGGAACAAAACATGCTCGGGTTCGCGGCGGGACTCGCGCGCGAAGGATTTTTCCCGTACATTCACACGTTCGCTGTATTCATCACGCGCCGCCCATTCGACCAACTCGCCATGTCCATCGCGTATCCAAATTTGCCCGTGCGTTTTATCGGATTTCTCCCCGGCATCACCACACCGGGCGGCGTCACACATCAAGCGATTGATGATATTGCGCTCATGCGAATTGTGCCGAACATGACCGTGCTTGAAGTGGGCGATGCCACCGAAGTCGAAAGCGTTTTGGATGTCGCGCAAAAGAGCAACGGTCCCGTGTACGTGCGAATGTTGCGCGGCGAAGTGCCGCGTCTTTTTCCAAAATCGGAACCGCTGCAATGGAATCACGCGCGCGTGTTATCCAAAGGCAATGATGTCGCAATTCTTTCAAGCGGCATTTGCACCGAAGAAGCATTGCGCGCGACCAACGCGCTCGCGGCGCGCGGCGTTTCGATTCAACACTTGCACGTTTCCACACACAAACCGTTCACCGACCCACAAATTCTCGATGCGCTTGACGCGACGCGTCATGGCACTATCACAATGGAAAATCATCTCCTCACGGGCGGCTTGGGTTCGGCGACGGCAGAGCTCATCGCAGAACACGGCATCGGCAAAAAACTCTTCCGCATCGGTTTGCGCGATACGTACGCACACGGCGCGAGCCGCGCCTATCTGATGAAAAAATATCAACTCGACGCGTTGTCGCTCGTGCGCGCGGTGGAAAATCTCACGCGCGAAAATTTTGGTTTGACCGAAGAGGATTTGGCGCAAGTGCGCTTGACCGAAATGCACAGCGCGGCAAAAGCGGAAGCGTTATGAGTTTTGGATTCATGGGCGAACGCTTTGTCGCGACGTATCGCCTCACGGGGAACGAGCGGGACGCGCGCGCAAAAGCAGAGGACATTTGTCTCGAACAAACTGTCGAGTTGCCCGACGCGCTCGTTACACAGAATTACATTCGCGAGCATGTGTTTGGGCGCATCGAGTCCCTTGAACCATCGGCGGAAAATATTTTTACCGCGCGCATTTCCTTTGCCGTCGAAATCGTCGCGGGCGAATTGACGCAATTGCTCAATGTGTTGTTTGGCAACATTTCGCTCAAGCCGGGAATTCGTCTCGAAAAATTTGAACTGCCGCCGAGCATGTTGGAAAAATTTCGCGGACCACGTTACGGACGCGCGGGATTGCGCGAACGATTAAAAATTCCCGAACGTCCGTTGTTCTGTACCGCGTTGAAACCGATGGGCTTGCTCGCGCGCGAACTTGCGGAACTCGCCTACCAATTCGCGCTCGACGGAATTGACATTATCAAAGACGACCACGGACTCGCAGAACAACACACAGCAGAATTCAACGAACGCGTCGAACGCTGCGCGCAAGCCGTCGCGCGCGCGAATCAGGAAACGGGCGGCAGTTCCATTTACGCGCCCAACATTACCGCGCCTTCGGGTTATGAATATGGCAGCGCACTCGAAGCAAAAAGACACGGCGCGGGCGCGGTGCTGCTTTGCCCCGGCATTGCGGGATTGAGCGTGATGCAGATGCTTGCGAACGACACGGATTTTGATTTGCCGATTCTTGCACATCCCGCGTTTCAAGGCAGTTTTGTCACGTCGCCCGATAATGGTATTTCGCACTTTTGTTTGTTCGGACAGTTGAATCGGCTCGCAGGCGCGGACGCCGCCATCTTTCCAAATTTCGGCGGACGGTTTTCATTTTCGCAAGACGAGTGTCACGCGATTGTGAATGGCTGCAATGTCGAAATGGGAAACATTGCGCCAATTTTTCCAACGCCTGCGGGCGGCATGAATTTGGAACGCGTGCCCGAAATGCGCGCCATGTATGGACGCGACGTAATTTTTCTCATCGGTGCGGGATTGCGTTCGCACTCGTCTGACCTCGTGGCGAATTGCAGGTATTTTCGAGAACTGGTCGAAAAAATGTAACCGCGAACCTACGCGAATGAGATTCCTCACTCTGTTCGGAATGACAAACAGAGATTCGCGTAGATTCGCGGTTTCTATCTTTTGCAAAGAATCGTAATCAACAACGCGAACGAATGGAACGCCGCGCTGGCGCAAATTCCTTACGCGCACGTTCTCCAATCGTGGGCGTGGGGAGAAATCAAAGCGCGGCACGGCTGGTCAGCACAGCGAATTGTTTTCTCTGAAAACAATTCAACCTGTGCTGTCGCGCAAATTCTGCGTCGCCCGTTGCCGCGCACACCGTTCGGCGTACTCTATGTTCCAAAAGGACCCGCGCTCGATTTTGAAAATGCAGAATTGTTTGCGCGCGTGTTGAATGAAATGGAAATTATTGCGCGACAACAACGCGCGATATTCATCAAAATTGACCCCGACCTTCGCACAACACAAAACGCCGCGCAGGTTCTCGCACAACGCGGCTGGCGCACCTCGAACGAACAAATTCAATTTCACAACACCGTCACGCTCGACCTCACGCGCAGCGAGAGCGAAATTCTCGCCGCGATGAAAAACAAGTGGAGATACAACATTCGCTTGGCGGAAAAAAAAAGAGTGCAAGTCGAGAGACTGGAGAGTGGAGACTGGTCGCGAGCAGAGCCGACGGATTGGAAAATGTTTTATGAAATGTATGCCGAGACAAGCGCGCGCGATGGGTTTTTGATTCGTCCGTTTGAATACTATCGCGATGTGTGGGCGACGATGGAAAAGGCGGGGCAAGCAAAATTATTTTTCGCGCGTGTGGATAAGGAAACAATTGCGGGAATCATTTTATTTTTGTTCGGCAAACGCGCGTGGTATTTTTACGGCGCGTCGCGCAACACGCACCGCGACTTGATGCCGAATCATTTGCTGCAATGGGAGGCAATGCGGTGGGCAAAGCGGCAAGGGATTACGGAATATGATTTTTGGGGCGCGCCGAATCAATTGGATGAAACAGATTCCATGTTCGGCGTGTATAAATTCAAAATGGGATTCGGCGGCGAATTCGTGGAACGCATTCCCGCGCACGATTTCGTGGTGAACCGCGCGTTGTATTGGCTATACGCGGTGGCACGACCCAAGTATCTCGCGCGCTTGCGAACGCGTAGTTCGCCGCACGCGTCGCTGGAATAAAAAAAGCAAAGAGCATTTTTCAGCTCTTTGCCTTGCACCTGGAGATTTTCAGGCGGTTGCAAGCGCGGGCTGCGGCAACAATTGCAATTGCGCCAACACGGCAAAGCGGTCTGGCACGCCCCAATGTTCCACAATCTTGCCGTCTTGAATCCTCACCTCATCAAAGACCGTGACTTGGATGGACTTGCCGTTCGGGGGACCCATAAAACCGCCGAGGTTCGTGCCGCGTGCCGTCATGCGTACCCAAACCTTGTCGCCGTCCGCGACCAATTCCTCAATCGTCAGATTAAAATCGGGAAACGCGCGGCGCAGCAAACGAATGTCGCCTTCCATGCCGCGAATCGTCGGGTGAAGTCCGAATTGATGTTCGACAAAATCGGGCGCAAAAAGTTCATCGAGTACCTTGTACTGTCCTTGATTGAACGCCTCGATAATTACGCGCCGAAGCATGTTTTTGTTTTGTTCTGCTGACATGATTTGTATCTCTCCCCTCTCTGAAATTTGGATATGTCCGATGCGGGACAAGCAAATCTATTGACATCCAAATCAAATACAGTTATATTATATTCAATACAGATATACTACATCTAAATCGAAGGATTGTCAAGCATCCTATGCCCAAAAAAACAAAACGCCCTTATGATTCAACGCGCCGCCAAGCGCAGGCGCAGGAAACGCGCGCGCAGGTTCTGCGTGCGGCGCGCGAATTGTTTATCGAAAAGGGGTATGGCGGCGCGACGATGGAAGCCATCGCGCAAAATGCCGGCGTGGCAGCCGAAACTGTCTATGCCGCGTTCGGCAACAAGCGCACGCTTCTCGGCAAATTGATTCAAGTCGCCGTGGGCGGTGACGAAGCGCCGATTGGTTTGTTGGAACGTCCGGAACGAAAGGCGGTCTTGAGCGAGCAAGACCCCAAGCGCATGTTGAAACTTTTCGCGCGCGACATTTCGTCAATTCAATCCCGCGTGGCGCCGGTTTACGAAGTTGTGCGGACGGCTGCCAAGACCGAGCCGGAAGCGGCGCAATCTCTTGAAGCGCTCTTGCAAGCGCGTTTCCAAAATCTGTCCGCGTTTGTGATGCATCTGTCCGCGCAGACCGCGCTGCGCAAGGGGATGGACACGACGCGGGCAAGCGAGACGGTTTGGGTACTGACAAGCGCCGAAGTATATCACCTGCTCACAGTAAAACGGGGCTGGTCACAAGAACAATTTGTGGAATGGCTCGGGGATAGTCTTACGCGCTTGCTGCTGCCGTGATAGGTTGAGCACAAGCGAGATATTTCGCGCAGTTGCGGAAACATATATGACCGGAGAT
>JAKOPZ010000138.1 GCA_029778615.1 Chloroflexota bacterium | reverse complement strand
GACACGCTCGAAAGTTTGGAAACGCGAATTCATCAGGTCGAACATCGGTTGTTGGTCAATACATTGAAAGGACTGGAGACTGGAGACTAGAGACTCGAGATTAGTCTCCAGTCTCTAGTCTCCAATCTCTCCCCACAACATGCCTAAAGCAATTTTATCCGTCCACGACAAAACCAATCTCATTCCCTTTGCGCGCGGGTTGCACGAATTGGGTTGGACACTGATTGCGTCCGGCGGCACGGCGCGCGCATTACGCGATAACGCAATTCCCGTCACCGAAGTTGCGGAATATACACAGTCGCCCGAAATTCTCGGCGGACGCGTGAAAACATTGCATCCTGCGATTCACGGCGGACTCCTCGCGCGCAGCGCCGAAAATGACCTTAAGGAATTGCAGCAATTGAATTGGGATTACATTGACTTGGTCGCGGTGAATTTGTATCCGTTCGAGGAAACGATTGCAAAGCCAAATGTGACGCTCGACGACGCGATTGAAAACATTGACATTGGCGGCGTGACACTCATTCGCGCGGCAGCGAAAAATTTTCAACGCGTGACGCTCGTGTGCGACCCGAACGATTACGAAAGTGTGTTGAATGAATTGCGCGAGGGGGGGGTGAAAGACGCGACGCGGAAAAATCTCGCGCTCAAGGGTTTCGCGCTCACCTCGCACTACGACACTGCGATTCACTCCTATCTCGGCACGCTCCAGTCATCAGTCATCAGTCATCAGTCTCCAGTCTCCAGTCTCCAGTCTCCCCTCCAATTCACCGCGTATCCCGTCCAAACTCTCCGCTATGGCGAAAATCCGCATCAACGCGCGACGCTGTATTCGTTCACTCCAAACGGCGGCGCATTGGGCGGACGCGTGCTTCAGGGCAAAGAATTGTCGTATAACAATTTGCTTGACCTCGATGCGGCGTGGCGCGGCGTGGTGAGTTTCGCTGAAACAAGTATCGTCATTGTGAAACATCTTTCGCCGTGTGGAATGGCGTCGGCGACGAACCTCACCCCTAACCCCTCTCCTACGAGGAGAGGGGAACTTGCGGAGGCGTTTGAACATGCGCGCGCGTCGGACCCGATTTCGGCGTTCGGCGGCGTGATTGCGGCGAATCGCGTGTTCGATGCCGAAACCGCGCAGGCGTTGGGCGAATTGTTTGTGGAATGTATTGCCGCGCCCGCGTTCACGGACGAGGCGCGCGAAATTTTGGCGAAACGAAAAAATTTGCGTTTGGTGGAAATGCCTGACTTGAGCATCGAACCGCGTTATGAATTGCGAACGATTACGCGCGGGATTTTGAAACAAGATGTAGATTTCGGCGACCCGTCGGAAACGGAATGGAAAGTAATTTCCAAACGCGCGCCGACGGACAAAGAACTGCGGGCGTTACAATTCGCGTGGAAAGCGTGTCAGCATGTGAAATCGAACGCGATTGTGTTCGCGCGGAATTTTGAAAATGGCGTCGCCACTGTCGGCATCGGCGGTGGGCAACCGAATCGCGTAGATTGTGTAAAGATTGCGACAGAGCGCGCGGGCGAAAAATCGCGCGGCGCGGTAATGGCAAGCGACGCGTTTTTTCCATTTCCCGATTCCGTCGAGGTCGCCGCGCGCGCAGGCATCACTGCGATTGTTCACCCCGGCGGCAGTGTGCGCGATGCAGATTCCCTTGCCGTCGCGGACGCAAACAACATCGCAATGGTGGTGACGGGTGTGAGACATTTTCGACACTAGTCTCTAGTCTCTAGTCTCCAAGTTTCCCAGATTGACTAGCGATGAGAGAGCTTTCAACTATGAACGACCAAATTTTTCAACAACTCGACGCGTTGACGTTCGACGATTTGCTGATTGTGCCGGGCTATACCGAAGTTTTGCCCGACCAGACGAATGTGCAAACGCGTTTGACGGATACTTTGTGCTTGAACATTCCGCTCTTGTCTGCCGCGATGGATACGGTGACCGAAGCGCGCATGGCGATTGCGTTGGCGCGTGAAGGCGGACTCGGAATTTTGCATCGCAATCTTTCGCCGCAAGCGCAAGCGGAACAAGTGGAAAAAGTGAAACGTTCGGAATCGGGAATGATTGTGGACCCGATAACGCTTTCGCCGGATGCGACGCTGAACGAAGCCGAAGAATTGATGGCGCGGTATCGCATTAGCGGCGTGCCAATCACCGAAGCGGGAAATAAATTGGTTGGTATTTTGACGAATCGCGATACGCGTTTTGTCGAACCGTCCGATTTGTCTCGCCCCGTCAGTGATTTCATGACGCGCGAAAATTTGGTAACGAGTCATGTCGGCACAACGCTCGAACAGGCGAAAGCGATTTTGCAAAAATACCGCATCGAAAAATTGCCGCTCGTGGATGAGGGGGGGGTGTTGAAGGGACTCATCACGGTCAAGGATATTCAAAAGAAACGCGATTATCCGAATGCGGCGACGGATGCGCGCGGGCGATTGCTCGCGGGCGCGGCGGTGGGCGTCGGCGCGGATTTGGAAACGCGCGTCGAGCTGTTGGTGGAAAAAGGTGTGGATGTGCTTGTGGTGGATACCGCGCACGGACATTCGGCGGGCGTGGTGAACGCGATTCAACGCATCAAACAAAATTGGCGCGGCGTCCAGGTGATTGCGGGAAATGTGGTGACGGAAGAGGGCGTGAATCTTTTGCTCGACGCGGGCGCGGACGTTTTAAAAGTGGGCGTCGGCGCGGGTTCGATTTGTACGACGCGTGTGATTTCGGGCGCGGGGATGCCGCAAATGACCGCGATTTGGGAATGTGCACGCGCGGCGCACAAACGCGGCGCGACGATTATTGCGGACGGCGGCATCAAATACAGCGGCGATATTGTGAAAGCGATTGTGGCGGGCGCGGACGCGGTGATGCTCGGCAGTTTGCTCGCGGGTCTGGAAGAATCGCCGGGCGAATTGGTTTTGTACGAAGGGCGTCAATTCAAAATGTATCGCGGCATGGGTTCCATGGGCGCGATGTCGAGTCGTTTCGCCGCCGACCGTTACGCGTCGGGGCAAAACGGTTCGGGAAAATTGGTTCCCGAAGGCATCGAAGGCATGGTCCCGTATCGCGGCACCGCGCATGATTACATTTATCAACTCGTCGGCGGCTTGCGTTCGGGCATGGGTTACGCGGGCGCCGCAACCTTAAAGGATTTGCACACGAAAACAAAATTGCGCCGCATCACGAACGCGGGTTTGATTGAATCGCATCCGCACGATGTGACGATTACGCGCGAGGCGCCGAATTATCAGACGCGGAATCTTTGAATGGAATGATGTAAAATATGAGCTATTCTTGACACTCCCGGTAGGAGGTGCCAAATGACTCTGTTGATTCATTTATCCCAAGAATTGGAAACGCGTTTGAAACGCGAAGCATCGGCGCGCGCTCTCTCTCCTGAAGATTACGCATTGGCTCTCTTGGATGATGCGCTGCTGGAAGAAACGACTCCAACCCCGGAAGAAGTGGTTGCCAAAATCAAGACGATTCCGCCCGAGCCGCAATACGTTCATCCCGCCACTGCATCGGTTGCAGACGTGTTGAGAGACATGCCGCCCGAACCCACGGATTTTGACTTGGAACAATGGCGACGCGAATGGGAAACGGTCGAAGCGGAGATGAAACGAATCGCGCGGGAAGACGACCTTGCCGAAGGACGCGGGTAAGCAGACATGAGCAATTACTTGCTTGACGCCAATCACGTCTCACCGCTCCTTACCCCGGGGCATCCGCTGCGGCTCCGCGTATTCCAACAAATGGAACAGGGTGACGGCTTTGGTATTTGCATTCCGGTGATAACCGAAACATTGTTTGGCGTTGGCATCGCTCCGCGTGCGGCGGCAAATCGCGCAGAGTGGGAAAGAGTGCACGCGTTGTTCTCGTACTATGTTCCCGATGAAACCGATGCGGTTGCTGCTGCTGACCTCCAAATTACGCTGCGTAAACGGGGACGCCAACTGGCGACGGTTGACGCGCTGATTGCGGCGATTGCTCTGCGTCATCATTTGATTCTGCTCACAACCGACCGTGATTTTCAAGCGGTACCGAATTTGGCGCAAGAGAATTGGATGTCACCGTGAGTTGCGAAAGTAAATCAAATGGATTTGCCTCCGAAAACGCGTTTGCGCCGCATCACGAACGCGGGGCTTATCGAATCGCATCCGCACGATGTAACGATAACGCGCGAGGCGCCGAATTATCAATCACGTCTGGCGTAAATTGGAAGACGGCGCGCGCCCAAGTGACAGTCGCGCAGTGGATGAAAGTCCGTTCATCGGTTCGCGATGGGCGGGCTTTTTTTTCTGGGGTGTATCTTTTGCCCAACGCTATTACATGCGATAATAGTTCCCACACTACATTGTCACTTGGAGGTTGTGATGGCATCAAACATTCAAATTGTCGGCATGAGCGGAAACAGCGTGGACCCCATTCCGAATTCAAAATTGTACCGCTACAGTTTTCGGCTCTCTGAAATGCCCGAATACGATTGGAAATTGTTGTACGAACAAACGGTCAAGAATGAGAGCAGAGAAAGCTTGCGGCGCCGCTCGACGATTGTGGACGACACGATTATTGTGGAAATGAGCGCGGACGATGACAAGCAGCAGCAGTTGGACTTGCAAAAAGAACTGGTTGCCGAAATCAATCGCAAGTATGACGCGGCGCAGGAAAAAATCGCGGTAGAGCTTGCCGCGCGCGCGCAAGAAAAACGCGATTTCGAGAATGAAATCGCGCGCTTGCGTGAAGAAGCCAAGGAATTGAAATTTTGAGAGGATGACGCGGGAGGCGCGAATTCTCGAGCGCGCGGGATGAACTCATTGCTGGATTGACTTGGATAACTCGCTCTCGCGGGGCATTGCATGAATGCAAAAAAGAAAATGAGGCGCGTGCGCCTCATTTTCTTTGGGACGGGTGAGCGTTCACGCGCCGAGATATGCCTTGCGCACACTTTCCAACTCGCGCACTTTTCTTGCCTCGCCCTCGATTTCGATTTTGCCGTGATTCATCACATACGCGTAATCGCTGATGGCGAGCGCCATTTGCACATTTTGCTCGACGAGCAGCATCGTGAGACCGCGTTCTTTTAGTTTGCGAATGATTTGAAACAGATTCAACGTGAACAGCGGCGACAGACCCAACGAGGGTTCGTCGAACATCAACACGCGCGGCTGCGCCATGAGCCCGCGCGCAATTGCCAGCATCTGTTGTTCCCCGCCGCTCAACGTGCCCGCAATTTGATTCGTCCGTTCTTTTAAACGCGGAAAGAGTTCGAACGTCCATTCGAGATTTTGCTTCATGGCGGCGCGCGCGTGATTCGGCGTCGCGCCCATTTCCAGATTTTCCAGCACGCTCAAATCCGTAAACAGCTGCCGCCCTTCGGGAACCATCGCCATGCCTGCGCGCGCGCGTTCGTGCGGCGAGGTCTTGGTCACGTTTTGTCCATCAAAGCGCACCGCGCCCTGTTTCGCGGGAAGCAAGCCCATCACCGTTCGCAAGAGCGTCGTCTTGCCCGCGCCATTCGCGCCGACGAGGCAGGTCAACCGCCCCTGTTCCATTTTCAGCGTCACGCCCCACAAAATTTGGACTTCGCCGTATCCCGATTGAACATTCTCAATTTCGAGAAGAGTAGACATTCGAAATTTCCTCAGCTGCCTTGCATCAAATCGTTTGCCACTTGCGGGTCGCCGAGATACGCTTCAATCACGCGCGGGTCGTTGGAAACTTGCTGCGGCGTGCCTTCGGCAATTTTTGCGCCATAGTCGAGCACGGCGACGCGGTCAGAAACATTCATCACCGCGTGCATCAAGTGTTCAATCATGATGACCGTCACGCCTTGGTCGCGGATTTGGCGCACGACGCGCAGCATGTCCGAAACTTCGGAGGGGTTCAAGCCCGCCAGCACTTCGTCCAAAAGAATCAAACGCGGATGCGCCGCCAACGCGCGCGCGAGCTCCAAACGTTTTTTCTCTGCCACATTCAATTTGCTCGCGAGCAAATCGCGTTTCGTCTCCAGCCCGACAAATTCGAGAACCTCAGCGGCAACGCTCGCCGCCCGACGCAGCGGAAGATTTTCGCTCCCGAAGCACGCGCCCGCCATTACGTTTTCCAACACAGTGAGCTCGCCCAATGGACGCACGACTTGATGCGTGCGCGCAATGCCGCGCTTGGCAACGGCGTACGGGGGCAAGCCGACAATCCGTTCGCCGCGAAAAATGATGCTGCCTTCCGACGGCGGATACACGCCGTTGATGACATTGAATAATGTTGTTTTGCCCGCGCCGTTCGGACCAATCAAGCCGAGAATTTCGCCTTCGCGGGCGTCCAGGGTAACGTGGTCGAGCGCGGTGAGACCCCCAAAGCGGCGCGTCACATCTTGAATTTCCAGCATTACTCGATGAACCTCCGCAAGATTGGAATTCGTCGGCGCAGTTCGCCGATGAGTCCCGCTGGCACAAAGAGCACAATCAGCAAGAGCAGTACGCCCGCAATCGCCACATGCAGCGAACTGAAAATACTGCTGGTCAAAAGAAATTCGCGCAAGCGGTCGTACACGACGCCGCCGATAATGGGACCGGCGACGGTGCCAAAGCCGCCGAGCATGACGGCGACGAGACTCACAATGGACGCGGTCAAATTAAACGCGGGCGCGGGTTCGATGATTCCATTCTTGAAGAAAAAGATGGCGCCCGCGAGCGCGGGAAAGAGCGCCGAAATTGTGTACGCCGCGACTTTGTAGCGCGTGGGATTGATGCCCAACACTTGCGCCGCGTCTTGGTCTTCGCGAATTGCCATGAGTCCCAAACCAAATTTGGAACGTTTGATGAGATAGCTCGCGGTGACGGTCAGGAGCGCGACGGCGACGATTCCATAATAGGCGAGCCACAACGCGTTTCTGGAACCGCCGTATGCTTCAAAAACTTGGACATTGAAAAACATTCCAACCGAGCCGCCGAACGGTTCAAAATTGTTCACGAACGAGCGCACCGCTTCGTTGATGCCGATGGTCGCCAGCGCAAAATACGCGCCGCGCAGACGCAGTACCGGAATTCCAATCAGCAGCGCGAGTCCACTCGCGGCGATTCCCGCGACGAGCGCGGCAGGGACGAGATGCACTTGGTAATTGAGCATCAGGAAAAACGCGATATAGCCGCCGATGCCAAAAAAGACAATGTGACCAAAACTTACATAGCCGGTATAGCCCATGATGATGTTGACGGACGACGCGAGAATGACTGCCATCAACACCAGAAACAGCTGCTCGCGCAAATTGGACGAGCCGGTGACAATGGGAATGAACGCGGCGAGGAGAATCAACGCAAGCATGAGCCAATAAAAGGGCTGCAGATTCAAACGGATGCGCTCGCCGAAACGCGTTCCCACAACAGCGCGGGATTCAGTAGCAGTCGTTTTCACGTGCGCGCTCCAAACAGTCCATTGGGACGGACCAACAGAATCAAGACAAAGATGACATATTCGATGACGGGCACCCAACCGACAGGAATAAAGATGGTGAACACGCCTTCCAGCAAACCGAGTAGAATGCCGCCAACCAGCGCGCCCGTTGGATTGCCCAAGCCGCCGAGCACCACAATCACAAAACTCTTGAGCTCGAATGTGCCGCCCGAAAGAATGGTGAACGCAAACAGCGTTGCAATCAGTCCGCCCGCCGTCGCCGCGAGCGCGGTGCCCAGCCCAAAACTGAACGCGAGAATGCCCCGCGTGTTGATCCCCATGATTTCTGCTGCCGACCGATTGTTCGCCACCGCGCGAATAGATTTGCCAACGCGCGTGCGGTACAGCAGCGCGTACAGTCCCGCCGCCACCAGAATCGCAATCAAGACCGCGACCGCTTTTGTGCCGAGCACTGTGATTTGTCCCGAACGCAGCGCGCCGAGATTTACGTCGAGCGCGCGCGGCGTCGTCGTAAACGCGACGGTGCCCAAACCGATAATGATGAGACTCACGGCAAAGGTTGCGAGCAAGGTTGTGAGTTCGGGTTCGTTGATGACGCGATTCACGGCGACGAAATACATCACCATCCCAAACGCCAACCCCAACAGCACGGTGATGGGAATCGCGAGGTACGGATTCAGTCCGAGTTGATTCGTGAGCAGATAGACGGAGAACATGCCAAGCGCGATGATGGGACCGTGCGCGAGATTGATGACGCGCATCACGCCAAAAATCAGCGTCAGTCCCATCGCGGCAATGCCATAGACAAAGCCGAGCATGAGACCGTCAATCCCGGAGGCGAGCAGAGCTTCGAGGTTCATGGACTCTGTTGGTCGGATTATCGAATAGTCGGTTAGTTACATTTGTTTTGACCAACCGACTATTCGACGAACAGATTATTTTCTCAATTGGGCGTCCGCCGATTTGGCTTCGGGCGGAAAGACGATTTGGCTTACGAACTTGCCGTCCGCACCCTTTTGCCACTGCATATAGACCATCGAGTGAGCATCCTGCTTGCCGTGCGTTTTGGCATCGGTGCTGAATTTGACGTGACCGTAAAAGGTCAGCAAATCCATCTTGTCGAGCGCGGCTTGAACTTTGGCGGCATCCAAACTTCCGCTGTCTTCAATTGCTTTTTGAAGCAGCAGCCCTGCCGCATAACCGCCCGCGGCGTGATAGCTCGGGTCTTCGTTGTATTTGGCTTTGTACGCGCTCACGAAATTCGCGACGGTTGGACCATACCAGGGCAGATTCGCCGCCGATGCCGATTCGGGGCTGTATTTGACCAGCGGTTCCCATTGGCTGGGACCGATGATGCCGTTCGCGGCATCGCCGATTTCGACGAACTTGGGTTCGGGAGGCGCGACCAGCAGGGCGACGAATTTCACAGGCACTTGCTTTTCGTACAGCTGTTTTGCCAGCGTCGTGCCGTCCTGGAAATGTCCGCCGCCCATAATGGCATCGGGACTCGCGGCGGTGATTTTATTGATGAACGGCGAGAAATCGGTTGTGCCGGTGTCGTACCCTTCAAAGAGCACAACGTCATACCCTTTGCTCTTGGCGTATTCATTGGCGGCGTTGGCGACAGAGGTCGAGAACGAATCTTTTTCGTGCACGATGGCAATCTTTTTCAGCGCCGGGTCCATTTGCCCGAGCAAGTCCACGGCGCCCGCGAGATAGCGGCTGGCGGGCGTGTAGAGTTGATAGGTGCTTTTGAATCCTTGCTCCATCGTCGCGTCGTCGGCGGCGCCGGTCGTCAGCATGACTTTTCCGTTTTGTTCCGAGACGACGGCGGCAGCTTTGGCGAGACCACTGCTGTACGGGCTGATGAGAAAGTCCACATTGTCTTCATTGATGAGTTTGGTGTAGAGAGCTTGAACGCGTTCGGTCGTGCTTTCATCGTCGTAAAATTTGATGTCGGGCATGACCATCGTTCCATCGGCGAGTTTGATGCCGCCCGCCTTTTTTACATCATCAAGCCAGAGCTGCATGCCTTGAATTTGTTTTTTCGATTCAACATTCAGTTTACCGGTCTGGGAAGCGGTAAAGCCGATGACGATGGGTTTTGTGCTTGCGCCGGACTGAGCCGGCTGGGGCGCCGAGGCAGGTGCCGCACACGCGGCAACGAGGATGATTAGGAGACTCCACAACACGCCGAGCCCAATCATCCGAAAGTGTTTATGACTCATAGTCTCCTCCTCTTTGAGAGACACTAGTACATTATGAGATGGTAACGACCGAGAGGTCGTCATGGACGCTTAAATGAGAGGGAATCGCAGCAACCAACAGGACAGCCAAAAGTTGAGCGATGAAGTCAACCGGGGATAAAGCGAGATGGAATGGTTGGAACGGTACACCACTTTCGCGTACAAAGCTATGGACATGCGTCCTTAATTGGACGGGTCATATGAACTTGTTTTGAGACGGCGCTTTTGGCGCGCTTGTCATTTCGTCGCGCGCCTCTCTTGTGCCATAATCAAGTTATGACGCAAGCTATTGTGGACACGGAAATTTTTGCGCGCTTGAAGGCGGGCGATGTGGCGGCGTGTCGAATGTGTGTGGAAGAACATTCGGACGAATTGTATCGGCTCGCGTATCGCATGGTGCGCGACGAGCAGGCGGCTGAAGATATTGTGCAGGACACGTTTCTGAATGCGTTTAAAGGATTGGAACGCTTTGATGGACGCGCGACGTTGGGGACTTGGCTCTTTCGCATTGCGTACAACAACGCGCTGATGCGATTGCGCGCGCAGAAACCGATGGCGTCACTTGACGAGGATGCAGAGTTTGTAGAGAACGCGCCCGCGCCGGTTGTGGTGCCGTGGCGCGAGACGCCGCAAGAAATTGTCGAACAACGCGAGATGAGCGCGCAGTTGAACAATGCGATTGCGACGTTACCGACCACCCTGCGCGCGGTGTTTCAATTGCGCGACATCGAAGAACGTTCCACCGCCGAGACGGCAGAAATTTTGGGTTTGAGCGAAGCGGCGGTCAAAGTGCGTTTGCATCGCGCGCGTCTCGCGCTGCGCGAAAGGTTGAGCGAATACTTGCGCGAAACGAACGAACCGTACCCCGCGACGATGACGTGCGAACAATTGCTGCCGTATCTATCCGATTACATTGACAACGCGGTGGATGAACCGCTCGCCGAAGCGGCGCGCCAGCATCTGGCTACTTGTACGCACTGCCACGTATTGCTCGACACGACCGAAATGACCATCACGCTCTTGCAGCGCGACAAGACGCGCACCATTCCCGCTGCCGACCGCGCCGCGCTGTTTGCCGAAATCCAAAACGCGTTTGCGGCGCGCGCAAAATAACGTCAACACAAAAACCCGCGACTTGCTCGCGGGTTTTAAATATGGACGCGGATTTTCGCAGATAAACGCGTATGGTGAGATATGCACTCCACTTTCGTACTATCGCACCATCGCACTATCACAGCACTGCACCATCACCCTCTACGTCAGCGCACGGCTAACTCGGACGACGAATGCCTCAGGTGCCGCCCGGCGCGCAGTTGGAGACGGTGTTCGCGGAAAACGCATTCGAGTTGACGTTCTTGGTGGCGAACACGGAAAATTTCTTGACCGTGTTGGAGCTGCCGCATTGCGGACATTCCACAGTTTGCGTTCCCGCAATCCGCACCAGCTTTTCAAAATTTTCCCGACAGTCTTGACATTCGTACTCAAACAGCGGCATCTTTATCCTCGCAAGGTTTCTGCGACGCGCTCTAATTTTTCGCGCGCCTGCTCCGCAATCGGTTCGAGTGCGGGGTCCGCGATGACTCCCAACATCGAAAGCGGGTCCACGATAGAAATCATGGATTCGTTCTCATCCGTCTCGTACACAATCACATTGCACGGCAGCAGCAAGCCCACGTTTGGGTCGGCTTGCAGCGCGCGATGCGCGAGCGGCGGATTGCACGCGCCGAGAATTACATAGCGCTGAAAATCTACGCCCAATTTTTTCTTGAGCGTCGCTTGCACATCAATCTCGGTGAGAACGCCAAATCCTTCCTGCTTTAGCGCATCCGTGACGCGCGCAATCGCATCGTCATACGATACTGGGAGCGGAATGTGAATTCCAATTGCGGTCTTGAGTGAGTGCATCATGATTTTTTTCTAGAACACATCCAAAAACCCTAAAAGCCAATTCGCTTTGTTGCGCCATGCGCTCAGCATTGGTGTTTCCAAAGTTGGAAGAACGTTTTCGGATGCGTTCTAGGCGTGTTTCGATTGTGGAAAGATAAATTCGAGCACGCAGTGTCCCCAAATGCCCATCACAATCGGCAGCAAGCCAATTACCGCAACGGCATAGCCTGCGAGCGTTCCGCCCATCGTCACCAAACCAACGTAAAGCAATACGATGCCGAGAACAATACGCAACAGGCGTCCAATCGTCGTGTTCATGAATTGAATCAGTCCGTTCATTTCAGTTTCCTCCCATAGAATCACTCTGCCTCTTTCGATGCCTTGTCAAAAAGTTTAACGCGTCGAATTTACGCGAACGCCAATTCGGCTGTCGTCGTCTTGATTTCAAATTGCGGCGGATGCTCCAAATGTTTTTTCACTTTGCATTGTTCCGCCGCGCGAATCACTGCCGGTTTGTAGCGTTCCGGAAAATCAGGCGGTAGTTGAATTTCAAACGTCACACCCGTCACCATGTGCGTCATCGGGTCAATTTGGTGTTTTTGAATCAAACGGATGTTGTCGGTGGGCAGATTGCGCGAACGACAAAAGCCCAGAATATAAATTCCCGCACACGTGCCGAGCGATGCCAGAAAATAATCGAACGGCGCGGGTGCGGACGATTCGCCGCCGCCCGAAGGGGGTTGGTCGGTCATCACCGTAAAATCGCCAAAATGCGCGTCCACTCGCGCGCCACCCGGAAAATCAATCAGCATTTCCATAAAATCATTCCCTCGTCAAAAATTTTGTCACTCTTTGGATGCAGGATTCTCCAAAAGGTTACACGGTGACATTTGTCCAAGTTTCGAGGGCACAGTTTTGGACAATAAAAAAAAGACGGCGAAACGAATTTTCGTTTCGCCGTCTCTGACGGAAGCGACGGGGCTCGAACCCGCGATCTCGGCCTTGACAGGGCCGCGTGTTAACCGGCTACACTACGCCTCCAAAAGCGACAGAAAATATAGCACACACAGTAGCGGGTGTCAAATAATTTTTTGCTTTTCGCGCCCGACCACCACAATTTGTTTCGCGCTAGACACCGAAATTCTTTGATGCTATGCTCTGCCGCATGGATGTTATCAATTCGATGCGTTCCGTCATTGAACTGGCATCGCTGTGGATTGAAGTGCTCGCGATTGTGATTATCGTCGCGGCGATTGCGTATGGCGGAGTGCAGTATCTGTTGGATGGGCTGGTGCGCCGCAAACGGAGCGACGCGTATCACGCGTTCAAAGTGCGCTTGGGCAGCGCGCTGTTGATTGGTTTGGAAATTCTCGTTGCCGCCGATGTGATTCGTACAGTGGCGTTAGAGCCGACGCTGGAAAATGTTTTGGGGCTTGGCTTGCTCGTGCTCATCCGCACATTTCTAAGTTGGTCGCTGGTGGTGGAAATTGAAGGGCGCTGGCCCTGGCAGAAAAAAACCGGATTGGAATGAAAACAGGAGCATCGTTTGAATGCTCCTGTTTTTTTTACACCTTGCCGCGTTCCACGTCGTCGGGAATAATCAGCGAGAGAACGAAACTGACGATGCTGATGACAAGCGCGCCGACGAGCGCATCCCAAAATCCATCCACGACAAAATCCAAACCGAGCGCTTGCGAGATGGAACTGGTGAGCAGGAGCATCAGCGCGTTCATGACGAGCGTAAACAAGCCGAGCGTGAGAACATACAACGGACATGTCAGCAGCGCGAGAATCGGTTTCACGAACGCGTTGATAATACCAAAAACCAACGCGACGAGAACCAACGTGACAAGATTGTTGTCATTCGCGCCGAAATGAATCCCCGGCAAGAGCCACGCGGTGACTGCCAGTGCCACAGCATTGATGCCGAGCCGAATCAGAAATGCAATCAGCATTTCACCTCCTCAATTATTCTGCTTGCCCCAAAGCGGTCGCGCCTTGCGCGACATCTTCCAAGCCGTCGCGCGTAATCATCTGACTGACATCATTCATGCCTTCGGCAGCGGCAATCTCGGCGAGTCCTTCCGCGATTTTCGTTTGCCCTGCTTCCGCGCTTGCGTCACTCGCCGCTGCCGCAAATTGCGCCGCTGCCAGCGCGTCCATCCCGTCCTGTACTTCGTTGATGCCATACGCGGCAATTTCTTGCCCGCTGGCGTTGATGGCGCGCGCGAGCTCGTCCGCATTTTCCGCGCGTGACAAATCACTTACGGCAAACGCTTTGAGCCGCAAACTCATGTCATCCATAAATGTTCCGAGCGCGCTCATGCCCACTTCGCCCAGCAGTTGGCTGATTACGCCGAGTTGTCCCGACATGCCCGCGAGCTCCATGCCGCGCGCAAGGTCGCCGACGCTCAGGGCGTTCACGCGCGCGCTGAGCGTTTCCATTGCTTCGGACATGTCAAGCATTCCCGCGCCTTGAACGACATCGCGCAGTCCGTTCGCGGTCTGCGCGTCGCTGAATTCGCCCATCGCTTCGGCGTGCTCCAAATCGCCCAATCCGCTGACCATGTTGGCGGTGCCGGTGTCGCTCGCTTCGCGGCTCGCGCGTTTCAGCTCGCTCGCGGTCATCAAGCTGTCCTCGCCGCGCGACATTTGTGCTGCGCCTTTTAACGCCTGTTCCGCATGACGCATTTTCGCCTGTGCGGTTGCTTTGCCGTGTGGCTTGGCTTTTTTGCTTTTCTCTTTTGCCATGTTGCCTCCTGCGGTAGCCCGTCTTACATTTCACTCCAGCCCAATTCGCGCAAAAAATTTTTGTCGGTTTCCGAGAGCTGCGCGTGCGCCAACAAATCGGGGCGGCGTTCAAACGTGCGGCGGAGTGATTCATTGCGCCGCCAGCGTTCCACGTGCGCGTGATGTCCCGAAAGGAGAATTTCGGGCACGCGCATTCCGCGAAATTCGAGCGGACGCGTATAATGCGGATGTTCCAGCAAACCCGTTGCGTGCGAGTCCTGATGCGGGGCATCCGCGTCGCCGACAACGCCCGGCAAAAAACGCGCGATAGCATCCACCAACACCATCGCGGGAATTTCACCGCCTGTCAAAACATAATCGCCAATTGAGATTTCATCGTTCACCAACACGCGCACGCGTTCGTCAATGCCTTCGTAACGTCCGCACAATAACGCGAGCTGCGGCTGCTGCGCGAGTGTGCGCGCAATGTTTGTATTGAACACGCGTCCTTGCGGCGTAAGCAATATCAACGGTGGACGGTCAGCTGCATTTTTTCCTAAAATCGTTTCCACCGCGTCAAAAATAGGTTCGGGTTTCATCACCATTCCGCCGCCGCCATACGCCGCTTCGTCGGTGACATGATGTTTGTCATGCGTAAACGCGCGAATGTCATGCAGAAAAATTTCGAGGCGTCCGGAGGCGCGGGCGCGCTGCAAGATACTATCATCAAACACACCCGCGAACATGCCGGGGAACAATGTAAAAATATCAAAACGCATCGCCGCATATTCTAGCATAAAACCTTGTTGGAATTTGCGCGGAGGAAACAGACTGATGGAACCGCATCTCGAAACCGAATGGTACGACTTGCTCGAAGAGGTGGCAGGCGCGTTTTACAACGCGTTGAGTACGATACGCGTGCGCTTGAACGAAACCGCACCACTCGCGCCGCTTTTGGCGGTGCGCAGCGGGTACGCCGAAAGTCCCGGTTGGTTCATGGTGCAAGCGGCGGAGTTCGAGCCGGAACCGTTGACGGGACAGAACTTGCGCGTGCGCGATACCTACGCAGCGGAACGCCTGGCGCAAGCGCTCTTGGATTTGATGGCGAGCGAAAAGTGGTTCGACCGCAACGCGCGCCAAGAATACGCGTTGACGGACGCGGGACGCGAGATGCTGGATAAAATTTTTGCGCGGCGGCGAGGTTGGTTGGAACAATTGCGTCCCGAAGAATGGGTGCGCGTGGAGATTGTGGAAACGGAAAAAACACTCCGCGCGTTGATTGACGCGAGTCTCACGACGGAACATACTTGGTGCCTCGCGCATTCCCGCCGCCGCGCGCCGCTTCAAGAAATTTCCACGCTCGGAAAAATTTTCCAATATCTGGAAGACTTGAACGCGTTTCGGGATGACGCGCATATGGCGGCGTGGCAGCCCACCGGTGTTTTGGGTTATGAATGGGAAACGTTCGCGTTTGTGGCAACGGCACGGGCGACGAATGCCCCCGCGCTGTTTGACCAATTGCATTATCGCGGTTATGCGCGCACCGAATTTGCGGACGCGTTGAATGCGTTAGCGTGGCGCGGCTGGCTCGAACGCGCGGACGGCGACGAGTATCGCGTGACCGCGCAAGGACAGGCAATCCACGCTGAGGTGGAAGAAAGGACGAACGAATATTTTTTCGCGCCGTGGAAAATTTTGTCCGCCGTCGATATTCAGCAACTGCGCGTTAATTTGACGCGGCTGCGCGGCGCACTCAATGCCACTGCGGGTTAACAATTCGCGTGAAATCGCGTTGCCCCTTTTTTTGTTCTTTGTTATAATCGTTCGAGTTCACGAGTACGTTGCTTGTCCGCAAGTTATCTAGAGATGACCTTCCCCGCAACGGCGACGCTCAATTTTGCTCCACCCTTTAATGACAACAATGAGGTTGACATTTACCCCTCGATGCTTCAATCCCGTTTTGAGAAAGGGGGTGTCCTTTTCCCGAGACATTCCACACGGAGACGCCTCGACCAATGAGATTTGCGCGCAGCTCGACGCATTTATCGAGCATGAACCAATATGGAGGAGAAGATGAATAGTAAGGTTTTGAAAGTTATTGCGCTGATGTTTGTTATCAGCATCGTGATTGCGGCATGTGGTCCTGCAGCAACGCCTGCACCGGCACCGACTAGCGCGCCTGCGCCGACGAGCGCACCACAGCCAACCGCAGTGCCACCCACCAGTGCGCCCGCACCCACCAGTGCGCCTGCACCCACCAGTGCGCCCGCACCGACAGCGGCATCAGGCGCAGCTGCCATCAAAGTCGGCTTGGTGACGGACGTAGGTGGACCGGATGACAAGTCGTTCAATGCGACTTCGATTGAAGGATTGAACCGCGCGATTAAAGAGTTGGGGATTTCGGCGGACTCGAAATACCTGCAATCGCGACAGCCGACGGATTACGAAAAGAACCTGCAAGAGTTCGTGACACAGAAATACAACATGATAGTGACGGTCGGGTTCTTGCTGGGTTTGGACACGGCGAAAGCGGCGAAAGCAAATCCGGATATCAAGTATGCGATTGTGGACTATGCGTATCCGGATTGTTTTGGGACAGCGGTCGAGGGAAAGGACTGCGGTTCTGCGACCGAGATTCCGAACACGCTGGGGCTGACATTCCGTACAGAGCAAGCGGCGTTCTTGGCGGGTTATCTTGCGGCGGGCGTGAGCAAGACCAAGAAAGTGGGAACGTTCGGTGGCGTGCAGATTCCGCCGGTAGAAGATTTCATGTGGGGCTTTCAGGCAGGCGTGAACTATTGGAATGCCAAGCACAATGACAAAGTAGAACTCTTGGGTTGGGACAGCAAGACCAAGAAGG